>NZ_CP172558.1:2242910-2563326 GCF_046530675.1 Chitinibacter sp. S2-10 | reverse complement strand
CGGCACCCGCGGCTTCAATCGCCTGCGCGCAGGCAATCGCTGGCGAGGTGTCGGTATAACCCAGCCGCATTTTGGCTGTGACCGGGATTTGCGCTGGTACAGCGTCGCGAACGGCTTTGACGATCTGATAAATCAGCTCGGGCTCGTCGAGCAACACCGCGCCGCCGCGATGACGATTAACCGTTTTGGCCGGACAGCCAAAGTTCAGATCGATGCCATGCGGATTGAATGTCGCCAGCCGCGCGGCATTTTCGGCCAGACAGACCGGGTCGGAGCCGAGCAATTGCACACGAACCGGCACACCCGTTGCCGTTTTGCTCTCGGTTAGAATCTCAGGCGCGATGCGCTCGAAAGTGCGATTGGGCAGCAAGGTACTGGTGACGCGGATGAATTCGGTCACGCACAAATCAATGCCACCAGTGCGCGTAATCACGTCGCGCAATACGCAATCGAGCAGGCCTTCCATCGGGGCTAATAAAATTCTCACAACGCAGCCGTCAAACAGATAAAAACGCATTTTACCAGAGCGGCGCAGCTTTCTACGGCAGGCTTGATGACGAACTTGAAACCGCCTTGCTGGGGGGCTTGACAGGGGAACGATCGTTCAATACGCTAACAGAACGAATGTTCAACAGGATCAAATCATGGCCAACCCGAACCGCGATCATGAATATCTGGGCAAATTGCAGGACTATTACACCGATTACCGCAGCATTCCCTCCTACGCCGTGATTGGCGAATTGCTGGGTATGGCGTCAAAGTCGGCTGTTTCTGCGCTAGTCAAGCGCCTTACCCTGGCGGGGTATATTGAAATGACGCCAGATAAGCGCCTTGCGCCGACCAAGCGTTTTTTTGAGCGTGAGCTGGCCGATTTCAACGTCCCGGCCGGTCTGCCTGCGGCCGCCAACGACGCGATGAGCGAGTCGATTTCGCTCGATGAATATTTGATGCCGCGCCCGTCGACGTCGATCATGATCAAGGTGCGCGGCGATTCGATGATGGACGCCGGTATTTATGACGGCGATCTGGCCGTGATCGAAAAACGCCACGCAGCCAACGTCGGTGATCTGGTCGTTGCCGTGGTCGATGGTGAATATACACTCAAGGAATTGGGGAGAGACAAGCAAGGTTATTACCTGATTCCGCATAACGCCGACTTTTCAATCATTCGCCCCTCAGAGAGTCTGGAAATTTATGGCGTGATGGTGGGATTGATGCGCAAGTACCGATAAAACCACGCGGGCGCGGGAAAATGCCGCTGCGATTCAAAGCCGACAGCGGTAAAATGAATGATCAATCAAATCAGGTATCCAGTGTGACCGACTCAATTTCCGCCGCTCAGGCGTCTCCGCTTGGCAAAACCGTCAGTTATATCACCGAATATGATCCAAGCTTGCTGTTTCCGATTCCTCGCCAGGGCAAGCGCGATGAAATCGGTATTGGCGCGACTTTGCCTTTTATCGGCCTGGATATCTGGAACGCTTATGAGGTATCGTGGCTGAATCCGCGAGGCAAGCCGCAAATTGCGCTGGTGACTTTCCAGATCCCGTGTGACAGCGTCAATATTGTCGAGTCCAAGTCATTCAAGCTCTACCTCAATAGCTTTAATCAAACCAGAATTGACGGCATCGCCAAACTGACAGAGATTTTGCAGACCGATATCAGTGCAGCGGTTAAAGCTCCGGTGCAAGTCAAAGTAAGCGAACCTGCGCAATTTGACGGGCTGCGCTTTGGCGAGCTCAAAGGCTTTTGCATCGACAACCTCGATATCGAAGTCAATGACTATTCGCCGCAGCCGCAACTGTTGCACTGCGATGAGGCCGACGGCACAACGACTGAAACACTGACATCGAACCTGCTTAAATCCAATTGCCTGGTCACCGGTCAGCCAGACTGGGCCAGCGTGCAAATCCAGTACGTTGGCAAAGCAATCAACCGTGAAAGCCTGCTGCGTTATCTAATTTCATTTCGTAATCACAACGAATTTCACGAGCAATGCGTCGAACGGATTTTTGTCGACATCATGCGCGCCTGCCAGCCGATGAAACTGGCGGTTTATGCCCGTTACACGCGCCGCGGCGGACTCGATATCAATCCGTTCCGCAGCAACTTTAACGCGGATTTTCCGTCTAATCTTCGCGGTGCACGTCAATAATTCCACTCTATTTTTCACGCTAGGCATACAGCCGTGTGAACATTTTTTGGCGATATTAAAGAGGTTGATATGACCGAAATTGCAACTTTGGCTGGCGGTTGTTTCTGGTGTCTTGACGCCGTTTTTCAGCGTGTACGGGGTGTGAAATCGGTCAAATCGGGATACATCGGGGGGCATGTCTCTCACCCTCAGTATCGGCAAGTCTGCGACGGCAATACCGGCCATGCAGAAGCCGTTGAAATTGAATTTGACGCTGAGCAAATCAGCTACCGCGAATTACTCGAAGTTTTTTTCGCGATCCACAACCCGACAACGCTTAATCGTCAGGGCAATGACGTAGGATCACAATATCGCTCGGCGATTTTCTATCACAGCGAACAGCAGCAAAGTGCTGCGCAAGCCGTGATGGCTGACACCGCCAAAGCGTGGCCCATGCCTCTCGTGACCGAGTTGAATTCGGCGAGCCGGTTCTGGCATGCTGAAGTCGAGCATCAGGATTATTTCAATCAGCATCCGTATCAGCCGTACTGCAGGGCGGTCGTCGCACCAAAAGTGCAAAAATTCATGCAATCATTTTCGCAATTACTCAATCAGCCATCATCCTGATGCCATTTGAACTTGAACGAAATAAACGTCCGCCGATTTTTACCCGGCAATCGTGCCTCGCAACAGTTTTTCAATGCACGGTTAGGCTATAATTGCCGTTTTCCCTAACATTTTCGCGCCATGTCGCCACGCCTAGAGCTCCTTCATCCCTACCCTTTCCAGAAACTGCGCCAGCTTTTTGCCGGTATCACGCCCAATGCGGAACTCGCCCACATCAATCTGTCGATTGGTGAGCCCAAGCATCCGGCACCGCAGTTGG
Source organism: Chitinibacter sp. S2-10 (assembly GCF_046530675.1). Taxonomy (GTDB): domain Bacteria; phylum Pseudomonadota; class Gammaproteobacteria; order Burkholderiales; family Chitinibacteraceae; genus Chitinibacter. The sequence continues at coordinate 2,560,306 of NZ_CP172558.1, read as the reverse complement.
TTAAAGATGCATTGATGAACAATCTGGCGGGTTTGTCGAGCTATCCGGCGACGTTAGGCTCGGACGAATTGCGCCAAAGCATTAGCGAATGGATTGCACGGCGCTATAACGTTGCTGCGCCCAATGCCGCAACGGAGATTTTGCCGGTCAACGGCAGCCGCGAAGCATTGTTTGCCTTTGCTCAGGCGGTGATCGATCCAACAGCAAAAAATCCTGTTGTTCTCTCACCCAACCCCTTTTATCAGATTTATGAAGGTGCAGCGCTGCTCGCCGGTGCCGAGCCATGGTTTGTCAATTGCCTGGCAGAAAATCGTTTTCAGCCTAACTGGGATAGCGTTCCTGATGAAGTCTGGACGCGCACGCAACTGGTTTTTGTCTGCTCGCCAGGTAATCCTACTGGCGCAGTAGCGTCGCTGGACGATTGGGAACGCCTGTTTGCACTGTCGGATCAATATGGTTTTGTCATCGCTTCGGATGAATGTTATTCCGAGATTTATTTCGGTAATGACAAGCCTTTGGGCGGGCTCGAAGCCGCAGTTAAATTGGGCCGTGATTTCACGCGACTGGTGATGTTCTCGTCCTTGTCCAAGCGCTCGAATGTACCCGGTATGCGCTCGGGTTTTGTCGCTGGCGATGCGGCCATCATGGCGAAATTCCTGCTGTACCGCACTTATCACGGCTGCGCGATGAGCCCGATGGTGATGACGGCCAGTGCCGCCGCCTGGCGCGATGAAGACCATGTGATCGAAAATCGCGCGCAATATAGCGCCAAATTTGCCGCGGTCACCCCAAAGCTGGCTGGAGTGCTTGATGTGGCATTGCCCGACGCGGCGTTTTATTTGTGGGCCAAAATTCCAGACCACTTTGTCGGCACGCACACCACCAGTAGCGATGAAGAATTTGCACGCCGCCTGTTTGAAGAGGAACACGTCACCGTGCTGCCGGGCTCGTATCTGGCGCGCGAAGCGCATGGAATTAATCCGGGGCGTGGCTATGTGCGTATCGCGCTGGTTGCGCCACTGGATGAATGCATCGCTGCTGCAGAGCGGATTGTCCGCTTTTGCACCCCTTAATCATTTGTAAACAGTTAACTTAACGGAGTCATTATGAGCAATCTGCAATCCATCATCGAAACCGCGTTTGAAAACCGTGCCGACATTACGCCGAGCAATGTCTCTGCCGAATTGCGCGACGCCATTAACGAAGTGATCAATGCGCTGGATAAAGGCCAGCTGCGCGTGGCCGAGAAAACCTCCGGTGACTGGGTAACCAATCAGTGGGTGAAAAAAGCGGTTTTGCTGTCTTTCCGCATTAACGACAATGTCGTGATGGACGGTGGCTGCACCAATTACTTCGATAAAGTGCCAAGCAAGTTTGGCGACTACACCGAGGCGGATTTCCGCGCAGGTGGCTTCCGCGTGGTGCCCAATGCGATTGCGCGCAAAGGCTCGTTCATCGGCAAAAACGTCGTGCTGATGCCTTCGTACGTGAACATCGGCGCTTTCGTTGACGAAGGCACGATGATTGATACCTGGGCAACGGTGGGCTCTTGTGCGCAAATCGGTAAAAACGTTCACCTGTCTGGTGGCGTTGGCATTGGCGGCGTTCTGGAGCCGCTGCAAGCCGGCCCAACGATTATCGAAGACAACTGCTTTATCGGCGCGCGCTCGGAAGTGGTTGAAGGCGTGATCGTTGAAGAAGGCTCGGTGATTTCAATGGGCGTGTATATCGGCCAGTCAACGCGCATTTATGACCGCGAAACGGGCGAAGTGACTTACGGTCGCATCCCGGCTGGTTCAGTTGTGGTATCAGGCAACTTGCCTTCAGCCGATGGCAAGTACAGTCTGTACTGCGCGGTGATTGTGAAGAAAGTCGATGCGAAAACCCGCTCTAAAGTGGGTATCAACGAATTGTTGCGCGGCATCTAATATTGTAGGGGTATTGCTCTACAGCTAAGACTTCACCTTGCCTATGGAGCAATACCCATGATGATGCAGTAATAAAAAAGCCAGTCACTCGACTGGCTTTTTTATTTGGGGGTGTGAAGAAATGGGCTTAGAGTACGACGTCGCGCGTCACACCGTAGCGACGCAAAATACGGCGCAACTGATCAAGTGCCTCGATCTGGATCTGACGCACCCGCTCGCGGGTCAGGCTTAAATTGGCAGCCAGATCTTCCAGCGTACAGATCTCGTAGCCGTTCAAGCCGTAACGACGCTCGATCACCATGCGCTGCTTTTCATTGAGCTGCTTCATCCACTCGCGCACATAGCGCTCGACTTCTGAATTTTGCAAAGTGGTTTCCGGGCCATCGTGCTGATCATCAGGAATGGATTCACCGATGGTCAGCATCGGATCGATATCCAGCGGGGCATCGAGCGAGGCAACACGTTCATTCAAACCCATGACACGGCGAACATCGTCAACATCCTTACCGACCAGATGGGCAATATCTTCGATACTCGGATCATGTCCCAACGTTGCTTCAAGGTGGCGCTGGGCGCGCAGATACACGTTCAGCTCCTTGATGACATGCACAGGCAAACGAATCGTACGCGATTGATTCATGATCGAGCGTTCGATGCTCTGACGAATCCACCAGGTGGCATAAGTCGAGAAACGGAAACCGCGTTCCGGGTCGAATTTTTCCAGCGCATGCATCAGACCGATATTGCCTTCTTCGATCAGATCGAGCAGCGTCATGCCCCGGTTGATGTAATGCTTGGCGATATTCACGACCAGGCGCAGGTTGTGCTCGATCATTTTTTGCCGGGCAGCAAAATCACCCTGAACGACTCGGCGCGAGAGAGCGCGCTCTTCATCTGGCGTGAGCAATTTGCATTGCCCGATTTCATTCAGATAAATTTGCGTCACATCACCAGTGCTTTCACTGACGTAGCGTTCGGGATCCTCCTTGGCTTCCGCCTCGATTTCTTCCGCTTCTTCGTCTAGTTCAGCCTCAGCTTCGAGAACTTCAACGTCGTCAATAATGAGGTCTTGCTCAATGGTTTGTTCACTCATGATTTATTCTGTCGCGATGAATTTGCCGGGGTCCACGGGTTTTCCACCTTTACGGATTTCAAAATGCAACTTCACTTGATCCGTATCGCTCTTGCCCATTTCAGCAATTTTTTCACCTTTTTTAACGACATCTCCCTCTTTGACCAGCAATTTATCGTTATGAGCATAGGCACTCAGATAGCCATTACTGTGTTGCAATATCACCATCTTGCCGTAGCCGCGCAATCCTGCACCAGCGTAAACTACCTTTCCTTCGGCTGACGCAACAATAGATTGCCCAAGTTTCCCTGCAATATCAACGCCTTTACTTTCAGCGCTAAAATTGCGCAATATTTTCCCACTCGTCGGCATGCCAAATTCAACCGAACCACTACTTGTGGCAGCAGCTGACGCTGTAGCTGAAGCGCCTGATTTCTCAGGGCTTGCAGCCAAGGTGGCCGATGCAGCTTTGCCGGCAGGCTTGGCGGATGGAGCAGGTAATACAGCTGATGCCGCTTGTTGTTTTACCGCAACTTTCCCCTCACTCGCACCTGACGCCATCGTTACCGCAGCCTTCGCGCTATAGGGCTCTTTTAATGCTTTAGGTGAGGTTTTTACCGCCACCGGCGCACTGGCCACAACTGCAGAAACTGGAGATGGAGCTGGAGCAACATCGCTCAATGGTGTGATCGTGACACCCGCATCACCGACAGGTGCCGACAAAACAAGAACTTGCCCAACCTTGATATTGGCATCGGCCAATTTGTTCCAAACCATCAAATCCTGATAAGCAACTTTATTGTCGCTGGCAATACGATAAAGCGTGTCGCCTTTTTTAACCACATAGGCATTTACCCCATTGACATTGCTCGTCGTGGTGCCTGGGCGTGCAATTGCAGCAGAATTATTAATATCGACATTGCCATCAATAATCGGTGCCGGTGCCGTGCGCGACGTCGCGCAGCCTGTTAGCAAAATCACTGACGCAATCAGGGTTAAACAGTCAATGCGCACACACATCTCCTACGGCAAAAAAGAAAGCAGCTCCCGCGGCATGCACCGGGCAGCAAAAACGAATGGATAGTTTACACGCGCAGGAAGCAAAACTCGCGCTCAACATGCCCCTAAAGCAGTTGACGTTTGTTTTATGATCAGAAGCACACACTTCCTCTCAACGCACGCGGCTTTTGCCAAGCCCAGAATCAGACCTGCGTATTCGAAACTCAGGCAACTCCGGGCAATAAAGGAACGAACAATACTTTTTCCAGGCGGCTTTCGAGAAAGTCATCACCTTGTCGTTCGATCATCCGCAATTCCTGCTCTTGCGAGCCGACCGGAAAAATCAGCCGTCCGCCATCGGCAAGCTGGCTGATCAGGTTTTCCGGCACTATCGGCGCGGCGGCGGTAATTAGAATGACATTAAAAGGCGCCAGATCTGGCAAACCGCCACTGCCATCGGCGTGACGCAGCCGGGCATTATGCACACCAAGACGGCTCAGTCGTTCACGGGTATTACGAACCAGTCCGCCGATCCGCTCGATACTGTGTACCGTTTTGAATAATTTGGACAACACCATGGTCTGATAGCCACAACCGGTGCCAATTTCCAGCGCAAGTTTGCGCTCGGGAACGGCAGCAGCCAGCTCGCTCATCCGTGCGACGATATAAGGCTGAGAAATAGTCTGGCCAAAGCCAATCGGCAGCGCAGTATCGTCATAAGCTTTGTGCGACAGTGCTTCGTCGATAAATTCATGCCGAGGAATATGCCCCATAATTCCCAGCACTTCTTCATTGCTAATACCTTGTGCGCGCAAGCGTTCGACAAGTCTGGCGCGGGTTCGCGCCGAAGTCATTCCGGTTCCAGCAGTTGTTGCCATCATGCATTCATCCAGATCATGTATTTATCCAGTTAGTGATGAAATCCAGCTGCGGATAAGCGGTCAGATCGACCCAAAGCGGAGTCACCGAAACAAAACCGCGCGCTACCGCGTCAAAATCGGTGCCTTCGCTGGCATCGGCAATATCACCGATAGGCCCCACCCACCAGATCGTATCGCCACGCGGGTTATTACTGCGAATCACCGAAGTCGATTTATGCCTGCGCCCCAAGCGCGTCACGGCATATCCTTTCAATTCCTCATAAGGCAGATCGGGTACGTTGACATTGAGCAGCACCGCGCCACGAAACGGTTCGCGCTTATAACGCTGCACCAGCTCGCACGCCACACGCGCCGCCGTATCAAAATGAACCGGATTACGCGACGCCAGCGAAATGGCAATCGATGGAATTCCGAGCAGAAAACCTTCGGTGGCAGCAGCCACAGTACCGGAATAAATCGTATCGTCACCCATATTGGCACCATGATTGATGCCGGAAACGACCATATCGGGTGGCGTTTCCATTAATCCGGTGGCGGCCAGATGGACGCAATCGGTCGGCGTGCCATTGACGTAATGAAAACCGGATGGCGAGGTACGAACCTGCAGAGGTCGATCGAGCGTCAGCGAATTGCTCGCACCACTGCGATCGCGTTCGGGAGCGCAAACCAGTGCATCGCCCTCGTCGCCCAAGGCCATCGCCAATGCAGCAATACCGGGGGCGAAATAACCATCGTCATTACTGATCAAAAAACGCATATTTTTCTCCGTTGCCGCATTCTAACTGGAACACAAGGCGCGGCAAATCGCGATCTCAACCGCGTTGCAGTCGTGTAGCACCCGCCCAGATTCCAGCACCAGCGATCAGCAGCATGCCAAGCAACGACAAGACGGACAAACGATCACCCCAGATTCCCCAGGAAAACAGCGTCGAGAACAATACTGTCAGATAAGCCAGGCTGACGACGACCAGCGAGCGTCCCTTGCGATATGCCCGGGTCATTGACAGCTGCGCCAGCGTCGCCGCCACACCCATGCAGATCACGATCACCCAGCCATGCAAGCTCGGCCAGTGCAAGGCTTGCGGCTGAAACAGCATCCAGCACGCCGCGCCCAGCGTTGAAACCAGCGAGAAATAGAAAACAGTACGCCATTCAGGCTCGCCCGCCTTACCCAGCTCGCTGACATTCAAATAGGCAATGCTGGCCAGCACGCCAGAGCCCAGCCCCAGCAGACCCGCCAACCATTGATCATTGCTGATCGTCGGTCTGAGCAGCAGCACCACGCCGGCAAAGCCGAGCAAAACACTGCAAATCTGGTTCCAGTGCGGCCATTGCCGTTGCTGCAAAGTCAGTACCAGCACAAAGAAAATCGGCGAGGTGTAATTGAGTGTGACTGCCGTTGCCAGCGGCAAATGGCTGATTGCATAAAAATACAGCATCAACGCAATAAAGCCGGAAATGCTGCGACTCAGATGCAGTTTCAAGCTCGTACGGCTGACTTTCAGCGACTGACCACGCAAAGTCACGATGATGCCAATGCCGATCAAACCGGCGGCGCAACGATAAAACACCAGCTCTGCCGTTGAAAAAGTCTGGCTACCCAGTTTGACAAACACACCCATCACAGCAAAAGTCAGACCTGCCATCACCATCCAGAATGGGCCAGACTGCTTGGCGCGTGCGATGCCGTCGAACAATAATTTTTTCATCTATACCCATAGGATGTATTGCCACGCAAAGCAATATCATCAATTAATACAGCTCCATACCCATAAATAAAAAAGGCAGCTTGCGCTGCCTTTTGCTCAACTGCTAATTATTCTAACTTGCTGATGGCATCACCCAGTTCGCGGCGCAGGAACTGGTGAAAATGTCGCATTCCGTCTTCCATCGGGCTCTGATAAGGCCCGACCTCATTGCGGCCCGCTTGAAACAACACCTTCCGCCCCGCTTCCATCCGGTTGATAATTTCAACGTCTTCAACCGCTGTTTCGGCATACGCCGCCTGTTCGGCAGCAATAAAATCGGGTTCGAAATAAGCGATGTCTTCGGGATAATAAAACTCGACAACATTCTTGTAACTGCGTGGTCCGGTCGGAATAATCGTCGAGATCACCAGTGTATGCGGATACCACTCGACCGTGATATTCGGGTAATACGTTAGCCAGATCGCGCCATGCTTGGGCAAAGCGCCCTGACCATAGCGTTTGACCTGATTGGCCCATTCTTCGTAGGTTTTCGATCCGGGGCGCGCCAGCGCATTGTGCACACCAACCGTTTGCACCGAATACCAGTCGCCAAACTCCCAGTTCAGCTCGTTGCACTCGACAAACTTGCCTAACCCGGGATGAAATGGCACGACGTGATAGTCTTCGAGGTAGACCTCGATAAAGGTTTTCCAGTTACCTTGATATTCATCGACCTGCACGCTGTGCAGGACGTAACGAGAAAAATCGAGGTCTTTGCGAACGCCCAGATTTTTCAAATCGCCTTCGATATCGCGACCGTTATTTTCAAACAGCAGACCGTTCCAGTTAGTCAGCTCGGTTTGCGGCAGATGTAGACAAGGATTAACTGGAAAATGTGGTGCGCCGAGTAACTGGCCGTGCTGATCGTAAGTCCAGCGGTGCAAAGGGCAAACGGTATGCGCAGCATTGCCACGCCCGGTCAGCATGCTGGCCTGACGGTGACGACACACATTGGAAAAAACTTTGACGCCCTGATCGGTACGTTTGAGATAGCGCGCGCCATTATCAGCTTCGAGTACATGATAATCGCCCGCATTGGGCACCATCAGCTCGTGGCCAATATAGCGCGGGCCTTTGGCAAATAAAGCTGCCAATTCGAGCTGATACAATTGCTCGTCAAAATAAGCGGCGACAGGCAGTGGTGTCTTTAAATCCAGCGAAGCCTTGATGGCGTCAGTCGCTGTAGCCAGATTGGACATAATCCAATACCCCCTGGGCTAGAAGGTCTTGCCACTTTGTACACGGAAAAACCATGTAACGATGGGTGGGCAAGCCATCAGAAAAATAAATCGCCAGCCAAAGGCCGACCCGAAAAAAGCCGGCCATTATTGCAGAATTCACCCCCGGTCGCAATTAGGCCGCGGATTCAATGATTTAGTTATCCGGCTGCTTGATCCAACCAATTGCTCTGGCACTGGTTTCACCGATCAGCACTTCATCGAGTGAAACCGGAATCACGGAGCGATTTTCATCGAGCGCAATTCGCCCAGCCATCAGCTCGGCCTTGCTTTGCGGATACAACGGCACCTGCTCGGGTTCGGCAAAGCCTTGCGGAAAAATCGGCTGATTGCTGGCTCGATCATAATGATCGTTTGCACCGTAAATATGCAACAATTCATGTGCAATCACGACCTGGTTACTGCCTTCCATCGCAGAGGTTGCAAACAGATTGGCCAAGCCCAGGCGGGCTTTGGCAATCCCGATTGAGTGCGGCAAGACCGCCCCCGGCTCTCCTTCGTGATACAACAAATAAATCCGCGCATCGGGTTTGACCGCCGTTTCGGGCGTATGGCGCCACGCCCACCAGCGTAACTGCAAGCTCCACCACATCGTTGCAAGCATCGACGGTTTTGATGGCATCGCAGGCGGTGCAACGCTGATCGGAGGCCCTGCCATCACGCGAATTGGCGTACTGAGCTTTAACCCATACGCCTCGGCCTCGCGACTGAAAAACTGCTGCATGCCCTGCCAGCTATCGCCATTGATCGACTTGATATATTCAGAGGTATATTCATCAACGCCAGTATCAACGGGATATAGATAGACATACTGCCCCACCTTCCATTCTGCCGCCTTGTCCTGAGTGCGCCAGGCGCTCAGCGCAACGCTGAGTAAAATCATTAACAGAATCGTAACGCGGATTTTTTTGAACATGGGCTGGGGCTGATTAAGGAAAGAAAATATAAAAAAACCCGGCACCAAGGCCGGGTGATAAGACATTAATTGCTGGTGACCGGAATTTTGCCGATTTTGGCCTGCCACTCTTTCGGCGCGATCGCGTGCACCGACGTACCAGTCGAATCCACTGCCACAGTCACCGGCATATCAACGACGTCGAACTCGTAAATCGCTTCCATGCCCAGATCTTCAAAGCCCACCACGCGGCTGCCCTTGATCGCTTTGGAAACCAGATACGCTGCGCCACCAACGGCCATCAAATACACCGACTGGTGTTTTTTGATCGACTCGCACGCCGCCGGGCCGCGCTCGGCCTTGCCGATCATGCCAAGCAGCCCGGTTTGTTCGAGCACCTGATCGGTAAACTTGTCCATCCGCGTTGCGGTCGTCGGGCCAGCCGGGCCAACCACTTCTTCGCGTACCGGATCAACCGGGCCCACGTAATAAATAAAGCGGCCAGCAAAATCAACCGGCAGTTTTTCGCCTTTGTTGAGCATTTCGACCATGCGCTTGTGCGCTGCATCGCGGCCAGTCAGCATTTTGCCGTTCAGCAGCAGCGTCTGACCCGGTTTCCAGCTCGCCACTTCTTCACGCGTAACGGTATTCAAATCAACACGGGTTGCGGCGGCTGACGGCGTCCACGTGACTGCTGGCCAGTCTTCGAGTTTCGGCGCTTCGAGTTCGGCCGGGCCTGAGCCGTCGAGCGTGAAATGCACATGACGCGTTGCCGCGCAGTTCGGAATCATCGCCACTGGCAGACTGGCTGCGTGCGTTGGGTAGTCTTTGATTTTGACATCCAGCACGGTTGCCAAACCGCCCAAGCCTTGCGCTCCAATACCGAGCGCGTTCACTTTTTCGTACAGCTCGATACGCAATTCTTCGACACGGTTTTGCGGGCCACGCGCGATTAGCTCGTGAATGTCGATTTCTTCCATCAACGCTTCTTTGGCCATCACCATCGCTTTTTCGGCAGTGCCGCCGATACCGATGCCGAGCATACCTGGCGGACACCAGCCCGCGCCCATCAATGGTACGGTTTTCAATACCCAATCAACGATGGAATCGGATGGGTTAAGCATGACGAATTTGGTTTTGTTTTCCGAACCGCCGCCTTTGGCCGCGATGTCGATGTCAACGGTATTGCCCGGTACGATTTCGTAATGAATTACGGCAGGCGTGTTGTCTTTGGTGTTTTTGCGACCACCGGCCGGGTCCATCAGAATCGACGCACGCAGTTTGTTATCCGGATGCAGGTAAGCGCGGCGAACGCCTTCGTTGATCATGTCGGTCACCGACATCGTCGCTCCTTCCCATTGCACATCCATACCGACGCGCACGAATACCGTCACAATGCCGGTATCCTGACAAATCGGGCGGTGGCCTTCGGCGCACATGCGGCTATTGGTCAGAATCTGTGCAATCGCATCTTTCGCAGCCGGGCTTTCTTCCGCTTCGTAGGCTTTGCCGAGTGCCTGAATATAATCTTTCGGGTGGTAATAGCTGATGTATTGCAGACTGTCTGCGATACTGGCGATCAGATCGTCTTGGCGGATCTTGGTCATGATTGGGCTCCGTGGGGCGTGAAGTAAGTAATGCTACAAAAGGATCCACGCAAGGCGCAAAGCCGAAGACAGTACAAATAGTACGGCGAGGCACGGCAGCGGGGGAACTTTTGTCTTGCTACTTAGCGATATGCATCGTGGGCGCGATTGTAGCAAAATTGACCTCACTACGGACAGCGACACAGTAGGATTTAATGTCTTCAAACTCTAGTCAACTCATTGAACGCTATCTGGCCAGTCAACCGCAGTTCGACACCAGCGCCTTGCTGCGCCTGATCGTCAACGGGCAAGCGCTCGGCTGGCTGGAAATGCCCGTCGCTAGTGTCTTGAATCAATTTGATTCGCGCTTTGCGCTGCAGACGAACACCGTCGTTGTTGAGCTGGAAAACCCGCAATTGCAAGACTTGATGAACGCCGCTGCGCTGCATTTGCGCGCAACCGGCTGGATCAAAGTCTGGCGCGACGAGTTATACGCCGTTCACCCCCCTATCGAAAACGGCCAACTTGATACCACGACGACGCTGTTTACGCTCGAGCGCGGCGCATTCCGCCGTTTTGGTCTGTGCAGCAAAGCGGTGCACATCAATGGCATTAGCCACAATGGCGATTTATGGCTGGCTCGCCGCTCACCCACCAAGGGTATAGACCCGGACAAGCTGGATAATCTGGCTGCTGGCGGTATACCCCAGGGTGAATCTGCAGCGGAGTGTGTTGTACGCGAGCTGGCCGAGGAAGCTGGAATCAACCAGCACATCGCACAGCAAGCGGTCTACATCGAGCAAATCCGCAGCACGCGCAATGAGATCGACGGCACACACGACGAGATTTTGTATTGCTACGATCTGCAACTGCCCGCCGAGGTGATTCCGCACAACACCGACGGGGAAGTTGCGGCCTTTCATTGCGTCAGCATGGCCGAATGCGCCGCGCGGCTGCCCGAAATGACCTGGGATGCCGGCCTAGTGACCGCGCGGCTGCTGACTCGACTGGCAAGCACATAGCCGGCTAGCCGCGTCACTGAAAAGACATCGCATCTGCCGCGTGTCTGAAGCCTCAAGGCAAAACTTGATCTGGATCAAACTCCGAGATTTTCGCCCGGGGCTGGCGGGGTGATGGGCGATAAAATCGCGCCCATTACGATTAACCTGCCACCAGAGCCACAACACGATGTTGAAAGCCCCCGAACTCCTCCTCCCCGCCGGTACGCTAGACCGGATGCGCGCCGCCTATGATTTTGGTGCCGACGCCGTTTATGCCGGGCAGCCACGCTACAGCCTGCGCGCGCGCAATAATGAATTTGGCCTGGAAGAAATTGCGCTCGGCATTGAAGAAGCGCACGCACGCGGCAAGAAGTTTTTCGTCGCCAGCAATATCCTGCCGCACAACTCAAAGATCAAAACCTATCTCGCTGACATGGAGCCGGTGATCGCGATGAAGCCCGACGCGCTGATTATGGCCGACCCCGGCTTGATCATGATGGTGCGCGAACGCTGGCCCGAGCAGGTGATTCACCTGTCGGTGCAAGCCAATACGGTGAACTACGCCGGGGTGAAATTCTGGCAATCGCTGGGTTTGGAGCGGGTGATTCTGTCGCGTGAGCTGAGCCTCGATGAAATCGAAGAAATCCGCCAGCTCTGCCCCGATATGGAGCTGGAAGTGTTTGTTCATGGCGCGCTGTGTATCGCCTACTCCGGCCGCTGCCTGCTGTCGGGCTATTTCAATCACCGCGATCCAAATCAGGGTACGTGCACCAACGCCTGCCGCTGGGATTACAAAACGCACGACACAATCGAAGACGATGCGGGTGATGTCCAAGCAAAATCACAGGTCATCCAGTTTGACTTCAACAAAGCCATGTCCGAGGGCAACCAGAACTTCGCTGCTTGTGGCGGTGCAGAACGCCATCCACTGGCCGACAAAACTTATCTAATCGAAGAAGGCAATCGCCCCGGCGAGCTGATGCCGATTATGGAAGACGAGCACGGCACCTACATCATGAACAGCAAAGACCTGCGCGCCGTGCAGCATATCGAGCGGCTGGTCAAAATGGGCGTCGATTCGCTGAAAATCGAAGGCCGCACCAAATCGCTGTACTACGTCGCGCGCACCGCGCAGGTCTATCGTCAGGCCATTGACGACGCCGTTGCCGGCCGCCCATTCAACCCAGCCCTGCTCGCCGATTTGGATGGACTGGCTAATCGCGGCTACACCGACGGCTTCTACCAGCGCCACTACACGCACGAAGCGCAAAACTACCTTGACGGCCACTCCAAAGCCAAACGCAGCCAGTTTGTCGGCGAAATCATCGCCAACAACGATGGCTGGGCACGGATTGAAGTGAAAAACAAATTTTCACTCGGCGACACACTGGAAATCATCCACCCCAGCGGCAATATCGAAGTCAAAATCGAGTCTATGCGCGATAAAAACGGCAAGGACATCGCAGTTGCGCCGGGTAATGGCATTCAGGTGCAAATCCCGCTGGCTGCGCAATACGACAAGGCTTTGCTGGCTCGGTTGTTTTAACCGTTGATTTAATTAAAAAAGCCATCCGCGTGGATGGCCTTTTTCAATTTTTGGGTGCTTGGGAATGTTGGGCTGCGCAGGCTTAGCCCAACCCCTGCCGTACAATGTACTTACTTGCCGTGCGATACTCTGAAAACCTCTCCAGTTGACTTGGAAATTTCTATTTCAGCGACGCCCCCTTTAGCATCTTCTGGTAATGTTCCAACAACAGTCCATACCCCATTTTTTAATGAAGCATTAAATGGTCTTTCTGATTTAATTATCGATACTCCATAAATAGTCGAAAGAATTGCTTCTGCCACATTAATAGCAGTACGTTTATCAGGAACAAAACCATTTTCTGGGACATATGAGTGCTTCATAGCTTCATTTGCATATAAACTTGATGCTAAGAATGAAGAAATAGTTAATACACTAAACGATAAAAATATAAGTCTAATCATAATGCCCCACTCTTAATTTTCGTCAAATTCCGAATCGTCGTAGCTTGGGCTAAATTTGTGCAGCACCGTAACTCGTTGCGCCGTAGGGCGTAATCGTCAAAGGCATTACGCCGCATAGATGAGATGTACGTCATCCGGTGTATTGTTGCTTCAATATCAGCCGTCGAATACCCCTACTCTTCACCAATCTGCCGATACAAAAACACCAGCATCGTAGCTTGCTGCATCGCGTAGAGGCTTGCGTACGATTGCACTATGCACCTAGCGACTGGGTGGCGTAACTGGCGGAAACTCGTATTGATTGGCATCGATGATTCGCTTGTAGGTGCCATCCGCTTTCATCGCTTTGAGGGCGTCTTGCCATTTTTTTGCTTCGGCATCGCTAAAATCTGGTGAGGCGGCTAGTTGTGCTGTGGCACGGTGTATCACCACGCCGCGACGCAAATCTTTCCGGCTCAAACCCGCGTTGCGCTGGGCGATCAAAATGGCATTCCAGACGCCGATCCAGACATCGATCCGTCCGTGGCTGAGTTTTTTTGCATTAAATTCTTCTTTGGCGACACGTTCGATACCAGGAAACGCTTGCTTGCTCGCCACAATGTCACCTACGGCAGAGCGCAGCACACCAATACGCAAATTTTTCACAGCTTCCAGACTGCTGATATCAAATGTACTGTTACGGTTGGCAACCACAATGATTTCGTCTTCTGTTAATTCCGTGATCCACTTGAATTTCTGCTCGCGTTCCGGATTGCGTGCCACAGGAAAAACCAAGACCGAAGAACCTTCACTACCACTCTTCAGCGCCCGAGGGTACGGTTGAATTTCTATTTTTCCCTTGTAGCCCACACGTTTAGCCATCTCCATGACCAGATCGTAATCCGCGCCTTTCATTCCTGCTTCGGTCATACTGGCATGACCGGGAACTTCGCCAACCACGAGTTGGACATCTGCCAGAGTAAACGCTGACAGTAGCATGCCAATACAAGCCAAAATGCGCATTTATTCCCCTCTTGTCCAACTAAGCACAGCAAGTTGGACTGAATGTAATGAAATACAACGTTTACTGCGATGACCTGACCTTACAAGATTATCATCAGTTTAGGGATGCATCTGCACTTCTTATATTTTGCTATCCATTACTAAACACTGCCGCAAAAACACCAGCACCCGCGCCAGTTCTTCAGCGGTGTGTTGCTGTCGGGTTTGCCCGGCGTGGCCACCGCTCTGGCTTTCGAAAAACAGCGCATCGTGACCCAATTCCTGCAGCCTCGCGGCCATTTTTCTGGCGTGCGCGGGATGAACCCGGTCATCTTCGGCTGAAGTGGTGAGTAATACCCTGGGGTAGTGTTGCTCTGTAGCGCATTTTAGATTTTGATAAGGCGAATATACCCCTAATATCTCGGCGTCTTTTTTAGGGTTACCATATTCGGCAATCCAGCTAGCGCCAGCGCCGAGCTGATCGAAGCGCAGCATGTCCAGAATTGGCACTTCGCACACCACCGCGCCGAATAATTCCGGCCTTTGCACCATGCACGTGGCGACGAGCAGGCCGCCGTTGCTGCCGCCTTGAATCGCCAATTTGGCTGGTCGCGTGATGCCGCGCGCGATCAAATTTTCAGCAATCGCAATAAAGTCAACAAAGCTGTTCTGCCGGTTTTTACCACGCCCGGCTTCGTGCCACGCTGGGCCAAATTCGCCGCCGCCACGAATATTGGCGACGACGTAGGCACCGCCCTGTCTCAACCAGTGTTCACCCAGATTATCGAGGTAATACGGCAGCAGCGGAACGGCAAAGCCGCCGTAGCCATACATTAATACCGGGGTATTGCCGTCTAGATCAATACCAGCATCGCATACAATGAAATACGGGACGGCAGTACCGTCTTTGCTGCGGGCGTGATATTGCTGTACCTGCAGATCGGTAGAATCAAAAGCCGCCGGTTGGGCGCGCAGCAATTGCGGTGGATTTATGCTGCCAAGTTCATGGCGATACAGGCTGGCGGGAGTCAGAAAATCGCTGTACAGGTAATACAGCGTGTCGCTGCGCCACGGCTGCGCGACGATTTCGATCACGCCGCCGGTGCGGATAGGATTGGCGATTTCCTGCCAGTGACCACTCTGGCCATCTCCCTGCCCGTCATCACACCACTGCATTGAAATAACGCGACTTGTCACATTATCCAGAATGACAATCAGCAAGCCATTGAGCGTTGCTTCAAGCATCTGCACCGATTGCGTGGCAAACCCTGTTTGACTCACATCCGGCGCAAACAGCAACTGCGCCCTGCCCAGCTCGCCGCTGGCGGCGTCGCAAGCGAGCGCGATCAGGCTACCGGCAGCAAAATCCTGTTCGCCGTAGCGCCAGTCGGCATCAAGACGGATGATCAGATCGCCATGACTGTAGGCTTCGATCACGCAACGGACTGGCAAAGGCAGATGCAGCGGCTCGGCATCGCCGCCGTGTTGCGAATTCAGGTAAAAATAGCTGCGGCGGTAAAAATCTTGCGCGACTTCGATCAGATCAAACGGAACTACCCCGTCGCCGCCGGCTGCATCAAGACCCACATCAAGAAATCTCCATGCGGCCACTTTCAAAATCTGCTCAGGCAGCACAATCATCGACGCGGCATCTTCCCACGCTTGCCCGCGTTCCAGCAGCACCACTTCACGCGAATAACCCGCGCTGGTGATTTGGTCTTCATCCCACGCCGGGCAAACAAAAACGCTATTAGCGTCGCGCCAGCTGACCTGGCTTTTGCCAAAGGGAAATTCAAAACCACCGGCGACAAAGCTTTGCGTTGCCAGATCGTATTCACGAATCACGCAGGCATCGCTACCGCCGATATTCAGGTTGACCAGGCAGCGCGTTGGTTGCAGCGTGCAATGATCGACGCCGCTCAGATACCAGTCGTAGCCCTCGCTCGCTGCCAGCGCGTCGATATCGAGAACTGTCTTCCACTGGGTTTGCCAGTGTGTCCCGGCCCGAGTGTATTCATCCAGCGTCGTGGCGCGATATACGCCACGTGGCTGTGCGGCATCCTGATGAAAGTTGTACAGCACATCGTCGTGGACGGAAAACAGCGGAATCTGCCGCGTGTCCTGCATATTGGCGAGTATCGCGTCGTGCAGCGGCGCAAAGCGCGGGTCAAGGTCGAGCTGCTGTTGCGTATATTCGTTTTGCGCCCTAACCCAGTCGCTGACGGCTGGCGTGGCCTTTTCAAGCCATAAAAAATCGTCCTGGGTCATCAGCAAGCTCAGTCAAAAAGGACGCGATTATAAAGTGAAATATCCTGTGCCTTCATTCGGGATCAGGCTTGACGTCAAAATGTACGCCCTGCGCCAGCGGCAAGCTCGCGCCGTAATTGATGGTATTGGTGCTGCGGCGCATATAGTTTTTCCACGCATCCGATCCCGATTCGCGTCCACCGCCGGTGGCTTTTTCGCCGCCAAATGCCCCGCCGATTTCAGCACCGCTGGTGCCGACGTTGACATTGGCGAGCCCGCAATCGGAGCCGACGGCACTGATAAATTGTTCGGCTTCGCGCTGATCCTGCGTAAAAATCGCCGACGACAGACCTTGCGGCACTTCATTATTGAGCGCAATCGCTTCAGCCAGCGTTCGGTAGCTGAGGACAAACAGCAACGGCGCAAAGGTTTCTTCCATCATCGCCGCCGTTTGCCCCGGCATCCGGATAATCGCCGGCTGCACATAATGCCCAACCGGAACGCCGATAACGACCTGTCCGCCACACAGCACCGTACCCCCATCCTGTATTGCTTCCTTGATCTTATTTTTCATAGCCTGCAGGGCAATACCGTCAATTAAAGGCCCAACCAGCGTTTCGGTATGGCGCGGGTCGCCAATTTTGAGCTGCCCGTAAATTCCGACCAGTTGCTGACACACAGCGTCGATCAACGATTCATGAACAATCAGCCGCCGCAGGCTGGTACAGCGCTGCCCGCAAGTGCCGACGGCCGAAAAAACAATCGCCGGGATCGCCAGCGCCAGATCAGCGCCCGGCGTGATGATCAGCGCGTTATTGCCGCCCAGTTCAAGCAGGCTGCGGCCAAAGCGTTCAGCGACGTGCTGCGCGACAGCACGACCCATCCGGCACGAGCCGGTCGCAGACAACAACGCAATCGTCGGATGCTGAGCGAGCTGCTGGCCGATTTGCGCATCGCCCTGCAGCAGCGAAACCAGCCCGGCCGGAGCGCCCTGCTCGTGCAATACTTTGCTGACCAGATGCATACACGCCAGCGCGGTCAGCGGCGTTTTTTCCGATGGTTTCCAGACCACGGCATCGCCGCACACCAGCGCGAGCATTGCATTCCATGCCCAGACTGCGACCGGAAAATTAAACGCGGTAATTACGCCAACGACGCCCAGCGGGTGCCATTGTTCGATCAATCGGTGTTCGGGTCTTTCGCTGGCGATCACCAGCCCGTGCAATTGCCGCGATTGCCCCAGCGCCAGATCGCACAGGTCGATCCATTCCTGCACTTCGCCGAGCGCTTCGGATTCGATTTTGCCCGCTTCGAGCACAATCAGCCGCGCCAGCTCGGTTTTATGCTGCGCGACTTGTGCTGCAATCGCTTTGACCACCTGTCCACGGCGCGGCGCTGGCCAGTTGCGCCAGACCAGAAAAGCCTCATGCGCGGCGCCGATGGCCTGACTGATTTCGTCGTCTTGCGCCAAGGCCTGCCGACCGTGTGAAACACAATCAATCGGGCTCGATAATTCGTGCCAGGCGGCGTGGGCGTAGTGCGTGCGGCCACGAATGACGCTGCTCGGCCAGACTTGCTCTTTTTGCCAGTGAGCAATGCCAAGTGACTGAGCCACTTCGGCTAATGAATAGGGCTTCATACCGGGATCTCCTCGGCATAGCGGTCAATCGCGTAGTACTGGCCGAAGCGGTTGTTTAAAAACATCGCCAGGCTGATCGCATCCTGACTGACAAAGCCGCGATCAGGTAGCTGGCCGGCAAAGTGCAAATCCAGCGCGGTTGCTGCCGCGCTTGCGGTCGTCAGCTGGATCGCGCTCCAGACTTCGCCGAAGATTTCCCGATGATAAATTTTGCGCGCGTCGGTAATCTGGCGGTATTGGCCGTTCAGATGGCCGCAGGCGCTGACAAACACGAGCACGACATCCTGCAAAGTCACCGGAATCGCGGCCTCCAGAATCTGTTTGAGCTGATCCCGTCGCGCCTTGTCGGCACCCATTTTCAGTCCATTGACGACAAAATCCATCAAATCGCGGTGCCCGACATAGCGCACCGTTTTGTAATCCATATTGGCAATCTGCCCGGCCCAGGTTTCGCACAAAGTCCCCAGCCCGCCCGAGGTATTGAACGCCTCGTATTCCAGTCCATCGAGCGCGAAATGCTCGAGTCCTTCGAGCGCCTGCAGCGTAATATGCTGGCCGTGGCGGATTGCATCGCAGGCATTGCAGTATTCATTGATCAGCCCATCGGTCGACCAGGTCAGATTGTATTTGATCGCATTGCTCGGATATTGCGGCAAGGCGCCAACGCGCATTTTGACGGTATCAACCACGTCAAAACGGCTGGCCATATCGTGCGCCAGAATGCCGATAAAACCGGGAGCCAGCCCGCATTGCGGCATGAAAATCTGCCCGGCCACGGCATCGTGCGCCAGCGTACGCACCGCGCGCGTCGTTGCGGTGTCTTCGGTCAGGTCAAAATAACTACAGCCTGCAGCGAGCGCGGCTTTGGCAATATGGTGGTTTTTATCAAAGGCCGTCGCAGCAATGACCGCGCGCTGGCCTTGCAGCAGCGGCGCCAATTCGGTTTGCGCTGCGATTTGTTGCGTGCGAACCAGTGCTTGATGTTTGAGCAAATCGAGTGCCGCAGCGCTGGTGTCGAGCACGGTCACCTGATAGTCATTACTGTGCGCGAGCAGTTTGGCAATGCTGCTACCGATCTTGCCGGCGCCGACGAGGGTGACAGGGATGGCCATGCCGTAACCTCCTGATGCAGATTCGCGGGCGAACGCACTCCCACGCTATTTACATGCTGACAGACTGATTGGTTGATTCAAAAATCCGGCTGGCACTTGCAGCAACAAAGCCCTGATAAAGCTGCCCCGCCGGATCGCAAAATCGCTGGGCAAATTCGTAATAACAGCCCGGCACGTTTTGCAGCCCGGCATCAGCAAAATCAAACGGCACTGGCTGCGCCATCGTTGACGCCTGAATCAGCAAATCCTGCTCAGTCCCTTTGATGACGCCACCGGCTGTATTCATTGGGTATCCGGCTGCAGCCACTTTGTTAGCTACTTCAGCAAGCGATACCCCTAGTTTGTGCACGGCAATCGTAAAATGATTGGCGTGAAATCCATGCAAACTCAGCCAGGCGGCATATTCGCTCTCTGCCGCGAGCGCCTGATACTGCGCCCAGCTCGGCGCAGGCCAGTGACGTCCTGAATAGAAAATTTCAGCGCCAGTGACGCAAGGGCTGGGCAGATCGGCCAGCAACTGCTCAATGATCGCTTGCGCAGCAGCAGATAATTGCCCGATATGCAGCTCGCTCAGAAAAATCAGCGGATCATCGGCGTTGGCCGGGATATAGCCCCAGGCCGATAAATGCTTGTCGGGAAAGCGGTAAGGCGCATCGCGCCGGTAGCCCATTTCCAGCAAAGGCTGCTCGAGCACCGCCAGCGCAATGGCCGGATGATCAAAAGTGCGAAAAGCCACATGGTCGTTGACCACCTGAGCGCCGCCGAACATCGCACGGATATCGCGAGCCTGTGGCGCCAGCTTCAGATAGTCTTCCCACAGGGCGGCAAAAAAATCACCGGTTTGCATATTGCCTCCCCCTGACGAGTACCCTCTTGCTGACAACATAGGTGTTAAACCTAGTGTGCTGCTGCAACATGCCGACTAGCGGCGTGATTGCTCAGTGCTATGGCTGTCAAGCCAGATAAAAACATCCGCTTGAATGTCAGTTTCGATTAAACTTTGCCAAGTAACCGTGCAAAAGTTTTCCAGCAAGACACTGAAGCCGCAGGCAGTACATACGTACGACAAGGCGAGGTAACGATGCTGTGAAACCTTTGCTTGCCTACCTACGCCCTATTTCGAGCCAGCCTCATGAGCCATCACTCTCATCAAGACAATCAGTTTGATCTGTTCAAACAGCGCCGTTTTTTACCGCTGTTTCTGACTCAGTTTCTCGGCGCGTTTAACGATAATCTGTTTAAAAATGCTTTTTTAGTGCTGGTGACTTTTCATGGCCTGGCGATGCTGGGAATGAATGCGCAAACCATCGTCAATTTAAGCGCCGGTGTTTTCATGCTGCCGTTTTTCATTTTCTCGGCGCTGGCCGGGCAATTGGCCGAAAAATATGACAAAGCCGTGCTGGCGCGCTGGATCAAGATTCTCGAAATCTGGATTATGCTCGCCGCGGGAGCCGGATTTATCTGGCATAACGCCAGCCTGTTGATGTTCTGTCTGTTTCTGATGGGGGTGCATTCGGCGCTGTTCGGGCCGCTGAAATATTCGGTTCTACCGCAATATCTGAAAGAAGCCGAACTGCTCGGCGGTAATGGTTTGATCGAAATGGGTACTTTTGTCGCCATTTTGCTCGGCCAGATCGCCGGCACGATGATTGTTCAGTCGGGCGGGACTGGCGGGACAGGCGAAGCGATGATTGTTTTTGCCTGTGTGGCCGTGGCGCTGATCGGCTATTTGACGAGCCGAGCCATGCCATCAGCCCCGCCGACCGCGCCTGATCTCAAAATCAGCTGGAACGTCTGGGGCGAAACGATGGCGATTATTCGCCATGTCAAACAGAACAAAACCGTATTTAACTGTCTGCTCGGTATTTCGTGGTTCTGGTTTTTTGGCGCAATTTATCTGACGCAAATGCCCGATTTTGCCAAATCGGTGCTGCACGGCAATGCCGACGTCTATACCTTGCTGATGGCGACTTTCTCGCTCGGCGTTGGTCTGGGCTCGATGTTGTGCGAAAAATTGTCAGGTCGCCAGATCGAGCTGGGATTGGTGCCATTTGGCTCGATTGGTTTGTCGGTATTCGGGATCGATTTGTATTTTGCTGCCTCCAACTTACCTGCTATTCAATATACCCTGGGTACGTTTATGGCTGTAGCCCAGCATTGGCGGGTTTTGGTCGATATACTGCTGATCGGTGTGTTTGGTGGTTTTTTCATCGTTCCGCTGTATGCGCTGATCCAGACCCGAACCGAGCGCGAATTCACTTCGCGCGCCATCGCCGCCAATAATATTCTGAACTCGCTGTTTATGGTCGTTGCAGCGATCATGAGTATTATTCTGCTCAACCTCGGTATCAGCCTGCGGACGCTGCTGCTGATCGTCGCGCTGATGAATATTGTCGTTGCCATTTATATCTATACGCTGATCCCCGAATTTCTAATGCGCTTTCTGGTCTGGATGCTCACGCATACCTTGTACCGGGTACAGAAAATCGGGTTGGAACACATTCCGACAACGGGCCCTGCCGTGCTGGTTTGTAATCATGTCAGTTATATGGATTCGCTGGTGATCGCTGGCGCGATTCGCCGCCCGGTACGCTTTGTGATGGATTACCAGATTTACCAACTCCCCGTCGTCAATTTTATCTGTCGCACGGCCGGAACGATTCCGATTGGCACCACCAGAGACAATCCGGAAATGAAAGACGCCGCTTTTGTGGCCATTGCACAGGCGCTGCAAGCAGGTGATCTGGTTGTCATTTTTCCCGAAGGACGCATTACCAGTGATGGCGAAATGAACCGCTTTATGCCGGGAATCGAGCGCATCGTTCGCGATACGCCAGTGCCGGTTATTCCAATGGCTTTGCAGGGTTTGTGGGGCAGTTTTTTCAGCCGCAAGGATGGCGCTGCAATGATGAAATGGCCGCGACGGCTGTTTGGAAAAATCGCGCTAGTCATTGCCGAGCCGGTCAGCGCTGATTCAGCGACACGGCAAGCACTGGAAAAAATCGTTCTGACACTGCGTGGCGACCGGAAGTAGCGTCCAAAAACAAGGGCGCAGTTAGCGCCCTTGTTTAAATGTCCAAATCTCGCTGAATCAGCGACAATTTTTCTCCAGATACGCTTTTTTATCAGCAATTTCCTGGCTTTTCTTGTTGGCTTCTAAAAATTCGACTTCGCCTTTTTCATTGACTTCCTTGAACAGCTTGGCCCCCAGCAGGAAATTGAGTCGTTCAAGCGCCGCATTGCACGCAGCTTCATCAATCGGCGGTTTCACCGTTGGTGCCGGCGTGGCGCTAGCGGCTTGCGAAGCGGCCTTGCTGGCTTCAGCCGTTTTCTTCGGTGAGGCCACGCTGGTTACGGCAGTTTCTTTCACATTGATTTTTTTGGCTTTGCCCGCATTCGCCGGTGGCGGCTGATCCGAGTAAAAAACCCGACCATTGGCATCGACCCATTTGTAAACTTCGGCGTGTGCAGTCAATGCAAAGACTGCCAGCATCAACCCGATTGAAAGACGCATATGAACTCCATAATCAAATAAGACTGCAACCAGCTTAGCGCTGACCCAATAGATTTTCCACATAGCGCTGTACGCCTTCCTGCACCGTCAGGAATTTTTCCTGATAGCCCGCTTCGCGCAGTAAAGTCAGGTCGGCTTCGGTAAAACACTGGTACTTGCCTTTGAGCGCTTCCGGAAAATCGGTGTATTCCAGAATGCCCTGCGCGAGCATTTCGTCGAGACTCAACGGTGATTTGCCCTCGGCAAGGCGGCAGGTATTCACAGCAGTGATCGCGATGTCGTTAAACGGCTGCGCATGGCCGGTGCCGACGTTGTAAATCCCGCAAACTTCGGGGTTTTCCAGAAACCACAGGTTCACTTTTACAATATCTTCGACCGACACGAAATCGCGCGTATGGCCGCCTGCCGGATAGCCGTTATATTCGCCGAATAATTTAACCTTGCCGCTGGCCTGATACTGGTTGAAATGATGAAAAGCCACCGACGCCATGCGTTCCTTATGCCATTCACGCGGGCCGTACACGTTGAAATAGCGGAAACCGGCGACTTGCGCGGTAATTTCACCGGCAGCCATGCGTTGACGCAAGACTTGATCGAATAGCAGCTTGGAATAGCCATAAACATTCAGCGGCTTTTCGCAATCCGGCGTCTCGATAAAGCCGTTCTCGCCATTGCCATACGTTGCTGCCGATGAGGCGTACAGAAATTGAGCTTCCTCAGCCTGACACCATTCAAACAGGCTCAGCGTGTACTGATAGTTATTGTCCATCATGTACTTGCCGTTGTGCTCCATCGTGTCCGAACAAGCGCCCTGATGCAGCACCGCAGTTACCATGCCGTCGAAAGCGCCAACGGAAAGCTCTTCGATAAAGTCGTGTTTATCGAGGTAATGGGCGATTTGCAGATCGGCCAGATTGCGAAATTTATCGCCGCGAGTCAGATTGTCGACCGCGATAATGTCGGTTTCACCGCGTTCATTGAGCGCTTTGATGATATTCGAGCCGATGAAGCCGGCTGCGCCGGTAACGATGATGGCCATTTTTTGTCCTTTTTTGATTCTTCAATTGCGATGCTTAAACTGGCTTGCTCACGCGATGGCAAAGCGCCAGATAGAGCCACGCCGCATGCGGCATCCATTGCTCGGTCCAGCGCCAGCTATTGGCCATCGTTGCTATTTCGCTTGGGCGGAAATCGATGTCGGTTTCGTCATCCAGGCCACTGGTAATCCCGTTGCAGACACCGCCAGCAGCATTGAAAAAGCCCGGCTCGTAGCGCGGATTATTGTGCCCCCAGCCTTGCAGCATGCACGCGTCAAACGGATTGTTACCGAGTACCCAATCGAGCGAAGATTGCTCATAGCGTGCGAGCTGCTGAACAAACTCGGGCTCATTGGAGAACAGAACTTGTGCGCGCGCCGCCGCTGCAGCAATTGAACCCAGCCGTGCATTTTCACCCTGCCACCAGTAGCCAGTCCCATTGTCATGCGGGATAAAGAACTGGGTATTGCCCGCTATGCCATCCTGCATAACGTGTTGACGCGGATACCCGAAGGGGTTATTCACTTCGGCAAAGGTAATTCTGAGTTCATACTCATACGCTTTGCGCAGCGCAGCTATGATTTGTTCGACCAAGGCGCTCGCCGGGCAGACTTCGATAAAGCGCATTAGCGCGATATACGGCAAACCGGCTTCAGCGGCGTGGAAAAAACTGCGCTGAGCTTGGTGATCGGCAACAAACCAGCCTTCAGCTTGCTGGCGAGCGAGTAGATTTTTCACGCGCAGCTCGGCAGCACTCTGGTATTGCGCCTCTTGGGTCGCGGCAAACAATTCGCTGGTCGCCAACAGTGCACAATAATCGTCGATGATGTTTTCGACGCCGTCTTCCAGATAGCTCAGATTATTTTTTTCCAGATCGTCAAAACCGCAACGTGCAGCGTTCAGATAGGTTTCGCGGCTAAACTCGCCGTCGCGTGCCAAAGTCGATGCGCGAGCCAGTGCCGCAATTGCCGCGCCACCGCCTTGACGGTAAGCCGACTGATATGTAGCGTATTTGTCGCCTTTATTGGTTTTGTATTCGCAGATTTCGCGGCGCGTTTCGTCTTTGCTCCACTGATCGAAAACGGTCATATAGAAATAACCCTGCTCCGATTGCATGCGAACAAGAAAATCTGCGCCGTGGCAGGCTTCGTCAGTGATGCGTTCGAAAAACCATTTATTGAAAAAAGCGATTTGTTTCGCATCATCCGCAATCAGGCCCGATTTGATATGCGCTTCGAGCCAGGCCGGACGGGCGGCCAGCATCTGCAAACCATCGATCAGATTCCAGACGACCTGCGGCGTTTGCTGCGGATTCATATACTGGGCAAATGACAGATGAGACAGGTATTTTGACGCGTCACCCGATGCATCGTACCAGCCACCATGCACATCATGTCGCATTTCGCTGCCAACGATCAGCGCCGCATTATCGACCTGATCAAAAATACCGGTGCAACGCTGCCCCTTGATGTAATGAACAATGTCGGAAATCAGCAATTCGCCCAACAGATGCGGTGCAATTTTGAACGTAGCCGATACCAGTGGCGGTTGCATGTCATCCACAGCAATAAAATACTCGCCCACAGTATCGAGCTCGGAAAAATCGGCTTGCCAGTAATAACGCTTTTTGCCGTCACCATAAGTCCAATTGGCAACCCCCCCCTGGGCAAGCACAGAGCCACGGTGGAGTGCCTGACGCGTTTTCTTATCGTAAACCGTGAAAGTTTTTCCGCTCAGTGCATCAGCAGGAGCGTCAATCAAGGCTGTTTTATAACTTTTTGGCTCAAAACCTAAATGATTCAGAATGATTTTCAAAATAAGCTCGTCCGATCCGATTGAATAAGGGGCGATTGAAATTAATGACCGACATTTTCATTTTGCCATGGTCTATGGCTTTATGCCGTATCGAAATAAATTTAACGCAAACTGATGATCATGATCAGGCATTTTCCCAGTCAATTGCCTTTTTTTGCTGTTCAAGCAAATAGGCATTGGCTGCTGAAAAATGTCCGCAACCGATAAATCCACGATAAGCCGACAGCGGTGATGGATGAACCGACTTCAGAACACAATGCTGTGCCTCATCAATTAAAGCCGTCCGTTTTTGCGCATGCGCGCCCCAGAGCATAAAGACCAGCTGGCTTTGCGTTTGTGCCAGAT
The DNA here is from genome assembly GCF_046530675.1 of Chitinibacter sp. S2-10. Classification (GTDB taxonomy): domain Bacteria; phylum Pseudomonadota; class Gammaproteobacteria; order Burkholderiales; family Chitinibacteraceae; genus Chitinibacter. The sequence goes on along the minus strand of NZ_CP172558.1, from coordinate 2,534,279 downwards.
GCTCAATCAGTGCATTGCTGATCAGATCCCAGCCTTGTTTGCCGTGCGAACCCGCACAATCGGCACGAACTGTCAGCGAGGTATTGAGCAGCAAGACACCCTGCTCTGCCCAGCCCGCCAGATTGCCATGCTGCGGCGGCGTCAGGCCAAAATCGCGTGCCAGTTCCTGCCAGATATTGCGCAATGAAGGCGGCGTTTTGATGCCATGCGGCACCGAAAAAGCCAGCCCATGCGCTTCGCCTTCGCCGTGATACGGGTCTTGCCCGAGAATCACGACTTTGACTTCGTCGGGCTTGAGCGTTTCGAGCGCATGAAACCATTGTTGCTGCGGCGGATAAACCTGCTGCTCTTGCAGCTCTTGCGCCAGAAACTGTTCCAGTCTGGCGATTTTGGGGTTTTTCATCACTTCGGAGAGCGCGCTGCGCCAGGCCGAAGGAATTTGTGACAGTAAATTCATGAAGGATTGTTCTATCTGGATTGGCGAGCCTGCTGCACCGCCCTGCGATGATGACGAAATACGGTTTGTTCAAATTGATCCTGAACCGCCGGGCTGAGCGACAGAATTTCAGCGACACATTGATAATATTGCCCGGTTAATTTTGATTCGATGATTCTGGCTTTGAAAGACAGCAACAAGGGAAAATCAATCGAAAATGAAAATTCGACGACCCCCGTTTCGCCGACGTTAAGCGGGCTCTGGTTCAGCCAGGCCAGCTTATTCATCCCAACGGTCAAAGCGGTGGTTTGCGGCAAAGCAATATCACGCTGTTTGGCCATCCAGATCAGCAGCAAGTCCTGCTTGGCTTGTGCCAGCTCAAGACTGAGATGGTTTTGCTCAAAATCAGCCAGCACAATCAGATAACGCAATACTTCAGCATCATTGCTTGCTATGGGCTGATGAGCTGATTGCCAGCGAAATGGCAATTGAGCCTGAAATACCGGACCTTCAATTGGGGGCATGGTCGATCAATTGGGTTCAATAGAATTGATAAGATTATATCGTCGAAGCAATTGATCCCACTGACATCCAAAAAATTATTTTAGATTTGCACAGACGAGCAACCTAAACTACAAAAGTCCAACCCTGCTGAGCTTAAAAAAATGTTTCCATGGTTAAAAATCAGCATTATCAGCGGCCTTTTATTCAGCACAGCCAGCCATGCCAGCCCGACAACGCCGCATCATGCGAAAACCGGCTCACCAGCGGCAGCACACTGGAGCTACTCGGGCAGTACCGGCCCTGACGACTGGGGCAATATGCAGCCTGAATTTGCGCTGTGCAAATCGGGTCGGCAACAATCGCCGATCAATATCAGCGAAGTTTACTCGCAGCAACTGGAAGCATTGCAATTTAACTATCAGCACAGCAAACTGAATATCCAGAACAATGGCCACACGATCCAGCTCAATTATGATGCAGGCAGTTATCTCAATATTGGCAATGATCGCTACCAGCTACTGCAATTTCATTTTCACACGCCCAGTGAAGAAGCCATTGGCGGCAAGCGCTACCCTATGGTTGCGCATCTGGTTCATAAAAATGACGCGGGTCAGCTCGCTGTCGTCGCGCTGCTGATCAATCAGGGTAAAACCGATCACCCATTATTCAATCAGTTCTGGGCCAAGCTCCCTGCTGGGCACAATGAAACCCTGATTTTTGATGAAGTTCAGTATAACGTCGCCCGCCTATTGCCTGCCAAACTTAACTACTGGACCTTTATGGGTTCATTAACAACGCCACCCTGCTCAGAAGGCGTACGCTGGATTGTTCTCAAGCAACCTTTGTCAATTTCAGCCAAACAGATTGCACGTTTCAAGCGCGAATTTGCGATGAATGCCAGACCGTTGCAATCGCTATTTGACCGCGCGGTGCTCGACAGCAATTGAGGGGTATATCAACAAATAGCACTAAATAATTAGCTTTTATTGATATACCAGGCACAGTATTTGATTAAACAGATAAAAAAAGCCCCGATTAAAATCGGGGCTTTTTGCTATTGTTTGCCATTTAAGTAACCGTGCAAAAGTTTTCCAGTAAGGCACCAAAGCCGCAGGCAGTACAGGTAGTACGACAAGGCGAGGTAACGATGCTGGAAAATTTTTGCTGGCCTACTTAAGCTTGCACTGAATTAGCTTCAGCCTGGTAAGACTCGATCTGGTTGAAGTTCAGGTATTTATAAACTTCTGCCGATTTGCTATCGAGAACGCCCACGTCGGCCATGTATTCTTCAACCGTAGGGATACGACCCAGACGTGAAGCAATCGCAGCCAATTCGGCTGACGACAGGAACACATTGGTGTTTTTGCCCAAACGGTTCGGGAAGTTACGCGTTGACGTCGAAACCACGGTCGCGCCTTCGCGAACTTGTGCCTGGTTACCCATGCACAATGAGCAACCTGGCATTTCAGTACGCGCACCTGCTGCGCCGAATGTGCCGTAGTAGCCTTCTTCGGTCAACTGCTGTGCGTCCATTTTGGTCGGTGGCGCGATCCACAATTTGGTTGGCAGATCACGTTTGCCTTCGAGCAATTTACCCGCTGCACGGAAGTGGCCGATATTGGTCATGCAAGAGCCGATAAACACTTCGTCAATCTTGGTGCCAGCCACTTCAGACAATACTTTCACATCATCCGGATCGTTCGGGCAGGCCAGAATCGGCTCTTTAACGTCGGCCAAGTCGATTTCGATCACGGCTGCGTATTCTGCGTCCGCATCTGGCTCGATCAGGCTTGGATTGGCCAACCAGGCTTCCATGCTCTTCACGCGGCGTGCCAGTGTTTTCGCGTCACCGTAACCGTTGGCGATCATAGATTTGAGCAGAACGATATTCGATTGCAGGTATTCAGCGATAGGTTCTTTGTTCAGGCGAACTGAACAACCCGCTGCAGAACGCTCGGCAGATGCATCGGTCAACTCAAATGCTTGTTCCACTTTCAGATCTGGCAAGCCTTCGATTTCGAGGATACGGCCAGAGAAAATGTTTTTCTTGCCCGCTTTCGCTACGGTCAACAGACCGGCTTTGATCGCGTACAGAGGAATCGCGTTCACCAGATCACGCAAAGTGATGCCTGGCTGCAATTCGCCTTTGAAGCGAACCAACACTGACTCAGGCATATCGAGTGGCATCACGCCAGTCGCTGCAGCAAACGCCACCAAGCCAGAACCGGCTGGGAATGAAATACCGATAGGGAAACGGGTATGCGAGTCGCCACCGGTACCTACGGTATCCGGCATCAACATGCGGTTCAGCCATGAGTGAATCACGCCGTCGCCTGGGCGCAGCGAAACGCCGCCACGATTGCGGATGAATTCTGGCAGTGTGTGGTGTGTTTTTACGTCAACTGGTTTTGGATACGCCGCAGTGTGGCAGAACGATTGCATCACCAAGTCAGCTGAGAAGCCAAGACACGCCAAGTCTTTCAACTCGTCGCGCGTCATTGGGCCTGTCGTGTCTTGCGAACCAACCGAAGTCATTTTTGGTTCGCAGTATGTACCTGGGCGTACGCCTTGGCCTTCTGGCAAACCACAAGCACGACCGACCATTTTCTGTGCTTGGCTAAAGCCTTTGCCAGAATCGGCTGGGTCTTGTGGCAGACGGAATGTAGTCGATGGTGCCAGACCCAGAGCTTCGCGTGCTTTCGAAGTCAAACCGCGGCCGATAATCAGGTTGATACGGCCACCAGCGCGTACTTCGTCGAGCAATACTTCAGTTTTCAGACTGAAAGTCGTCACGACTTGGCCGTCTTTTTCAACTTTACCTTCGTATGGGTAGATCGTGATCACGTCGCCCATATGCAGATTGGTTACATCAAACTCGATTGGCAATGCGCCCGCGTCTTCCATGGTATTAAAGAAGATCGGCGCGATCTTGCCGCCTACGCAGTAACCGCCGAAGCGTTTGTTTGGCACGAATGGAATATCTTCACCGGTCCACCACAGCACCGAGTTGGTTGCTGATTTACGTGATGAACCAGTACCCACCACGTCGCCAACATAAGCGATTGGGTGGCCTTTTTTCTGCAGCTCAACGATTTGTTTCATTGGGCCAACCTGGCCTGGCACGTCAGCCACGATGCCTTCGCGTGGATTTTTCAGCATCGCCAAAGCGTGCAATGGAATATCTGGGCGTGACCAAGCATCTGGCGCTGGCGACAAGTCGTCGGTATTGGTTTCGCCTGTGACTTTGAATACCGTCACAGTGACTTGTTTTGGCACTTCCGGGCGGCTAGTGAACCACTCAGCGTCAGCCCAAGATTGCAGAACGGCTTTCGCATTCGCATTGCCTGCGTCTGCCAGCTCTTTCACATCGTGGAAGTAGTCAAACATCAACAAGGTTTTTTTCAGGCCTTCAGCAGCAATGCCACCCACTTCAGCGTCGCCGAGCAGGTCGATTTGCGGCTTGATGTTAAAACCACCCAGCATCGTGCCGAGCAACTCGGTCGCTTTGGCGCGAGAAATCAGGGCACATTTCTCGCTGCCATTGGCAACGGCAGCCAGAAACGCGGCTTTCACTTTGGCAGCATCATCAACACCGGCAGGAACACGGTGCGTCAGCAGCTCTACCAGAAAGGCTTCTTCGCCAGCAGGCGGATTTTGCAGCAATGAAATCAGATCGGCTGTTTGTTGTGCAGACAGTGGCAGTGGTGCAATGCCTTGCGCGGCGCGCTCGGCTACATGTTGACGGTAGGCTACTAACACGGCGATACCTTTTTATAAAGAGTGAGGAAGGATGCGTTGATTATGTATTGATGTGCAGCAAATCCTGCTCATTTTAACCCGATGTCGCCCTGCTGTGAATCGCGTAAATCCGCATTCGGTAATTAAAAGCCGGACACTACATCACCTCGGGACACATAACGTGAACAGAACCGGTTTGCCAGCCAAGCCACTCCGACAAGATCATCATGGGTATATGCGTACAGGCATTTTCACATAAGACCTGCAGGAATATACCCGTAGATTTAAGCATCGATCAATTTGTGCTCGTCCTCACCCGTCAGCCTCACTTGCTCGATTTCGATAAAGCGCTTGGAGATCTTGTCACTGGTGATACTGACCTGCTGAACGTCGTCATGCGCCTGACGGATATGCGTCGCGAGTTTCTTCATCCGCTCGTCAAAACGACCAAACTCCTGCGAGAGCTTGCCCAGCGCGTCTTTGATGATGTGTACCTGTTTGCGCGTTTCAACGTCCTTGATCACTGCGCGCGCCGTATTGAGGACCGCCATCAGCGTCGTTGGCGAAACGATCCAGACGCGGCGTTTCATCGCATATTCGACCAGCTCGGCGTGATAGGCGTGAATTTCGGCAAAGACCGCTTCGGCCGGAATAAACATCACCGCGCCGTCCGAAGTCACGTTCGGCACGATGTATTTGTCGGCGATATCGTCGATGTGTTTTTTGACGTCAGCCTTGAATTGGCGCGTCGCCACGATTTTGTCGAAATCGGCGCTGAACATCCGGTGGTAGTTTTCGAGCGGGAATTTCGAATCCACGGCGACTGTACCTGTCGGTTCGGGCAATTTGAGCAGGCAATCGACGCGAACCCCGCCGGGCAGGCTTGCCTGCAGCTCGTAGACTTGCGCCGGTAACACATTGCTAACCAGATGCTCAAGCTGCACTTCGCCAAAAGCGCCGCGCGAACGTTTGTCGCCGAGCAATTCCTGCAGGCTGACGACATTGCTCGTCAAACCGTCAATTTTCTTTTGCGCTTCGTCTATCGTCGCCAATCGCGCCATCACGTTGGCAAACGTTTCATTGGTTTTCTTGAATCCTTCGTCCAGTCGCTCGGTGACTTTGCCCGAAATTTCGCCCAGACGCGTATCGGTCGCCTTGGTCAATTCAGCAACGCTGGCAGTTAAGGTTTGTGATGATTGCAATAAAGCCGCTTGTAATTGCTCCATTTCGCGCTTCGATTGCTCGCCGAGCATGCTTGAGAGCTTAAGCAGCATATCTTCGCGCAGCGTGTCCTGCTTGGTTTGCAATGCGTTTGAGATATCAGCGAGCTGCTTGATGATCTGTTCGCGCGATTCAGCCAAACTTGCGACCATGCTCAGACGCAAATTTGAAAGCGCATCATTTTGCGCCGCCTGCAATCGGGCCAAAGCTTCGCGGCTCTCTTTCATTTCATTGCCAACACCGACGCGTAAGCGCTCGAACGCCTCGCCCAAGCCCGAACGCAGTCGCTCGCCAGAGCGGCTTAACTCATCGCGCAACTGGGCGTCGCGTTGATTCAAGCCCGTTGCCAATAATTCGCCGTGCTGGCTCAAGCCCTGATGCAGACTGGACAACATGTCGCGATGTTTGTTTTCCAGCTCCTGCGTCAGCGTAGCAAGCACTTCCTGCTGAATTCGCGCCAAGCTTTGCAAACGCGTGACCACCACGCCGCTGGCGAGCAAAACAACGAGTGCGGAAATACCCAACAATAACTCGAGCATGATTCATCCGGATCAAGGCGAAAACCGCGATTGTAGGCGATGCACGCAGATGCGCCTATAATTTGCTGATGCGAAAATATCTTACCGCCCTCATGCTGCTGCTCGGCAGCATCACCAGCCCGCTTGGCTACGCCGCGACACAGGATTTGAACCTGGTGCAAAAAGAGCTTGAACGCTGGCTTGACCAGGCTTTGGCAAAAAGTCCGGGAACGCCGTCGTACAGCATCAACAAGCTCGATTCACGTCTGCAGCTTGAGCCTTGCCGCCGGATGGAAGTCGGCGTTCCGCAGGGTTACCGGCTGATGGGAAAAACCATGTTGCGCGTCAAATGCGTCGATGGAGCGAGCTGGAGTCTGAATGCACCAGCACAAATCAGCATGCTGGTGCAATACATCGTTGCAACCCGTCCGGTGGCCGCCAATCAGACGCTCAGCGACGCTGACATCATGCTGCAGCAAGGCGATCTGGGTGCGCTGCCCGGCACCGTCATGATGGAGTCCCATCAAGTCGTTGGCCGTACACTCAATACGGCGATTGCAGCAGGCCAGCCGATTCGCAAGGAACAATTGCGCGCGGCGACGGTAATTCAGCAAAACCAGCGGGTCAAAGTCATTTATCGTGAAGCCGGAATCGAAATCCGCAACGAGGGTATTGCCCTGAGCAACGCAACAGAAGGCGCAATCATACGGGTACGGGTGGGGGGTAACTCAATCATCAGTGGAATTGCGCAGGATAATGGCGTCGTCCTGGTCGGCCAATAAGTTAAGCCCGGGATTATTCTGACAAAGCCCCTGCGTCGCGTTAGAATACGCGCTTTGCGCGGCAGATTAATGCAGAGATTTCGCATTGGTTTTGCACCATCTGTTTACAAACCGGCTTGCTTGATATCACGATGAAAGTTTTTCGCGGCACTCCGCCACAAGCTCTCCCCCGTTCAGCCTTGACAATAGGTAATTTTGACGGCCTGCATCTGGGGCATCAGGGTATGCTTGCCCGTTTGAAACAGGAAGCAGACGAGCGCAATCTGGCCAGTGTCGTGATGACTTTCGAGCCGCACCCGCGCGAATTGTTTACGCCCGACAGCGCGCCGGCACGATTGACCAGCCTGCGTGAAAAAATCGAATTATTGGCTGACGCCGGCGTTGATTACCTGATCGTCCAGCGCTTTAATAAAAGTTTTGCCGCATCCAGCGCCGAATATTTCCGCGATCATATTGTCAAAGGGCAAATCAATGCGCGCTATGTCCTGGTCGGCGATGATTTCCGTTTTGGTGCCAAACGCGCCGGTGATTTTGCCCTGTTAAGCGCACAAGACCAGTTTGATTGTCACAGTCTGCCGACGCAGGAAGTCAATGGCGAGCGCGTTTCTTCCACTGCGGTGCGCACCGCACTGCAAAATGGCGAAATGGCGCATGCGGCTCGCCTTCTTGGCCGCCCTTATTCGATTTCCGGTCGTGTTGTAGGTGGAGACAAACTCGGGCGCGAATTTGGCTTTCCCACCGCCAACATCCAGTTAAAGCACAACCGCCCGCCGCTTCTTGGTATATTCGTGGTCGAAATTCACGGGCTGGAGCGCACTTATCAAGGTGTTGCGAGCCTTGGGTTTCGTCCGACGATTCATGGCGGCGACCTGACCCCGAAGCTTGAAGTCCATATTTTCGATTTTAACCGCGAAATATACCGCCAGCATTTGCGCATTCACTTTCTGGCCAAGCTGCGTGATGAAGAAAAATACCCTGATTTTGATACGCTGATCGCACAGATCGGCGTGGACTGCGAGCAAGCCAAGGACTGGTTTGCGGCAAACAGATAACCCATTGAACATTGAAAACAAAAGAGATTGCAATGAGCGACAAGCCTGCGAATAAATACCCGGTCAATTTACTTGATACACCGTTTCCTATGCGCGGTGATCTGGCTAAACGCGAACCCGGTTTTTTAAAACAATGGCAAGACGGCCAGATTTATCAAAAGCTGCGGGCAAAAGCCAAAGCGCAAAATCGCCCGAAATTCATTCTGCATGACGGCCCACCCTATGCCAATGGCGACATCCATATCGGCCATGCGATGAATAAAGTCCTCAAAGACATTATTTTGAAATCAAAATCGCTGGCAGGTTTTGACGCGCCCTACGTTCCCGGCTGGGATTGCCACGGCATGCCGATCGAACACCAGATCGAAAAGCTGGTGAAATCAGACAAAGACGCGATCAAAGCCAATCCGGGCATCCACGCGCGCATCGTCGAATATCGCAAAGCCAATGGTCTGGATGAAAAAGAAATTCATTTGCCAAGCTCTTTCATTCGCGAGCTGTGTCGCGAGTATGCCGCTTTGCAGGTTGAGCGCCAGAAAGTCGACTTTATCCGCCTGGGGGTACTTGGCGATTGGGAAAACCCATACCTGACAATGAACTTCAAAACCGAGGCTGATATTGTTCGCACTTTGGGCAAAATCCACGACAACGGCTATCTGGTCAAAGGTCAGAAGCCGGTGCACTGGTGCGTCGATTGCGGCTCGGCCTTGGCTGAAGCCGAGGTCGAATACGAAGACAAAGTTTCTGCCGCCATTGACGTGGGTTTTCAGGTTGTCGACTCTGCCGCGCTCTCAAAAGCATTCGGTGGCGTAAACCTTGGCGATCAGCCCGCTTTTGCCGTGATCTGGACGACAACACCGTGGACACTGCCCGCCAACCAGGCAGTCTCAATTCATCCCGAATTCACTTACGACTTGATCGCAACTGAACGTGGCCTGCTGATTTTGGTTCGCGAACTGGCCGAAGCGGCGCTCAAACGTTACAACATTGATGCCAACGAAGTTATCGCGCAAGCCAAAGGCACGGCATTGAATGGTTTGTTGCTGCAGCACCCCTTCCTTGATCGTCAGGTTCCGCTGATTTGTGGCGAGCATGTGACTGAAGAAGCGGGTACTGGTCTGGTCCATACCGCGCCAGCGCATGGTCTGGACGACTACCATATCGGCCTGCGATATCATTTGCCGGTAGATAATCCGGTCGGTAACGACGGCCGTTACATTTCAACGACGCCGTTTTTTGCAGGTGACACCGTCTGGAAAGCCAATCCGAAAGTTGTTGCATTACTTGAAGAGCGCGGTGCTTTGCTGGCCAACGTTAAACTGGAACACAGCTACCCGCATTGCTGGCGCCACAAAACGCCACTGATTTTCCGCGCGACGACGCAATGGTTTATCGGCATGGACAAACAAGTTGGTAGCGAGACTTTGCGTGACAAGGCCAACCGCGCAGTCGACGCGACCGAGTTCTTTCCGGCCTGGGGTCGCGCTCGCCTGGAAGCCATGATTAAAAACAGCCCGGACTGGTGTGTTTCACGTCAGCGCACCTGGGGCGTGCCGATGACTTTCTTTATTCACAAAGAAAGCGCAGAACTGCATCCGCGTTCTGGTGAATTACTCGAACAAGTTGCACAACGCATCGAAGCCGAAGGGATCGAAGCGTGGTTCAAGCTCGACGCGGCCGAATTACTCGGCGATGAAGCCAGCCAGTACGAAAAACTGAAAGACACCATCGACGTGTGGTTTGACTCGGGTTCGACGCATTTTGCCGTCCTCAAGCAGCGTGAAGACCTCAATCGTGGCGATGACAGCCAACCTGCTGCTGACTTGTATCTGGAAGGCTCGGATCAGCATCGCGGCTGGTTCCAGTCATCACTGAAAACGGCTTGCGCGACCGTCGGGCATGCGCCGTACAAACAATTACTGACGCATGGTTTTGTCGTCGACGGCAAGGGCATGAAAATGTCCAAATCCAAAGGCAATGTGATTGCGCCGCAGCAGGTGATCAACCAGATGGGCGCCGACATGCTGCGTCTGTGGACTGCGAGCACCGACTATTCCGGTGAAGTATCCATTTCGGATGAAATTCTGAAACGCACTGCCGACAGCTATCGTCGCATTCGTAATACCTTGCGCTTTTTGCTCGCCAATTTGAGCGATTTCACGCCAGCCAATGCCGTTGCCATTGATCAACTGACGACGCTGGATCGCTACGCGCTGGTACAACTGGCCGCATTTCAGCAACGTGTCATCGCCGTTTATGATAAATACGAGTTCCACCTCGCGGTGCAGGACATCACGGCATACGCGTCGGAAGAACTTGGCTCCTTCTATCTGGACATCATCAAAGACCGTCTTTACACGATGAGCGCAGACAGCCACGGCCGCCGCTCGGCACAAACCGTGTTGTGGCATATCACGCAAGCACTGGTTCGCCTGCTGGCACCGATTACTTCGTTTACTGCGCACGAAGTGTGGGAAGTCTTGAACGGCAAAGACGACAGCGTTTTCCTTGATGCCTGGTACGAGATTCCAGTGGTGAACGATGCCGAGGCATTGGGTACACAGTTCGCGCTGGTGCGAGAAGTGCGCTCACAAGTGCAAAAAGATATCGAAGTCTTGCGTGCTGACGGCAAACTGGGTTCGAGCTTGCAAGCCGAGATCAGCATCAAAGCCGAAGGCGATAAACTGGCAGCGCTGCAAGCTCTGGGCGATGAATTGAAATTTGTACTGATCACGTCGAAAGCCGAAGTGAGCGAAGGCGAATTTAACATCGAGGTATCTTCTTCCAGCCAAGATAAATGCGAGCGTTGCTGGCATTACCACCCCACTGTATCTACGATTACCGCGCATCCGACGCTGTGCTCGCGCTGCGATGACAATCTGCACGGTGCTGGTGAGGTCCGCTCGCATGCCTAAGCAGTTTTCCCGCTATCTGGGTCTGGCTTTCGTCGTGCTGATTCTGGATCAGATCAGCAAACACTGGATAGAAGCAGTATTTGAAATGCATCAGATTAAACCGATTATTCCGGGCTTTTTTAATCTGACTCTGGCCTACAATCCCGGCGCGGCGTTTTCTTTTCTTGCCGACGCCGACGGCTGGCAGCGGCATTTTTTTACTGGCCTCGCTTTAATCGTTTCAGTTGTGATTGTCTTTTTACTGAAAAAACATCAGGGCGAACCACGCTATGCAACCGCGCTGGCGCTGATTTTGGGTGGCGCAATCGGCAACGCCATCGACCGGATGATTTTTGGTCACGTGATCGACTTTATTCAGGTTTATTACCAGCACTGGTATTACCCCGCATTCAATATCGCCGACTCGGCCATCTGCATTGGTGCCGTGTTGATGGTCATTGACAGCTTTAAAAAGGAAAATACGCCTCATCATGAATAAACCGATGAATATTATCCTCGCTCAGCCGCGTGGTTTTTGTGCTGGCGTTGACCGGGCGATTGCGATTGTCGAACAGGCTTTGGCCAAATTTGGCGCCCCCATTTATGTTCGCCACGAAGTCGTGCATAACAAATTCGTGATTGAAGACCTGAAAGCCAAAGGCGCGATTTTCATTGAAGATCTAGCCGACGTTCCCGCAGGCAATACGCTGATCTTTTCAGCGCATGGTGTTTCGCAAGCGGTGCGTCTTGAAGCTGCCGAGCGTGGTTTGACGATTTTTGACGCGACCTGTCCACTGGTGACCAAAGTCCACTCCGAAGTCAAACGCCTGCGCGAGCAGAAGTTTGAAATCATCATGATTGGTCACAAAGGACACCCCGAAGTCGAAGGAACAATGGGGCAAGCCAACGGCGGCATGTATCTCGTTGAAGATGAGAAAGACGTGCTGGCTTTGCAAGTCAATGATGAAAACAAATTAGCGTATGTGACACAAACGACCTTGTCGGTCGACGATGCACAAACCGTCATTAATGCGCTACGTTCGCGTTTTCCAAATATTGTCGGCCCCAAAAAAGATGATATTTGCTATGCAACGCAAAATCGTCAGGATGCAGTCAAACAGCTGGCCAAAGACATTGACATCCTGATCGTCGTCGGTTCGCCCAATAGCTCGAATTCGAACCGCTTGCGCGAAGTCGGCGCAGGACTGGGAATCGATGCCTATATGGTCGACAACGAAACCGAATTAAAAGCCGAATGGTTTACCAGCAAAGGCAAAGTCGGCATTACCGCAGGCGCATCGGCGCCCGATGTACTGGTTCGGCAAGTCATCACCAGAATCGAAGAATTCGGTGCCCAATCCGTTGAATCAATGGATGGCGTTGAAGAAAATGTCATTTTCGCCTTACCCAAAGGTCTTTTATAACAGCAAGATAGCGTACTTAAGAACGCTGCATTTGCCGCGTTCTTAGTATTGCGTACCAACACTATCTATACTTCTGCTACAGCAGTTTCCCCAAAGCGGATCATGGAAAAAAAGACCAATCCCACCGAGATCGCCCGCGAAGCCCTTAAGCAACTGGCGTTGCGTCGTCTGGTTCCTACACCAGATAACTACGCAATGATTTACCATGAAATCGCGCACACTCCGCCCGAAGAAAAGCAGGATCCCTGGGTCTGGAAGCTGATACAGAACATCGAAGGGCTTGGCAGCAAAACCCCCGAATTCAAACAGCAAATCGAGTTTCTCAAACAACTGATCAAGCACAAAGAATGGGATTCGGTTCCTGCACAAATCATTCGTTGTATCAATAGCCAAAACGACACAGTGAGCCAACCTTGGGCGGAACTGATCAAAGAACTGGTGACTCAATGGGACTTACCCAATCCGGCCTACTCAGCCAAGAAGAAAAAAGCTGGGTTGGATAAAGTGCTGAGCAATTTTGGCCACTCAGGCACTATGGTCAATCAAAAAATCAGCGCGCTGATTAAATCATGGTCTGAAACAGCATCCGATTCAGAACCGATCATTCAGGCCAAACCGGCCAATAGTGTCGAATTTATCAATCTTCAATCAGCGGATCAGGACTGGCAAGCATGCCGGGAAGCACTGGTCACCACACTGGAAACCGGGCTCGCCCCCCGCCTTAGCCACAATCCGGCGCTGCAACAGGAAGTGCTGGAAATCGCCACTGAAGCCAAAGTAATCAGCAACAGTGCTGAATTGCAAAAATGGCTGCCACGCTTGCGAAAATTCTGGTTCAAACTCGAATTGCACAACGATCATGAAGATCGTTTGGCTGATGGCTTGATGCGGCTATTGCGACTACTGACCGATAATATTGCCGAAATTGTCGTCGATGACGATTGGGTGCGCGGACAAATCGCGGCGATTCAGAAAATTATGGACAAACCGCTGGATATGCGGGTGATTTACGACACTGAAGCGGGTTTGAAGGAGGTCATGTTCAAGCAAAGTCAGCTTAAACATGATTTGATTGAGGCTCAAACAACACTCAAAAACATGCTCAGTAGCTTTATCGACCGCTTGGGTCACATGTCGGAAAACACCGATAAATACCATGGAAAAATCGTCGATTATGCGAGCAAAATCGATAAGGCCAATAGTCTGGTCAGCATCCGCCATGTGATGGAAGATCTGATGCAGGATACACGCGTGATGCAAAGTGATGCTCTGCGAACGCGTGAAGACATGCTCGATGCCCGTGATCAGGCTGATTTGGCACACTCCCGTTTGATCGAGCTGGAAAATGAACTTAGCCAGCTCAGCGAGAAAGTTCGCCAAGATCAACTGACCGGTGCTTTAAATCGCCGCGGTTTGGAAGATGCTTACCAGATCGAAATCGCACGTTCACAGCGTATAGATGCCCCTTTCAGCGTCGCCATGCTCGACATCGACAACTTCAAAAAACTCAATGACAGACTGGGGCATGCCGCAGGTGATCAGGCGTTGCAGCACCTGGTCTGCGTCGTAAAAGAGTTGCTCCGCCCAACGGATACCGTTGCGCGCTACGGCGGGGAAGAATTTGTCGTTCTGATGCCGTCGACTGCCCAAGCAGAAGCCGTGACCATTATGCAGCGTGTCCAACGCGAGCTGACCAGGCGCTTTTTCCTGCATGAAAATGAGAAGATTCTGATTACTTTTAGTGCTGGCGTTACGCAGACAGACGCCAATGAAGCGCGCGATACTGTGCTCGACCGAGCCGACTCGGCCATGTATCGTGCGAAAAAAAGTGGCAAAAATCGCGTTGAAACCGCATAATCGCGCCAGCTGGCGCGATTAAATACCCCTGCACGGTATTGCTCGCTAGAACAATTCCTCTGCGCTTGCTACGGCAGTACCCAGCTTGGCCACAACAATCCCCGCTGCCTTATTCGACCAATCCATAGCCTCGGGTAAATCAAGCCCGGCAGCCAGCATTAGCCCCAGCGTTGCAATCACCGTATCTCCTGCACCGGATACGTCAAAAACTTCTCGCGCTTGCGTTGGCTTATGCACGACCTGACCCTGCTTGAACAAGGTCATCCCCTCTTCGCTACGCGTCACCAGCAAGGCAGTCAGATTCAGTTTTTGTCGCAAAGTTTCGGCCTTGGCCGCCAGCTCCTCGTCCGATTTCCAGCTCCCTGCCACCTGCCGAAATTCGCTACGATTCGGCGTCAGCAAAGTTGCTCCCGCATAGGGCTGGTATTCATCACCTTTTGGATCAACCAAAATAAGCTTACCAGCCTCTCTGGCAATCTGAATCATCGCCTGAACATGTGCGAGACTACCTTTGCCATAGTCGGACAAAATCACAACATCGATCTCTTGCAAACAGGCTTTAAAATCATCCAGTTTGGCAGCCAGCACTTCATGGCTAGGCAAATCTTCAAAATCAATCCGCAATAATTGCTGCTGACGTGCTAACACGCGCAGTTTCACCGTCGTTGAAATTTCCGCATCACGATGAAATGAGGTATCAACGCCTGCTTTAATCAACAAACGCTCCAAACTTGTCCCTGCTTCATCGTCACCGATCACCGACAGCAATTTGGCTTGTCCGCCCAGCGCAACAATATTGCGCGCCACATTGGCTGCACCACCTGCCCGCTCGTCGGTTTTATTGATTTTGGCAACGGGTACAGGTGCTTCGGGCGAAATACGTTCGACATCACCAAACCAATAGCGATCCAGCATCACATCACCGACCACCAGTACGCGAGCCGATTTTACTCTGTCTTTCAATAGCATCGTGTGAGCCCCTTAGGCGTACAAAGACGCGTTAATGCCTTGCAATGTCGCAATCGGATCGGTACTTTGTGTAATTGGTCGACCAATCACAAGATAATCAGAACCTGCTGCAATGGCTGCCGCCGGTGTCATGATCCGGGTCTGATCATTCGCAGCAGCATCTGCAGGACGAATTCCTGGCGTCACCAGCTTGAAATCCTGACCGCATGCCGTTTTGAGCATTGCAGCTTCCTGCGCCGAGCAAACTACGCCGTCAAGACCACACGATTGAGTCAGTCGCGCCAAACGCTCAACTTGTTGTGCTGGCGTGACATTCAAACCCAGCTCGGCCAGCTCGTCGCCGCCCATACTGGTCAACACAGTCACAGCAATCAACAAAGGTCGCTGTGGTAGTTTTTCCAGTGTCTCACGCGTCGTTTCCATCATTTTACGACCGCCAGAGGCGTGAACATTCACCATCCAGACCCCCAGTTCGGCAGCCATTTTGCAAGCTTGTGCAACGGTATTGGGAATATCGTGAAATTTCAGATCCAGAAAAACATCAAAACCTTGCGCAACCAGCGCTTCAACCAGTTGTGGACCGGCAGCAGTAAACAGCTCTTTGCCCACTTTCAATCGACACAATTGCGGTGTCACCGTTTTGGCAAAGGCCAGAGCTGCGGCAGCATTAGGGTAATCAAGAGCAACGACGACGCGTGGTTCAAAAGACATACAAATTCTCTATTTTCAAAAAATTATTCACTTTGGTTACGACGTTTACCACGAATCGGCGCATAAGTTTCCCAACCATTGCAGCCGGGACAATGCCAGAAAAATTGCCGGGTTTTAAAACCGCACTCGCGGCAATAATACATGCTGTGCTCACGCGTATTGTCATGCAGCAGCTTCCCTATCATTTCGAGCTCGGGCTTTTGATCGTCCGGTGCTACCAGCAGATGCGCTTCAAGCAATTTGCGCAAGCCCTGCATTGACGGACTTTCGCGCAAACGATCCCGCACAAAGCGATGCGCAGCATCCACGCCCCGATTGGCAATCAGATGCTCGTAAATCAGATCAACGACATCAAGCTCCGGGTAGCGCTGCAAAAAGCGGATCAGCAATTCAATCCCTTCTTCAATTTGCCCCAGTTTTTCATAGGCATTCAGCAAATGCCGTGCGACCAGCGATAAATACGCAAAGTCTTGCGTTTCAATCATCAGCCATTGATCAATTGCAGCCTGATATTGCTGTTTGCCAAACAGAATTTCACCGAGCATCACCCGTGCCCTAACGCATGGCCGATGAACATTGAGCGCATTTTCCAAGTAGGCTTGCGCCTGTTCCGGCTGATTGCGAATTAAAGCAGCGGCAGCCAGCTCGCATTTGAACTGAGCAATTTCATGCTGGTAGGTGTGACTTTCATCGCGCAGCTGCTCGGCAGTTTCAATCGCTTTTTGCCATTCATGTTCCTGCTGATAAATCGCCAATAATTCTACTCGTGCAGCACGAGCGGCATTCGTTCCTGATAATTCATGCAGCAGATTTTCAGCCCGGTCAAACAAACCCGACTTGATAAAATCCACAGCCAATTCCAGCTGAGCCTGCTCTTTTTGTGAATCAGTCAAATCACGGCGCGCCAGTAATTTCTGGTGCATCCGGATTGCCCGTTCAAGCTCACCACGCCGACGGAACAAATGCCCTAATGTAAATTGCAACTCGGTGGTTTCTTCGTGGTTTTTCGCAATATCAACATAAACCTCGATGGCTTTATTCGTTTCGCCGGAAAGCAAATGATTCAAGCCTTTGAAATAAGCCGCAGGCAATGATTTGCTCTGGGCAATCACGTGCTTGATATCAACCCGCGCCGCCAGCCAGCCCAAGCCAAAAAAAAGCGGCAAAATGACCAGCCACCAAAATTGTATTTCAATCATTATTAAATCGCGTCTTTGGGTTGTTCGAGAATCAGCTCGGCACCTGAATGAGCCGCAGGAATTTTGGTTTTAATTTCTTTACGCAATTGCACCAGCTCGCGCCGTAAGCGAAATACTTGCCCTAGACACGCCAGAATGCCAAACAATGCCCCAAGGACAAAAAACACCAATAAAATCATTGCTAAAGGTGCATTCCAGGCATAGCCAAGGAAAAAATTCAGCTCAACCGATGCCGCATTGTGCATGGCAAAGCCAAACAGGATGACAAAAACAATAAACTTCACAATCCAGCTCAAATAATGCATCACATTACTCCGGAAAATTTAGCGTTATTGTAGCTTAATTTCATTATGCACCGGACTTTGGCGCGTAATGATAGGCAATAAAAAAGGCGACACCCGGAGATGTCGCCTTTTGATTAGCTATCACGTTTACGCATCTGAATCGACACGCTCGCGAAGCTCTTTGCCAGCCTTGAAGTGCGGCACAAACTTCTCAGGTACCGCTACTTTGGTACCCGATTTCGGATTGCGCCCCACACGTGGCGGGCGGTAGTTCAAATCGAAGCTGCCAAATCCGCGGATTTCGATACGTTGACCCTGAGCGAGGCTACGCGCCATCGCATCGAGCATCGTCTTCACGGCTAACTCCGCATCTTTGGCTACCAGCTGTGGATAGCGTTCGGCCAGTTTTGCGATGAGTTCTGACTTGGTCATATTCTGCAGTAATTCCTGTTTTAGAGGTTTACTCAGCAGAACCTGACAACTTGGCTTTCAACAATGCGCCAAGGCTGGTTGTACCTGCATTGGCCTCAGTCGACAATTTGCTCATCGCTTCAGACTGATCAGCACTGTCTTTTGCTTTGATAGACAGATTGATCGAGCGCGTTTTGCGATCCACGTTGATGATCATCGCTTCAACTTCATCACCTTCTTTCAGAACGGTGCGGATGTCTTCTACGCGATCACGTGAAACTTCAGTCGCACGCAGGTAGCCTTCAACTTCTTCAGACAATGTAACTACAGCGCCTTTAGCGTCGAGTGATTTAACCACACCCTTAACGATTGCACCTTTGTCTGATTGAGAGATGAAGTTGTTGAATGGATCACCTTCCATCTGTTTGATGCCGAGGCTGATGCGCTCTTTCTCAACGTCGATAGACAGAACCATGGCTTCAACTTCGTCGCCTTTCTTGAAGTTGCGAACCGCTTCTTCACCTGGAACATTCCAAGACAGGTCAGACAAGTGAACCAGACCGTCGATACCGCCAGCCAGGCCAACGAACACGCCGAAGTCGGTGATCGATTTGATCGCGCCTTTCAGTTTGTCGCCTTTCTTGAAGTTGGCAGCGAAATCGTCCCATGGGTTAGCCATGCACTGTTTCATACCCAGGCTGATACGACGTTTGTCTTCGTCGATGTCGAGGATCATCACTTCAACTTCATCACCCAAAGAAACAACTTTAGATGGGTGAACGTTTTTGTTGGTCCAATCCATTTCAGAAACGTGTACCAGACCTTCGATACCTTGTTCGATTTCTACGAATGAACCGTAGTCAGTCAGGTTAGTGACTTTACCGAACATGCGAGTGCCTGATGGGTAACGACGTGACAGACCCACCCATGGATCTTCGCCCAATTGTTTCAGGCCCAGAGATACGCGGTTTTTGTCTTGGTCGAATTTCAGAACTTTAGCTTCAAGTTCATCACCCACTGCCAATACTTCAGATGGGTGTTTAACACGGCGCCATGCCAGATCGGTGATGTGGAGCAAACCATCAATACCGCCCAGATCAACGAATGCACCGTAGTCAGTGATATTTTTAACGATACCCTTAACGATTGAACCTTCTTTCAAGGTTTCCAACAGTTTCTGACGCTCTTCGCCCAGAGAATCTTCCAGAACGGCGCGACGAGAAACTACTACGTTGTTACGTTTGCGATCAAGTTTGATTACTTTGAATTCAACTTGTTTGCCTTCGTAAGGAGTCGTGTCTTTAACTGGACGAATGTCAACCAGTGAACCTGGCAAGAAAGCGCGCAGACCGTTAACCATCACAGTCAAGCCGCCTTTAACTTTACCGGAAATAACGCCGGACATGATCTCGCCACGTTCCAGACAGTCTTCCAATTCGATCCAAGAAGCCAGACGTTTGGCTTTTTCGCGAGAAAGCTTAGTTTCGCCGTAACCGTTTTCGAGGCTATCGATTGCAACTGGTACGAAATCACCGATCTTAACGTCAACTTCGCCGTTGTCGTTTTTGAACTCTTCCAGAGGAATCAGTGACTCAGATTTCAGACCTGCATTTACAGTAACAAAGTTGCTGTCGATACCTACAACCTCGGCAGTAATCACTTCGCCCGAACGCATTTCTTGACGGGTGAGGCTTTCCTCAAACAGGGCTGCAAAGCTTTCCATAGTAGCGGTAGTCATTAGTGGATAAATTCCATTTGCTGTTGGACTTTCAATACATCAAGCCACAGCGGGTTAGTTAGTAAAAGCCAGGCCACAAAAGGTGGATGACCATAAGTAAAGCCCGTTATGACAACGGGCATGCATCAAATTTGACCAAAGCCAAATCCGAATTGGAGCATTTTAAAGAAAAAATCGACTTCGATCAAGCACTTAAGCGTTGTTTTCTTTAAGTTTTTCTGCCCACCAGAGCAATACCTGTTTTACCGCGGAGTCGATATCCAGTTCTGTGGTGTCAAGCAGATAGGCATCAGCAGCCTGAGCCAGTGGCGCAACGCTACGCGCACGATCACGCGCGTCGCGCGCCTCCAGATCTGCCGTGATCACGGCCAGATCAGCACTTTCTCCACGGCCAAGCAGTTGTTTATAGCGACGCTCGGCGCGTGCTGCGGCGCTGGCGGTCAGGAAAATTTTCAACGGAGCATCAGGAAACACCACCGATGCCATATCACGGCCATCGGCGACCAAGCCCGGCGCTTTGGCAAACGCCTGCTGACGTGCTAGCAATGCAGCACGCACTTTGGGTAAGGCCGCAATTTGTGAAGCACCCGAACCGATGTCTTCGCTGCGAATGGCCGCACTCACATCCTGCTGTGCAAGCAAAATGCGTTCACCATCGAATACCACATCCAGGTATTGAGCCACAGTGCTCACCTTCTCTTCATCAGACCAAGATACCCCCTGCTGCTGCGCGGCCAATGCAGTCAGGCGATAAATTGCGCCCGAATCAAGGTAATGAAAACCTAGCTGCTCGGCAACCAGCTGAGCAACAGTACCTTTGCCGGAAGCGGAGGGGCCATCGATGGCAATGACGGAAATCTGGGTCATGGGTGTACTCGAAATCTGAATTAAAAAAGCCGGAGCACCTAAAGCGCTCCGGCCTGCATTGTAACGATCAAAGACAAGAGATTGAACGGCTCGATCAGACTTTCGCCAAAATCGCTTCGATTTTGACTAGCTCCTCAGGGCTAAACGCCAGGTTATTGACTGCCCCGACATTTTCTTCGATTTGGGACACCCGACTGGCGCCAATGATCACCGACGTCACCGTTTGCAAAGCCCACGCCAACGCCATTTGCGCCAGTGACTGCCCACGCGCATGAGCGATTTCATTCAGCGCTTTAATTTGTGCCAGTCGCAACTCAACTTTATCACTGGTCAAAAAATGATTTTGCGCATCCGCAGCGCGCGAATCGGCCGGAATGCCATTCAGATAGCGATCAGTCAGCAAGCCTTGCGCCAATGGGCAGAATGCAATACTGCCCATTTTTTGCTCACGCAATACATCGGTCAGGCCGTTTTCAATCCAGCGATCAAACATCGAATACTGAGGTTGATGAATGATGCATGGCGTTCCCAACTCTTTCAGCACTTTGGCAGCAACGGCCGTTTCGGCCGCTGAATACGATGAAATCCCGACGTACAACGCTTTGCCCTGACGTACCAGACTATCAAGTGCGCCCATCGTTTCTTCAATCGGCGTATCGGGATCTGGCCGGTGCGAGTAGAAAATATCGACGTAATCGAGCCCCATACGTTTGAGGCTCTGATCGCAGCTGGCGATCAGGTATTTGCGGCTACCCAAATCACCGTAGGGGCCAGGCCACATTTCCCAACCGGCCTTGCTGCTGATAATCAGCTCATCGCGATACGCTGCCAAATCGGTTTTGAGCAACTTACCCATCGTTTCTTCGGCTGCGCCGGGTTTAGGGCCGTAATTGTTCGCCAGATCAAAATGCGTGATGCCCAGATCGAATGCACGCAATACCATTGCGCGGCTATTGTCATAGGGCTTGTTATCA
The DNA here is from genome assembly GCF_046530675.1 of Chitinibacter sp. S2-10. Lineage (GTDB taxonomy): Bacteria > Pseudomonadota > Gammaproteobacteria > Burkholderiales > Chitinibacteraceae > Chitinibacter. The sequence continues at coordinate 2,512,700 of NZ_CP172558.1, read as the reverse complement.
CCAAAGTTATGCCACATTCCTAATGAAAGTGCTGGCAACTTCAAGCCGCTGTGACCACAGCGACGGTATGGCATCGTTTCATAGCGATTTGCAGCGGCTTGATAAGTCATAACAATCCTTAAAGTAATTTGAAAGGCAGAGTGCCGCAGTCTGATTAACGCTTTTTACCCCAGCTACTGCGCGCCTGGCTGGCCTGGTTAATGTATTCGGTCAACTCTGCCGACTGGCCTGTTTCGATCAACGAAATTAGCCCTTGCAATTGCGCCACATTGGCACGCAAATCAGACAAAATCGCCTCGCGATTGGCCAGCGTAATATCGCGCCACATTTCCGGGTGCGAGCCGGCAATCCGGGTAAAGTCGCGAAATCCGGTGCCGGCAAAGTCGAGACATTGCCCGCTATTATCCTTACCCAGCACCGCATTCATATACGCGAAAGACACTAGATGCGGCACATGACTCACTGCGGCAAAAACGCCGTCATGCGTTTTTGCGTCCATTTCATACACCGTCGCACCACAAGCCTGCCACAGCGCGCGAACCATTGCCAAAGCCTCGGCAGAAGTTTCTGCCAGCGGTGTCAGTACTGTTCTGCGGCCTTCATACAAGCCATACGTGGCGGCACTGGCGCCGGATAAATCCGAACCGGCAATCGGATGTCCGGGAACGCAATAGGCCAGTTGATTTGGCAAACACTGTCGGTACAGCGCGCAAACGTCCTGTTTGGTCGATCCACCGTCGGTCACGATGCATGTCGGCGACAGATGCGGCGCAATCTGCATCATCAGTTCGCTCATCTGGCCGACGGGTGTCCCCAGAAAAACCAGATCGGCATCTTTAACCGCCTCGGCGGCGTCATGGCTCGCCACGTCGATCACGCGCAATTCAATCGCACGCGCCAGATTCGCCGGATTGCGTCCAACGCCGACCACTTCACTGACCAGACGCGCACGCTTTAAAGCTAAAGCAAACGAGCCACTAATCAGACCCGTCCCCAGTAAAACCAATTTAGAAATTGAACGGCTCATTTGATACTCACTGCCAGCGCTTTCAGCGCTGGCCAAATCATCACTACTGCAAACACCCCGTTCGCAGTCTGTTGTATTACTCAAATCGAACGCCCGATTGCACCGGCAATCGCACCCAGCGTACCCATCAGCTGCTTGAGTTCGTCCGGCGACAGCGCCTGATCAGCATCGCACCACGCCTCGCAAGGATTCGGGTGCATTTCGATCAACAGGCCATCCGCACCGGCAGCGACCGCAGCCTGCGCCAGCGCCGGCACCATCCACGCCTTGCCGCCAGCGTGACTCGGATCGACGATGACCGGCAAATGCGTTTCCTTTTTCATGACCGGAATCGCCGTCACATCAAGCACATTGCGATACGCGGTTTCAAAAGTACGAATACCGCGCTCGCAGAAAATGATATTGTGATTGCCGCCGGCGGCGATGTATTCGGCGGCCATCAGCCATTCGTTGATCGTCGCCGACAGGCCGCGTTTCAGAATAATCGGTTTATTGACCCGCCCTACTTCCTTGAGCAAATCGAAGTTCTGCATATTGCGCGCACCGATCTGGATCACGTCAACGTCATACTCCATAAAGGTGTCAAGCATCCGAACGTCCATCAGCTCGGTGACGACCGGCAAATTGTGCATCCGCGCAGCGGTCTGGAAAAGCTCCAGCCCCTCAACACCCAAGCCCTGAAACGCATACGGGCTGGTTCGCGGCTTGAAAGCGCCACCGCGCATCATCCGGCAACCCGCAGCAGCAACAGCCGCAGCGGCCTGCTCCATCTGATCCTGCGTTTCGACCGAACACGGCCCGCCGATCACCTGAATCTGATTGCCGCCCAAAGGAATGCCGCGAATTTGAATGATCGAGCCTGCCGGATGCGAATCGCGCGAAACAATTTTGTATTGCTTCATCACACGTGTGACGCGCTCTACGCCGGGCAAAATTTCAAAACGCGCAGCGTCGAGCAAATCTTCATCGCCGATCGCGCCGATAATGACCAGCTCCGAGCCGCGTGAAACATGCTCTTTCAGGCCTGATTCGCGGATCAGCCCCACCACGCTGGCCACCTGTTCATCGGTCGCCGAAAGTTTCATCACAATAATCATCGCTGCATCCCCAGATTTGCTTGGCGTTTGTTATATCACTCTATGTTTAGGCTACCAAAAATACCATGGTCAGCGGGCAATATGTTCAGGAAGCCCTCGCCAGGCCAGCCAATACGCCAAAGCACACGCAGCGGCGGCCAGACTGAAAACCCAGGCACCACCCAGCACCTGCCAGACCGTACCCGACAAAATCCCGCCCAGACTACCACCAATGCCAAATGACACGGCAATATACAGCGCCTGCCCTTTTGCCTGATGGCGACCGGCAAAATAATGGTGGATATACGCCATATTCACCGCATGATTGCTGCCAAAAGTAAATGCATGTGCCAGCTGGGCCAGCAGCAGCAAAGCCAGCGATTCGATTCCCCAGCCAATTTGCAGAAAACGCAATGTGGCAACCGCCAAACCGAACAGCAACAGCGTTTTATGCGCAAAGCGCGCGTTCAAGCGGGGCATCAACCAGAAAATGGCGATTTCGGCGACAACACCGATACTCCAGAACCAGCCTATGGTGCTTTTGCCATAGCCCTGATCAGCCAGATAAATCGAATAAAAACTGTAATAGGGCCCATGCGCCAAAGCCATCAGAAAACACGAGCACAGCAGCGCCCTCACCTCGCGCTGGCGCAGTACCGTCAGAAAACTGGTTTCCTGCGTCACGACCTGCTCACTCGTTGGCGACTCCGGAATTTGCCAGCAATACACCGCCAAAGCCAGCATCACCGACATCACCGCCCATGGAAAAACGGCCAAGCCCTGCTTGTCGATCAGGTAACCAGCCAGCAGCGTCGCAGCGACAAAACCGAGTGAGCCCCAGATCCGCAAGCGCGAATAAGCACCTGAATCGCCTTTCAGCAAATTCATCGCTGTCGCTTCAACCAGCGGCAAGGCGGCGCTCCAGAAAAAGCTGCCGAGCAAAACGGCGATAAAAATCGGCCAAAACGTGGAAGTGAATAAGAGCGGAATATAAAACAGCAGGCCACCGAGCCCTGCCAGACGCAAAATTTGCTGGCGGCGACCAGTCCGATCGGCCAGATAGCCCCACAGTGCGGGCGCATAAATGCGGTTGATTTGTGTGAGGCTGGTCAGAATACCGATCTGCCAGGCTGGAAAAGCCAGCCCGGCCAGATACAAACCCCAATAAGGCGAGAACAGCCCGTTGAAAGCAAAGTAGCAGAAATAAAATCCGGCAATTGCCAGCAATGCCTTATTCCGGAGCATCAAATACCACGCAGGGTATAGCGGTGTAAATTAGATTGATATTTGCTCAGCGAGCAATACCCCTAGTTTGATTTGAATTGTTCAGCCGCGACGCGCAGGTAATAAAACATCGAAACGATGGTCAGAATACCCGCCAGATACAAGGCGATCGTACCAATCAATGGCGTTGAAACGCCGGGAATCAACGGCACCCACCACAAGAGCAGCAAAATGGACACCATTTGTGCCGTTGTTTTGAGCTTGCCTATCATATTGACGGCGACCGATTTCGACTTGCCCAGCTGTGCCATCCATTCGCGCAAGGCCGAAATCGTGATTTCGCGGCCAATAATAATCACCGCGAGCCAAGACGGAGCACGGTCAATTTCAACCAGCAAAATCAGCGCGGCAGCGACCATCAGCTTGTCGGCCACCGGATCGAGAAAAGCACCAAACTGGCTGGTCTGATTCCAGCGTCGCGCCAGAAAACCGTCAAACCAGTCGGTAATCGCCGCCAGCGCAAACAACGCCGTTCCGATAATGTTTTGCCAGACCAGCGGATACTCAGCTTGTGGCAAATAAAAAACGCCGACAAAGACCGGAATCAGCGCAACGCGCAACCAGGTCAAAAAAATGGGCAGGTTGAAAGGCATAATCGATTGTCTTGTGCAGGCCACAGCCTGTTAATCAAACATCGGCCACTGCGAATGCCGCCAGCCGATCTGCGTAAACAGCAAAAGGCAAATTGTAACTGGTTTCGCCCATTAAATCTCCGGCTGGCCTGCGAATATCGGCGCATTGCAAACGTTTATTCGCAGGCGAGGGCTCAATCTGCGGACGAAGTCGCCAGGTGTCGCCTGATCCGGCGCATCATCAGCAAAATCGCCCCGGCAACCAGCGGAATCAGCACCGCCGTCATCAGCTCGACATTCAGGTGCAAGCCTGCGGCCTTGAGCCCTTTTAAACCATAGGCGAGCAAACCAATCACGTAATAGCTGATCGCGGCAACCGACAGCCCTTCGACGGTTTCCTGCAAGCGCAATTGCAAATCGGCGCGCTGCGACATCGCCGTTAAAATGCCCTGATTTTGCTGCTCCAGACTCACATCGACACGAGTTCGCAGCAGCAAAGTCGCGCGGCTGACTCGCTCGGCCAGCTCGCGCTGCCGCCGCGCGACGACTTGGCAATGCTCCAGCGCAGGCGTCAGCCGACGCGTCAGAAACTGCGTCAGCGGTTGCAAGCCCTGAATCCGAAACTCGCGCAATTCGCCCAGTCGGCGCAGCACAATTTCGTAATACGCGTGCGAAGCACTGAATCGGTAATCGGTTTGCGACAAAGCGCTCTCAATCCGTGCCGAGAGCTGAGTCAGCCGGTCGAGCAAGAGCTGTTCGTCAGCCGCTTTGGCGTGCGAAATGCTGCTGGTCAAGTCGGAAAGCTCACGGTCTGCGGCCATCAGCTCGGGCGAAATCGTGTCGGCCAGCGGCGGCGCGAGCATTGCCAGGCTGCGATAGCTTTCGATATCGAATAGCCGTTGCAGCATCCGCCCGGCCTGCCGTCGCCCCATATAGCGGTCAGCCAGCAAATAGCGGACAAAGCCATTTTCATCGTTCTGAAAATCGCTATACACCCTGCCCGCGCCATCGCCGATTTCAGCGCCAACGAGTTCCTTACCGCCAAAATAATGCGCAGCCAGCGCAGGTAAAGTCGGCGGCAAAGCGGTATATGGCAGAACCAGCGCATGAATTGCCACCAGCATATTGCTAGGCAGTTGCAACAACCATTCTTCGGGCAGCTCGGCGAGCGCCGGGCTCAAAAATGGCGCATCGGCCACCAGCGCGGGCGCGCTGACGCTGATGCTGGAAAATTCGCTATAGCGCATCCACAGGATTCGGCAATGCCCCAGATTTAGCGAAAAATGGCTGGCATTCTCCTCCGGCGGCGTATGCCCATAATGCAGCGCAAGCTGGCCCAATAGCCATATTTCGTTCGCCAGGCTCAGATGATGATTCAGATACGCCAGATGACTGATCCGCCCCGGCGTCGGCAAATGCGGATATGGATAGGAATGCGTTTCTCGCGCGATGCTGCGACGTTGCGGGTGTTCGTGCAGTTTCAGCGAGAATGCACGATTCGTGATGTGCGGATGGGTATACATAGCTCGCTCCAGAGAAGTAGTTTCAATGACGATCACTATCCGGATACAGCACAATGCATGCCAAAAAAACAAAAAGGGGTATTTGCCTGAAGATCAATTTATAATTGACCTAAAAACAAATACCCCAGCACTGAATTTATAGACGCAGCTCAATGCACCAAAGCAGCGCAATAAAATGAAATATTATTACGTAGTTGGTGCAGCTTTTTTTGCCGCAACCAGCCGCTGACGGCGGCTTTCCGACAACACAATCCCGGTTGCCACCGACACATTCAAGCTCTCGACCGAACCGAACATCGGAATCGACACCAAGGTATCGCACAATTCACGCGTCAGGCGGCGCATACCATCGCCCTCGTTACCGAGCACCCAGGCCACCGGGCCGGTCTGATCGTAGCTGAACAAATCGCAAGAGCCTTCGGCGTCAGTTCCGACAATCCAGATCCCGCGTTCTTTCAAATCGCGTATCGTTCGCGCCAGATTCGTCACCATCACGTAGGGAACGACTTCGGCGGCGCCGCAAGCGACTTTCGACACCGTCGCGTTGATGCCGACGCATTTGTCCTTCGGCGCAATCACCGCATGCACGCCCATCGCATCGGCGACGCGCAGGCAAGCACCGAGATTATGCGGATCGGTAATACCGTCCAGAATCAGCAGAAAAGCCGGCTCGTCCAGATCGTCGAGCACGTCTTCAATCGACAGATAGCTTTTTTCGATGTCGATGGCCGCCGCTACGCCCTGATGACGCACATGGCCAGCGATCCCATCGATGCGCTCGGGCGGCACTGCAGTCACTTTCTGATCGGCGTCTTTAGCCGCTTTCAGCAGATCTTTCATCCGCGGGTCCGAACGCTCGCTGCTGACGTACAACTCGAGCACGCTATCGGGAAAGCGACGCAAACGCGCGGTAACAGCATGAAAGCCGTGGATGATTTTCTTTTGCATGATGGGCTACTGATGACGTTCAAAGGCGTGATTTTACGGGGTTTTGGGCAAAAAAGCCCGAGGATTGTTGGGCGCATCGCCAGTAGGTCGGGTGAGCGAAGCGTTACCCGACTGATATTGCTTCATTGACGCGGGATTGGCGGCTATGCGCCGCGGCACTTACTTTTCTTTGCTTCGCCAAAGAAAAGTAAGCAAAAGAAAGGCGACCCCTCATCAAGTTTTGCTTCGCAAAATGCCCTCGCTGCGGACAATCGAGGCGGCGGTTGCGCTTAACAAAACAGGCGCAACCGAAACCCCGCCTCGATTGTTCCTCGCTCGGCTTGATGACAGGGGATCAAGCCCCAAACCAAGCAGCGCGTTTTAAAAATAACCAATTTGAAAATCAATTGTAGGGTCGACTTTAGTCGACCAGATACAAGCAAAAAAGGTCGGCTAAAGCCGACCCTACGGGTATATCAATCAAAGCCAGATTCAAATTGACCTATAGAGCTACACCGCGGCATGTATATACAAAAAATCGTTGGTCTGCACGGACTCCCCTGCATCAGCGCCGAGTGAGGAACAAGCGGCAAGGGGTTTCGGCGGGCTCTGTTTTGTTAAAGCCCGCCGCCTTGCCGATTGTCCGCTGCGAGGGCATCCCGCGCAGCGGGACGCAGACGCCGGGGTCGTATATGGACTCCTCCCAGCTTGCAAGCATTTCACAGTTCTGGTTGTCGGATCGACTGCTCACGTATATCCGGCCTTCGCATTGGGCCTAATGACCCGGGCCATGATGGGCTATTCGCGCGGCAGGTCCTCATCGCCTTCACGTGCTTTTCGCACTTGGACCCCGTCAGGTTTGCCTGCCGCCGGTTCAACCTTTTGGCCATCACTGCTTCTTGCTTCGCAATCGGACTGGATTTTATTCGTTACACATTGCCACTACAAACCCCATTTTCTACTACACGCTTCAAACCACTTCACCCCTTGCTAAACCAAAGTCGGGGTCATAATCCATATTGCGACTGAGTAATGCCCACACCATTCGTGCCGTTTTATTGGCTAACGCAACGGCGGCAATGTTTTTGTTACGCCGACTGCACAGGCTTTGAATCCATACACTCAGCCTATCCGTCTTGCCTAATGCCGTTTTAACTACAGCACGTGCGCCATGAATGAGTAAGGTGCGCAGATACGTATCGCCCCGCTTGCTGATGCCCAGTAACCGCTCCTTACCACCGCTGCTGTGCTGCCCCGGTGTTAAGCCTATCCAAGCGGCGAGGTCTCTGCCGCGTTTAAAGTGATGCGCATCTTGGCCTATCGCTGCAATCAAGGCGGTCGCGGTAATGGGGCCAATCCCACGTAATTGTTGCAAACGTAATGCTTGTGTATTTTCGCGCGCTTGCTGTTGCACTTGTTTATCCGCAGTGGCAATTCGCTCGTCGAGATACACCAGATCATCGCGCAAACCATTAAGCAAAGCGCGGAAGTCGGGGGTTAAGCCATTTTCGGCATCCTCCAGTAGCTCTGGTAATGCTTTGCGCAGTGACTCAATCCGTTGAGCCGTCACAATCCCGTACTCCCCCAACAAACCACGGATTTGATTGACCTTGGCGGTGCGCTGCTGCACCAGTTCGCTGCGGATACGGTGCAGTGCCTGTAAATCTTGTTGGGCGATGGTTTTGAGGGGCACAAAGCGCATCGATGGCCGACCTACGGCTTCACAAATAGCGGCCGCATCGTTGGCGTCGTTCTTGTTGCCTTTGACGTAGGGTTTAACGAACTGGGGCGCAATCAGCTTGACGGTATGCCCCATCAATTGCAGTTGACGTGCCCAGTGATGCGCGCCAGAGCAAGCCTCCATGCCAATCAAGCAAGGAGTGAGCTTTTTAAAGAAGTCGAGCAATTGCGACCGACGTAATTGTCGAGTGCAAATGACTTCTTCTTTGTGATTCACGCCGTGAATTTGAAAAACGGTTTTGGCAAGATCAAGGCCAATGCGGATAATAGACATGGTGGACTCCTTGTTCTGTGTGACTGTTGGCTGACACTTCCAGTCTGGCACATCGATGCCGTATCAGAGGGAGGAGTCCATCCCATTGCCTTTCTTTGCTGACTTTCTTTGGCGAAGCAAAGAAAGTCAGTGCCGCGGCGCATAGCCGCCAACTCAGCCTAGAAAAACCACAGCAGTCATTTCGGCGTAATGCCTGCGGCGATTACGCCCTACCGCGCTACGTTATTCATCGCCATACCACTGCATTGGCTCAAAATCGATAATCAGAGATGGACTGGCGCGGAATAAATCCACCTGGATTTTATGCTCTTCGGAAAAATATTGAGGATATAAATCGCAAAAATAATTGTGGTAGCCTGCTACCCATGCATACTTTGACCAAATTACTGGATTAGCTTTATGTTTTTTTAATTCGACCTCGATAACTACTTTGTGTTTTTCAAGCTGATCATAAAAGGGTCCATGCTCATCCTCGGCAATAAGCAAACAATCCAAGTAGTTTAAAAACAACTGGCCATCAGAATCCCGCAAGATATTCCTTGTTTGTGGTGCGTGCGAAGGATTTCCGTAGTACGTTAAATGTTGCTTTACTGCAGTGGCAGCAGATTCAGTAAGAATGATTCTCGGATCCCTCGCTTTTGTGGACTCGCCAATATAAGCCTCGGAAAGTGCCCCCCCAAAAACAGCGATCTCATCTACATAGGCATCACCAACAGAAATGGCACCTCGAATAAAAAAGCCAGCCGTAACCATGTCAAATTGAAAGTGCGCTAGCTTCGAAAAAGCACTACCTAATTCAGCCTCCGCATCATCACGTACAGGCCAACCAATAACGATATTGTCAGTAAAAGCTTTGAGCGCATAACGATCTTTTGGCAGCATCTCACGCCACTCTACGTCCACATGCCCGTCTTCTAGCCAAGTGCGACCATCCTCTAGTGCCTTATATACTCTTCTTAAAGTTTCTTGCTGCGCGCCTTCAGAATCAGAGTGCCGAAGCATATCTGAGTAACCAAGAATATCCATAAATACGAACGCAGATTTACGTAGTGTTGGTTCAACACCATCAACGTGATACGGATTACGTGACATAAAAACTTTCCCAACAAAGTCTACGGCCATTTGAAACAGGCAACGAGCCAAGCAATAAATAACGGCGCCGTAGCGCCGTTATTTTTCAGATAAAGATTCAAAACCCCTGCTGCAAATCCTTAATCAAATCCCCCACATGCTCCAACCCCACCGAAATCCGCACCAAACCATCACCAATCCCCGCCGCTGCGCGCGCTTCAGGCGTCAGACGGCCGTGTGAGGTCGTAGCCGGGTGCGTGATCGTCGTTCGCGTATCGCCCAAGTTCGCAGTGCGGCTCATCAGCTCGACTTTGTCGATCAGCGCCCAAGCAGCGTCTTTGCCGCCGACCAGATCGAACGACACCACGCCGCCCGCGCCAGTCTGCTGGCGCTGCGCCAGCTCGTACTGCGGGTGCGATTTGAGACCCGGGTAATAGACTTTGGCGACTTGCGGTTGCGCCTCAAGCCACGTCGCGAGTTCCAGCGCTTTTTCGCAATGCGCTTTCATGCGGATGCCGAGCGTTTCCAGACCTTTGAGTAAAACCCAGGCGTTAAATGGCGACAGCGTCGGGCCAGCGGTGCGCAGGAATAAATAGATCGGTTCAAGCGTTGCGTGGCTGCCGACGACTGCACCGCCAAGTACGCGACCTTGGCCGTCGATGTATTTGGTTGCCGAATGCACGACAATGTCGGCGCCGAGTTTCAGCGGTTGCTGCAATGCTGGCGAGCAGAAGCAGTTATCAACGACGAGCAAGGCATCGTGCTGGTGCGCGATCTTGGCAATCGCTGCGACGTCGGCAATTTCGGTCAGCGGGTTCGATGGCGTCTCAAGGAAAAACAGCTTGGTATTAGGGGTAATGGCCTGCGCCCAAGCATCGACGTCGGTTGGCGAGACATACGTCACCGTAACGCCAAATTTGCCTAGGTAGGCGTTGAACAACTGGATCGTCGCGCCAAACAGGCTGTTCGATGAAACAATATGGTCGCCCGCTTTGAGCAAACCCATGCACAGCGACAAAATCGCGCTCATTCCTGATGCGGTCGCAACGCAGCGCTCGCCGCCTTCCATGGCAGCCAGACGCTGCTCGAATGCCGTCACGGTTGGATTGGTAAAGCGCGAATAGATATAGCCGGGAATCTGACCGGTGAATTTTTGCTGCGCTTCGTAAGCCGAGCCAACGACAAAGCTCGAAGTCAGGTGCATTGCGTCCGAATGCTCACCAAATTCAGAGCGCAGCGTTCCGGCACGAACGGCGAGTGTATCGGGGTGCAAGTCATCAAAATTCAGCATGAATCTTCCTTTTTAATTCTTTTAAATAAAAACGGAGGCCTCAGCCTCCGTTTTGTCAGCAAGATGAGATGATTAAATCAAATTTTGCTCGGCAACGCCAATATTCAAATCCAGAATCCGGCTATCGCCGCCTTCGCTATCGCTGGCTTTATTCGACAACGGCGAAATGCGTTTGGCTTCAAGCTCGTCCAGATAAGCATCGGTGATGTCGCCGGTGATGTAGTGGCCGTCAAAACACGAGGTTTCAAACTGGGTAATTTTGCCGCCGCTGGCGTCAGAACACGCCTGAATCAGTGCCGACAATTCCTGATAAATCACGCCATCAGCGCCAATTTCTTTAGCAATTTGTTCAGCATCACGACCTGTTGCGATCAATTCATTGCGCGTCGGCATGTCGATGCCGTAAACGTGCGGGAATTTCACTGGCGGCGCAGCCGAAGCGAGGTAAACCTTTTTCGCGCCCGAATCGCGCACCATCTGGACGATTTCTTTCGACGTCGTACCGCGAACAATCGAATCATCGACCAGCATGACGTTCTTGCCACGGAATTCAACGGCAATCGGGTTCAACTTCTGGCGCACCGATTTTTTACGGCTCGCCTGTCCCGGCATAATGAAAGTGCGGCCGATATAGCGGTTTTTCATGAAGCCTTCGCGATACGGCAAGCCGAGCGCATCGGCCAATTGCAAAGCTGAATCGCGGCTAGTATCGGGAATCGGAATCACGACGTCGATGTCGAGCGCAGGCACCATTTTGCGTACTTTCTCTGCCAGTTGCTCGCCCATTTTCAGACGAGCTTCATGCACCGAAATACCGTCGATGACGGTATCAGGGCGGGCAAAATAAACATGCTCGAAAATGCACGGAATCAGCGTCGGATTCGGGTGGCATTGCTGGCTGTAAAGCTCGCCGTCAAACGTGATATAGACCGCCTCGCCCGGCGCAATATCGCGCTCGAACTTAAAGCCCAGTACATCATGCACCACTGACTCGCTTGCGACGGCGTATTCACGTCCTTCAGCCGTATCGTGAACGCCCAGTGACAATGGACGGATGCCATGCGGGTCACGGAAAGCCACCATACCAAAGCCGGCAATAATCGCGACGACGGCGTAGGCGCCTTTGACGCGACCGTGAACAGCAGTGATGGCATCAAAGACCGTTTTGGCATCGAGTTGCGGGCCGGAGACGCGGCGTGACAATTCGTGGGCAAATACATTACACAGCGCTTCGGAGTCCGAATTGGTGTTGATATGGCGCAGGTCTGTGCGGTACATATCTTCTTTGAGCTGCTTGTCGTTGGTCAGATTGCCGTTATGCGCCAGCACGATACCAAACGGGCTATTGACATAAAATGGCTGGGCTTCGGCCAGACTGGAAGCCGATCCGGCAGTCGGATAGCGCACATGGCCGATACCGACATTGCCTTGCAGTGAGCGCATATTGCGCGTGCGAAATACATCGCGCACCAGCCCCTGCCCTTTATGCATATGCAACACCTGTTGCTCGGCGGTTACGATACCGGCTGCATCTTGGCCGCGGTGCTGAAGCACCAGCAAGCCATCGTACAACATTTGATTAACCGGCGTTTTGGCGACCACACCTAGAATGCCACACATTGCTCAGACCCTTAACTTACAAAAATTATTCAAACTTCACCCGTGTTGCCAGCACATCCGGCAACCAGGGTTTAACAAATTCGGCGCTGCGCTCGAACAGCGGGCTAAACATCGCATTGCGCCATTCGGCGCTTTTTGGATAGCTGGTCAATCCAGCCAGCATGACCAGCGTGAGCATCAGCAAAAAACCGCGAACTAGCCCAAATGCAGCGCCCAGCACACGATCAGCAGGCTTCATTCCTGATGCAACCAGTACCTGATTCAGCGTAATCCGGGTAATCGCCGAGAGTAGCCAAGTCACAAAAAACACCATAATAAAACCACCGATATAACGCAGACTCTCGGACGAAACGGCTTGCGGCATCCAGCCTGCAGCCGCAACAGCAAATGTGCTGGCAGCCCAGAATGACAAGACCCATGAGATCAAGGCCAGAACTTCTTGCGTCAAACCGCGCATCACCGACAGCAGCATCGACAGGCCAAGCACGGCGAGTGCAATGTAATCAAATTGCGTCATGGTGCGGCCTTCACCACCAGCTTGCCGGGAACGCCGAGCGCTTCGAGTTTTTGCATCCAGGCGTTGGCTTTGGCTTCGTCAGTCCCCGGACCGATACGTACACGGGTCAACTCGCCTTTTTCGGTGGCGACTTTTTCACTGCGCGCCGGAATGCCTGCGTCTTTGAGTTTTTTCAACGTCTGTTCGGCGGCGACTGGGTCGGCATAAGCACCGATCTGGATGTAATACACTTTCTTGCCAACGTCAGCGGCTTGTTTTGCTGGTGTGGCAGTCGTTTTAGCCGTCCGGGGCTGTTCCAGCCCGCCTTCCAGAATCAATTTGGGGTCTAGCGGTGTAGGCGTTGCCTTGGGTAGAGCTTTACTCGTCGCTTTCGGACTTGGTTTAACCGTGATTTGAGTGACAGGTGACTGAGTGGGTGCCGTGGTAGGTGCCGTTTCCGGTGGCAACGTTTGCTGCGAACTATCGGGCACAGCTTGCGGCGCATTTTCCTGATGATGAACCAGCTTGCCAGGCAATGGGATCGGGGCAACATTCGATGCGTCAACGGCGGGCTGACTGCTTGCGGGCGCAGATGCTGATACCGATTGAACTGGCTCATCCAGCGTCACAACAGAAGATAGCGCAGGCGCACTGGAAATAATTTCAACGCTCTGATTTTCCAGCAAGGCTTTCGGCGGCTCGCCATCGAGCGCAGTCCACAATACCGTTAGCGCAAAAACCACCAGCGCAATCGCACCAACAAGGCGGCGGCGGGCGCGTTTTCTCAATTGCTGCAATTCATCGTCGTTTACATTTGCCATTTTACTGTCCACGCGCCTTCATGACTTCAGCGACCGTATAGAACGAGCCAAAGACCAGGATTCTATCAGCTTCATTGGCCCCCTCACAGGCGGCTGCGTATGCTTTTTCAACCGATTCATACTGAAATACTTTGGCGCGCGGCACTTGCTCAAGAATAATTTGCGCCAAACGCGCCGGATCGGCCGCTCGCGGCAGCTGTGGCGCTGCCAGATGCCAGACGTCGATCCGGTCTGAAACCAGTTTGATCACCCCGCTAATATCCTTGTCCTGCATCATGCCCAGTACGGCATGCGTGACCGGATGAAAACCCATATTGTCGAGCGAAGCGCGAAATACAGATGCCGCATGGGGGTTATGCGCTACATCCAGCACTACGACTGGCCTGCCGGGCAATACCTGGAAGCGAGCCGGCCATTCGACCTCGAGCAGGCCACGTTTGATGTCACCCAGACTCACCGGTAATTGCGGCTTGACGGACTCAAGCAGACCAAGCACCAAAGCTGCATTACCCATTTGATATTTGCCGCGCAGCGCCGGAATCGGCAAGGCATTTTTACGAATACCTGCTTTGTTCCACCACACCCACTGCTGACCTTCAGCCTGTATTTCAAAGCCGAAATCGTGGCCGATCAATTGCAAGTCAGCACCAATGGCGTTTGCTGTATCAATTAATGTTTGCGGGGGTATTGGGTCAGAGCACAGAGCAGGCTTACCCTTGCGATAGATACCTGCCTTCTCAATGGCAATCGCTTCGCGGGTATCACCGAGATAGCTCTGATGATCAATGCCGATGCTGACCACACCCGATGCCGTTGGCTCAAAAATATTGACCGCATCAAGCCGGCCGCCCAGACCGACTTCAAGCACCATCACATCGACCTGCTGCACCATAAACTGATGCACCGCAGCCAGCGTACCAAATTCGAAATAACTGAGTGAAATATCGCCACGCGCAGCTTGAATCGCGGCAAAACTTTCGACAATCGCAGTATCATCCACGGGTACACCATTGATGGCGATGCGCTCGTTGTAATGCAGTAAATGTGGCGAGGTGTAAGTGCCGACTTTATACCCGGCTATGGTCAGGATGCGCGTCAGCATCGCGCAAACCGAGCCTTTGCCATTGGTACCTGCCACGGTGATCACCGGACAGGTCGGGTAAAGCGCCATCGCCTGCTGGATCGTTTTGACGCGATCCAGCCCCATATCAATGGCCATCGGGTGCAGATTTTCGAGGTAGCTCAGCCAATCGGCCAAGCTACTTTCACTGGCTACTGCAAAATCCGTCATTAATTAACCGCTGCCTGGTTATTCAGCAGTGTTAATACGTCGGCAAGGCGCTGGCGCAATTCGCGACGGTCAACAATCATGTCGATTGCTCCTTTTTCCAGCAGGAATTCCGAACGCTGGAATCCTTCTGGCAAGGTTTCGCGCACGGTTTGCTCGATCACGCGTGGGCCGGCAAAACCGATCAAAGCGCCCGGCTCGGCCATCACGACGTCGCCCAGAAAAGCGAACGAAGCCGAAACACCGCCCATCGTCGGATCAGTCAGCAAGGAAATAAAGGGGAGTTTTTTGTCGGCCAGTTTGGTCAGAATCGCATTGGTTTTGGCCATTTGCATCAAGGAATTCAGGCCTTCCATCATCCGCGCGCCACCTGATGCCGACACACAAATAAACGGCAGATCATTTTCAATCGCAACTTTGACGCCGCGAACAAAGCGCTCGCCAACGACCGAACCCATCGAGCCGCCGATAAATTTGTATTCAAATGCAGCCACGACAACCGGCACAGTCAAAATGCTGCCTTGCATCACGACCATTGCGTCATCTTCGCCCGTCGCGGCGGCCGATGCGGTGAGCTGGTCGCTATAGCGTTTGTTGGCTTTAAATTTAAGCGCATCGACCGGTTTAACTTCCGAGCCGATTTCATAACGCCCTTCTGCGTCGAGCAACTGGTTCAGTCGTGCACGCGCTGGCACGGCATTATGGAAATTGCACTTCGGGCAAACTTCCAGATTGTTTTCCAGATCGGAACGGTAAAGCACGGCGCTACACGCCGAACATTTGCTCCACAAGCCTTCAGGGACGGCTGATGCATTTGGCGTCGTGCGGCTTTTGATTTTCGGGGGTAATAGTTTTTGTAACCAGCTCATTTTTTATCCTCTACGGTCTGATCAGACGCGGGCAGTATCCATTGCAGCGCGTACGCCAGACAGAAATTCGGTCAGGCGAGCTGCCAGACCTGCTTCACCTTGTTCAACTTCCTGCACCAAACGCGAGCCGATCACAACGGCGTCGGCGATTTTGGCGACATTTTTGGCCGACTCGGCATCACGGATACCAAAACCGACGCCAATCGGAATATTCAGATATTGCTTCAGAAAAGCGAGCTTTTCGGCGACATTGGCCACATCCAGATTGGCTGAACCCGTCACGCCTTTAAGCGAAACATAGTACACATAGCCGCTGGCCAGACGTGCGACTTCTTTGACACGCGATTCAGGCGTCGTCGGTGCGAGCAGGAAAATCGGATCAAGGCCGTGCTTTTTATACACAGCAACCGATTCTTCGGCTTCTTCTGGTGGCATATCGACGGTCAAAACACCATCAACACCAGCGGCGATGGCTGCGCTTGCGAAAGCTTCATAACCCATTGCTTCAACCGGATTGGCGTAGCCCATTAGCACGACCGGCGTTGTCGCATCGGTCTTACGAAACTCGGCGACATAAGCCAGCACATCGCGCAGCGAGACATTGTGTTTTAAGGCGCGCTCGGACGCGCGCTGAATCACCGGGCCGTCGGCCATCGGGTCAGAGAACGGTACACCCAATTCCAGAATATCAGCGCCGCCAGCGACCAGCGCGTGCATCAAGCCGACGGTACTGGCAGGAGCAGGATCACCAGCAGTAATAAACGGAATCAAGGCCTGGCGATTGGCCGCCTTGAGATTTTGCATTACCGATTCAATACGTGACATAGGGTATATCTACCAAAGCTATACTGAGATTGAGCTAGGGGCATATACCCCCAGATCACATTTAGAGTTGAATGCCGAGTTTTTTCGCAATCGTTGGGATATCTTTATCGCCACGGCCCGACAGATTCACCAGCAAAACCTGATCCTTGCTCATGGTTTTGGCCATTTTGGCCGCTTGTGCCAGCGCATGACTCGATTCGAGCGCCGGAATAATCCCTTCGTATTTGCACAAATCATGGAACGCTTGCATCGCCTCGTCATCATTAATCGCAACATATTCAGCGCGACCAATGTCTTTCAGGTAGCTATGCTCAGGACCAACGCCCGGATAATCCAGACCGGCCGACATAGAATGCGTCTCGGAGATTTGGCCATTTTCATCGTGCATCAGGTAAGAGCGCTGACCATGCAGCACGCCGACTTTGGCGTTCGACGTCAAAGGTGCTGCATGACGACCCGTTTCTACGCCGTCACCACCGGCTTCCACACCGATCAGGCGCACACCGGGCACTTCGATGTAGGGATGGAAAATACCAATCGCGTTCGAGCCACCGCCGACACAGGCAATCACGGCATCCGGTTGACGGCCGATCATTTCCTGCATTTGCACTTTACATTCTTCGCCGATCACGACCTGAAAATCGCGAACCAATTGCGGATACGGATGCGGGCCTGCCGCAGTGCCGATGATGTAATACGTCGAATCGACATTGGTAACCCAGTCACGCATCGCTTCGTTCATTGCGTCTTTCAGCGTGCGCGTACCTGACTCAACGGCAACGACTGTCGCGCCGAGTAACTTCATCCGGAATACATTCGGCGCCTGGCGCGCAACGTCTTCGGCGCCCATATACACGACACACTCCATGCCGTAACGCGCAGCAACGGTTGCCGATGCAACGCCGTGCTGGCCTGCACCAGTTTCGGCAATCACGCGTTTTTTGCCCATGCGGCGCGCCAACAAGGCTTGGCCGATGGTGTTATTCACTTTGTGTGCGCCAGTGTGATTCAGGTCTTCGCGCTTGAGATAAATTTGTGCGCCACCGATGGCATTTGACCAACGTTCAGCGTGATAGATCGGGCTAGGACGGCCAACATAATGCTTCAGATCATGGCGATATTCGGCCATAAATACCGGATCCTTGATTGCAGCTTCGAACTCTCTCTTGAGTTCGTCCAGCGCTGGCATCAAGGTTTCAGCTACATAAATGCCGCCATGCTGACCAAAGTGTCCACGCTGATCCGGCTGCTGATATTTATCGTTCATCTTTATCTCACACTGTGTACGGCATTAATAAATGCGCAAACCCGCTCTAAATCTTTGACGCCTTTGCTGCTTTCAACGCCACTTGACACATCAACCGCCCATGGCTTGACCTGCCGCACCGCGGCAGAAACGTTTTCCGGATGCAAACCACCAGACAAAATCAATGGCAGCGGCAGGCTTTCAGTCAAAATATTCCAGTCAAAAGCTTCGCCCGTTCCACCCGGGACGCCATCAACCCAGGCATCAAGCAAAATACCCCGGCATAGCGGGTGAACATAACGCTGGGCGTATTCTACCAAATTTATCCCGGGTTTTACCCTCAGTGCCTTGATAAATGAGCGCCCAAACCGGATGCAATCGGACAAACCCTCATCACCATGAAATTGCAGTAAGTCCAGCGGCACCTTTTCCAACACCGAGCTGACATAATCAGCATCCGCATTCACAAACAGCCCCACCGTCGATACAAAACCAGGCAAGCCAGCTGCAATATCAGCCGCTTGTTCAATCGAAACATGCCGCGGGCTAGGTGGATAAAAAACCAGGCCAATGGCATCGGCCCCCATTGAGATCGTATGTAGCGCAGTCTGACGGTCACGCAGGCCGCAGATTTTGATCCGTGTGACCGGCATTCAAATTCCTTAGTTTCAATATTTAAATCAGACCAAAACGTTGAACGGGTTCGGTCGCTAGCCCGTATTTTTCCGGGTAACTCACTCCGGTCAGATACAAACCGTCGGGCATAAAAGTCGGCGGCGCCACGCTGCGGTTTTGCTGGGCAATCAACCATGACATCCAGTCTGCAGGCTCGTTACCTTTGCCGATATGCAGCAATGCACCCATGATATTGCGCACCATATGATGCAGGAAAGCGGTCGCACTGAAATCAAAATAAATCAGATCGCCCTGACGTCCAATATCGACTTTAAGCATCTGCTTGACAGGAGAAAGCGCCTGACATTCAGCAGCGCGAAAACTACTAAAGTCATGCTCACCCAGCAGGTAACGACTGGCCTGATGTATTTTTTCCAGATCGAGCGAATTATGTATCCAGCCAATTTGACCGGCCATAATCCCCGGGCGGATTGCATGCTGGAGCAGCAAATAGCGGTAATGACGAGCCGTTGCAACAAAACGCGAATGAAAATCGACAGGCACTTGCTGAGCCCATAGAACAGAAACACCGGACGGCAGAAAACTATTTACACCACGCACCCAGGCAGTCAGTGGACGATTGGCATCGGTATCAAAATGAACAATCTGCCGCGTTGCATGCACTCCAGCATCGGTTCGACCTGCTGCATGTACGCGCAAGGGATGCCCCGCCATTCGGCCAACAGCCCGCTCCATTTCTCCCTGCACCGTAATAACGTCCGGTTGAATCTGCCAGCCGTTAAAAGCCCGACCATCATATTCAACAGCCAAAGCGTAACGTTTTAATTCCAAAGCACTTTATCCAATATCAAATTCAACAGGCAATCGTAAAAACAATCAGCAGCAACTGCACCATGAACAACACTAACTGCAAGCCGCTCATTTTAACAATACGCACGTGCATGCCGGTAAATTCTTCCGATCCGACATGTAATAAATCGCCAAGCAAGGTTCTAAAATCGAGCCTTTTTTCCAAAAACCTCTCGGCGAACTCCATGGTCAAGGTCAAGCGCAAAGCGACTAGTCTGGCACTTACACCAAACAAGCCCATAGGACGGCTAAAATAATACAAACCGGAAACTATATCGCCCTTATCCAGATGCGTCAGCATGATTTGCAAGCTGCCCATCACGATCAGCAAACGCAAAACCTGATCAAACCCCAAGAATAAGCCTTCGATCGTCGGTGAAAACCAGAGCGGAAACAAGTAAAGCCCCGGCGTCGCCCAGGCATAAACACCCAACACAGCCAATAATAACCAGCGCATTCGCGGTAGGCTTTTACGCAAACGCTGACGCGCAAAATAATAAGCCAGCAACAAAATGATGAGCATCAAGCCCAAAAGAGAAAGGCGCTCAAGCCATGGCAAACCGCAAAGTAGCCACAACCAGAGCGCCAGCAAATTAACTGCGTGCAATTTCAAATCAGGACAGGATTAAAGATCATCAAGCAAGGATTTAGCAACCCCCTGTTGCGCTTCATTACCCTCCTGAACAGCCTCTTGCAGAATCTCACGCGCCCCCTCAACATCCCCCATATCGATATAGGCTTTCGCCAAATCAATCTTGGTTTGTACGGGATCATCTGCAGCAAAATCCATATCGCCAGCCGCCGAAGCCGCTTCATTCAGATCCAGACTGATATCACCCAGACCTGCCGAATGATCGGCAGCAGTTTCAAGTTCGACGCCAGGTAATTCAAATTCAAAATCCAGTTTTAAGTCACTGGCATCGCCAGTTGCTAAATGATTCACCTCAGCTAGTGGTGCCGAACTGGCCTGCACCACCTCGACTGGCGCATCAAACTCAGGCAAGGCAACCGCTTCCACTGATTCATCTAACGACGAGAAACTCAAATCTGCGGCAGGCAAGCTCGCTTCCACTTCAAAGCCATCAAGAGACAAATCACCACCCAAATCCAGATCAGGCAACGATTCCATTCCAGCCAACTCATCCGAAGCAGAGCCCGTATCAATTGGCAAGTCCAGAGCCATTAACCCTTCACTCTCCGAGCCAGACGGCTGCGCCATTTCATCCAGCGCCGGAGCTACTTCAACATCAAAATCCAATTCTGAGCGGCTGATCTGCTCAAGAGCTTGCTCAACAGTACCCTCAACTGGCAAATCAAAATTCGCGCTTTCAGCCAAAGAATCGGCACTCTTTGCATCCCCGGCAAAATCAAGCTCAAAATCAAGATCACTACTGACCAGCGGCTCTGGATCGGGTGCTGTCAGCTCATCCAGGACAGGTGACACGACAGGCGTTGCGGCGGCAACCGAAGCCAGTTTACTCGTATCAACAACACCGGCCGGCTCCCGACGATAGAGCGGATTCTCAGGATCAACAGTACGCCCATTGGCAGCCGCCTCATGCCACAGATCACCTTGACCATTAGTGATGGCAAACAAAGCCGATGCATGCTCCTCATACGAGGTCGCATCATGACGCGCAGCATAAATATCCAGCAACTTCATTCGGATTTCATACCGGGAAGGGTCTTTTTGCAATGCATCCTTCAAAATTTCTTCAGCCTGAGCATCACGTCCATAAGCCATATAAACTTCGGCTTCAGCAATAGGATCCACTTCATCGGTATCAATGGTACCCAAGCCTTGACGGCTAAAATCAGTTAAAAACGAATTTTCAGTCGCCTGGGTACTAATGACCCCGCCCCCCGTACTCCCCAAAACGGTATTTGCCTTCAAATCTCCGCCAGTAATGATGCTGTCTTCAAATACGCTAGGTTTTTGTCGACGGCGAGCCCAGACCACTCCCAGCCCGCCCAACAACAAGGCCAGTGCGCCGCCCCCTAAGGCAATTGAATTTTCCAGCAATCCATCAATAAAGCTCGGCTCTTCAACGACAGGAGCCTGAACAGGGATACGTCGCTTAGGTTTTGCTGTAGCCACTGCACTCGCCACCTCAGATGCATCAGGAACCGATGCAATTGAAGATGCCGCAGCCAAAGGTACTGACACTGCTGCGATATCGCTCGCCGAAGCTGACGTTTTTGAAGCCTCTGAGGCTGCAGCCTTCATTGCTGCCAGTTTTTCCATATCAGCAACGTTTTTTTGCAGCGCAGCAACCCGCTGGTTGGTTTCCTCCAGCGCTTTTTGTCGTGCAATGGCCTCGGCCTCTAAAGCTTGCTGCTTAGCCTTGTCGCTTGATTTTTTTGCCGCATCTGCCGCTTTCGATAGCTTCAGCACATCTTTATTAGCGTCCGCCGCACCTGCGCCTTGATCTTGCACCTTGGCAGTAATTTTGCCGCCAGAACTTTGCTCTGTCAGATCCTTAGCAGGCCCCTTTCCAGCCGATTCGGCCAATTTACTGCGATAAGCATTCCAGTCAGCAGCCTGAATTTGAATTTCTCGCGCAGCATCAGCCTTGGATGTTTCCTTAAATTGAGTCTGTGCAGGCACATTCAAAATTTTGCCACTTTTAAGACGATTCATATTGCCATCAAAGGCTGCCGGATTGGCGCGATACAGGCCAACCAAAACCTGTTCAAGACTGACATTAGAAGGCTGTACTTTACGCGCAATCGCCCCAAGCGTATCTCCTGACCTCACCTTGTACGCATCGGCACTCGCATCGGCAGATTCAACAGATGGCGTACTAGATTTTTTTGCTGGGGCAGTTGACCCAGAGTCAGGAGCGGGCGCGGCTGAATCGCTACTTGCGGCAGGGCGAGCCGTTTTTTCAGCAGGCTCCAATGTTGTCGTCGAGTTTTTACTGCGTTTACTTTTGGATCCTTTAATCGCGCCTTTAGTGGTCGTACTTGGCAACTCAGAAGTTGAGTAACTCCCCTTATCTGCAGACGCCCCCCCCGCATAATCTGCTGGATCAATCAGAGCAGTGTACTCGCGCTGAATACGTCCCTCAGCCCAGTTTAGTTCGATCAGCAAATCCAGAAACGGCTCGCTAATCGGCTGAGCCGAATTGATCACAACGTAGTACTGACCATTGGCACGTTTTTCAATATTAAAGCGCAAGCCCAGCGAGGCGGGAGGAAATTCGATTCGCGCATTACTATAACTCTCTGGAGGAGCCAAGCTCACCACAAGAGAATCAGCCTCATTAGGCTGAACAGACACTAGATCAATCTCACCCCGAAACGGCTGTCCTAGGCCGGACAATACATTCAAACGCCCTAATCCAGCAGCTTGGGTGAACAACGGCGTTGCGGCCAAGGCAACGGCCAATACACAAGCTTTAAATCGAGGTGACTTTTGCACGAGCAATCTCCGATATGTAGGTAGCGCCTTCTCATAGGCTCTAGCACCAACAAACACTTTATTATTTATTACACACCGACATACTTTCGACACAAGAAAGAAGATCAGGCGCCGCATTAATTTAATGCGGTTTATTCAACAATAAATCCAATAATACGGACATTTCAATCTATTACTGAAATTTATATTGAAATTCTTCATCAAGCGTAACAGCTACGCTACGTTTTGCCGGTATTTTTCGCACATCCCAACTCTGCAGGGCCCATTCCCACAATTGCTCCAGGCTGCCACTGCGCAATCGTTCAGGCGGACTTTGCCACAGCAAATAAAGTGCCTGCCATAACTGAGTAACCTCTGCTCCCGACCTCAACGCTGGAGCCAACGTCTGCTTGCTTAGTTTTTCTCCCCGCTCATTCGCAATCACGGGAATATGCAAATATTCGGGCTGAGGCAAGCCCAAAATCTGCTGCAAATACCGTTGCCGAGGAGTGGAATCCAACAAATCCGCACCACGAACAATATGCGTCACCCCCGTATCAGCATCATCAACAACGACAGCAAGCTGATAAGCCCAGTATTGGTCAGCTCGTTTTAATACAAAGTCCCCCACATCCGCCTGTAAATTTTGAGTAATGTTGCCCTGCACTCGATCATGAACCACACATACTGCGTCTGGGACGCGCAAACGATAAGCAACCCGCCCCTCATGCAACAAGCCCGCAGCACGACAGCGCCCAGAATAGCGCATACCATCAACACCAATCAGACCGTCCTGCTGCAACATTTTTCTTGTACAGCGACAAGGATAAGCCAGCCCCTGCTCCAACAAAATGGCCAAGACTTCTTCATACCGCTGCGAGCGCGAACTTTGCCAAACAGGCTCCCCATCCCAGCACAAACCAAAACGGCTTAGCGTCTGGAGAAACGAATTCGCGGCACCAGCAAACTCCCGTGGGGGGTCAAGATCTTCGATACGCAACAACCATTGCCCACCACGGATTCTCGCCTCAAGAAAACTGGCGACTGCCGCCATGAGCGAGCCCATATGCAACAAGCCCGTCGGACTGGGCGCAAAACGCCCTACGTAGCGCGATTCAGAAACTGATGAAGAGTACATGGGCAGATTAATATTTGCGGTTTAAAGCAAACTGATAGAATAGAATTAATTGTTGATTTTTACTTTTTTCAAGACCAAGGACAAGCAATGACTTACGTTGTGACTGATGCCTGCGTGAAATGCAAATACACTGATTGCGTTGATGTTTGCCCCGTCGATTGTTTTCGCGAAGGATCAAATTTCCTCGTAATTGACCCAGACGAATGTATTGACTGCACACTTTGCGTTGCAGAATGCCCAGTCGAAGCAATTTACGCAGAGGATGACGTCCCCACAGAAATGCACGACTTTATCCAGCTTAATGCAGAACTCGCCAAAAAATGGCCCGTTATCGTACAGAAAAAAGACCCTCTGCCAGACCATGAACAATGGGCAACAATCACCGGCAAACTGGATCAAATCGAGCGATAAACAAAACCACTCAGGTTAAGTCGCGCCCGAACCTTGAAAACACAAGAAAAACAGACTACAATCGCCAACTCTTAACCCCTTGCCTGACCGTGGTCGCTAACGGCAGGCTGCAAACCACAAGGAGCAATACATGCGACATTATGAAATCGTATTTATCGTGCACCCAGATCAAAGCGAACAAGTTCCAGCAATGATCGAGCGCTATAAATCACTGATTACCACCGGCGCAGGCACCATCCATCGCCTGGAAGATTGGGGTCGTCGTCAATTGGCTTACCCAATTCAAAAAATCCACAAAGCACATTATGTGATGATGAACATCGAATGCAACCAGGAAACTCTGGAAGAAATCGAACATGCATTCAAGTTCAACGATGCCGTTCTTCGCCACCTGACTTTGAAAACAGACGGCGCAGTAACTGAAGCATCTCCGATGATGAAAGAAGAGAAATCAAAATCTCTGACTCAAGGCACTGAAGTACAAGCTGCTTAATTCGGAAAAATTGAATCAACGAAACCAGGTTTTAGTCGAAGGTCATTTACTGATCACAGACGCAATACGGCGCACGCCAGCAGGCATTGCGATGATTGAAGGATGGATCATTCATCAATCTGAACAAGCTGAAGCAGGGGCACAACGCAAAGTGGATTGTGAAATACCTTTTGTTGCACTTGGCGATATTTGTCATCAACTGATCAAAACGCCACCGCAACAAGCAATTAAATGCAAAGGTTTTTTAGCCGCCCGTAGCAGCAAATATCGACAGAATTTGGTTTTACACATTATTGTTTTTGAATATTTGAATTGAGGATTAGACAATGTCTCGCCAACTCTTCAAGCGCAGAAAATTCTGCCGCTTCACTACTGAAGGTATCGCTCAAGTTGACTACAAAGACGTAGCCATCTTGAAAGATTTTATCTCTGAAAACGGCAAGATCATTCCTGCACGTATCACTGGCACTAAAGCCAAATACCAACGCCAATTGTCGACTGCCATTAAACTGGCTCGCTTCTTGGCTTTGTTGCCTTACACTGATCAACACTAAGACGAACGGGAGAAACTAATCATGCAAATTATCCTGCTCGAGAAAGTAGCGAATCTGGGTCAATTGGGCGATATCGTTAAAGTTAAAGATGGTTACGCTCGTAACTTCTTGATTCCACAAGGCAAAGCTAAACGTGCAAATGAAGCCAATATGGCCGCATTTGAAGCTAGCCGTGCGGAACTGGAAGCTAAACAAGCTGAAATCCTGGCTGAAGCGCAAGCTCGCGCCTCTAAACTGGAAGGCGCTGAAATCACGATCGCTCAAAAAGCGGGTGTTGACGGCCGTCTGTTCGGTTCAGTGACCAACCATGACATCGCTGAAGCCATCACTGCTTCTGGCGTTGCCGTACAAAAATTTGAAGTGCGCCTGCCAAATGGTCCATTCAAAGCAATCGGCGAATACGAAGTTGCTTTGGCTCTGCACCACGATGTAGTTAGCACGATCAAATTGCAAGTTGTAGGCGCTGCAGCTTAATTTATTAAGCAAACGCCAAATAAAAAGCCACGATTAATTCGTGGCTTTTTATTTGGCGGCAATCAATGCCTTTATTCTGTTAGCGCTTTTGTTTGCAAGTATTTTAAAACCCGCGATACCGCTACCAGACCAAATGTTGCCGTTACTGTCATCACTGCACCAAAACCACTCGCACAATCAAGGCGCACACCCTCGCCCATAGACGGTTTTGCTGCGCAAACCGAGCCATCAGCCTGCGGATACACCAACTGCTCAGTTGAATAAACACATTCAACACCCATTTTTTTACCATTTTTAGCAAAACCAAAATCGCGTCGCAGAATACTGCGCACCTTAGCGGCCAGCGGGTCCTGTATCGTTTTACTTAAATCATCAACTTTAATTTGCGTTGGGTCAATTTGCCCTCCAGCACCACCAATAGTGATAATTTTGATTTTATTACGCCGACAATACGCAATTAAAGCGGCCTTGGTTTTAACGCTGTCTATACAATCAATCACGTAATCGTGACCCGCCAAATATTGTGCAAAATTATCCTCAGCAACAAAATCCTCAATGGTATTAATCTTCATCTCTGGATTAATCGCCAGCATGCGCTCAGCAACGGCAATGACCTTCATCCGCCCTATCTGCCCCTCCAGCGCCGGTAGCTGACGATTGGTATTCGAAATGCAGATATCATCCAGATCAACCAACGTCACGCGACCAATACCCGAGCGCGCCAACGCCTCAGCAGCCCACGAACCGACACCACCAATACCAATCACACATACATTAGCCTGCTTAAATTTATCCAGCGCAGCAACACCATACAAGCGGGCAATTCCGGCAAAACGCCGTTGATAACCATCATTCACAGATTTGATTTCCATAAAACAAATCAGCCCACACGGGGCTGAATATACATCCATAAGGTATTGGGCTAAAAGCCTTAATACAAGACGCCTAGATAGCAATACCTCACTCAACAGTCTTTTTTACTGTTCGTTTGCGTGGCGTGGTCTTAGCTGGTTCTGACGCAGCAGACTCCGCCTCGGACATCGCAGGTGGCGGCGATGTCGGATGAGGCACATCCGCCGGATTAAGCGGCGATTTTGGGCCACCAGGCATACCGAAACCGGTAAAGAGATTTTTTGCACGCTCCTGCAATTGTTGCTGCATTTCGACAAACATATTGGTACTGCTTTCCAAGTAATTGCCCATCATATTCTGGATAGCGGGGCCTTGGAATTTCATAAATTCACCCCACAAATTAGCATTACTAAATACCGGATTGTCTGCTCCGATGGCCGACTTGGTTTGATCCTGCAAACGCGTCTGCATTTCGGCAAACAGCTGCATATTCTTCTCAAGATAATTCCCCATCAGCCCCTGCATCGCATGGCCATAAAACCGAATAATCTGAGTCAATACATCATAAGAGAACATTGGCATGCCACCGGCCTCTTCCTCAAGAATGATTTGCAACAGCACACTACGAGTCAAATCTTCATTCGTTTTGGCATCCTGAATCAGGATATCAATACCATCGAGCACCAGCTGCTTTACATCAGTCAAGGTGATGTAGCTGCTCGTCGTGGTATCGTAAAGACGACGGTTTGGGTATTTCTTGATGACCCGTTTGTCCATGCTCATCTATCCTTTTCACCAATTCTATGTAACTTCTATTATCTAGCGAGAATCGTAACTGCGCCAGTACAATACACATGCTGCATCGCAGCAAAATACATTTGACAACACCGGAAAGCTGTTCCAAAATAGTTTTGCATTGTGCAACGCAACATGCAACCGGATCTTCCGGTTAGCTTTATTCGCAAACTGTAAACCTATCTTGGAGATTTCGTCATGACTACAGCACAACAACAATACACCAACTTTGCCACCGAACAGGTTGAAACCGCGTTGCGATTCGCACGCATTTCCTTGGACTCACTGGATCGTCTGGGCAAGTTGCAAGTTGAAACCGCTAAAAACATCCTGGAAGAAAATGCAAAAACACTGAAACAACTAACTTCAGTGAAAGACATTCAGGATGCCCTGACCACGCGTCAAAAAATTGCAGATGCAGTCATTGAGCACACGACAGCTTATTCTCGCAGCCTGTACGAAATTTCTTCACAGGCTCAAGCCGAGTTTTCAAAATTGATCGATGAGCGCAACGTTGACTTCAATAAAAACATGGTTTCAGGCCTGGATCGTTTCGTTAAAAATGCACCAGCCGGTGCCGATGCCGCAGTTGCGGCGGTTAAATCAACCGTTCAAGCAACGGCTGCTGCAGTCGACAGCATGACTAAAGCTGCCAAACAAGTTGCTGAGTTTGCAGATGCATCAGTTAAAGCAGCATCAACTGCAACCGCTGATGCAGTTAAAACTGCAGCCAAAAAAGCTTCTGCCAATGGCACTCATTAATTAGATTTCAAGATCAATTAAAAAAGGCACCGTCAGGTGCCTTTTTTATTGCTCAGATTAGATTTACCCTAAAGTACGCTTGAAGCAAGGGAGGGGCAAGCCCTCCCCTTATTCAATTATTCTTCAGACGGAACTTCTTCTGCAGTAATCACGACTGGCGCTGCTTCATCGTTCTGAACAGCCTTAATCGACAAGCGAATACGACCTTTTTCATCTTGCTCGATCACTTTTACACGAACGATCTGACCTTCTTGCAGGTGATCCGCAACATTGGCGATACGTTCATTAGCAATCTGGCTAATGTGAACCAAACCATCTTTACCTGGCATGATCGAAACAATCGCACCGACATTTTTGTCGAGAATCTTCACAACCGGACCTTCGTAGACACGGCCGATTTCGACTTCGGCAGTAATCTCTTCAATACGGCGACGTGCTTCACTTGCACCCTCAGAAGAAGTAGACGCAATTGTAATTGTGCCATCTTCACTAATATCGATCTGAGTACCGGTTTCTTCGGTCAAGGCGCGAATCACTGAACCGCCCTTACCAATCACATCACGGATTTTCTCCGGATTGATTTTCATTGTGTAAAGACGTGGAGCATGTTCACTAACTTCATCGCGAGCACCATCCAGAGCACCTTTCATAATGCCGATAATGTGAACGCGGCCTTCTTTGGCCTGATCCAGCGCAACCGACATAATTTCTTTGGTAATCCCGGTAATCTTGATGTCCATTTGCAGCGCAGTAATACCGTTTTCAGTACCCGCCACTTTAAAGTCCATATCGCCGAGGTGATCTTCGTCGCCCAAGATATCAGACAAGACTGCGAAAGCGTTGCCTTCCTTGATCAAGCCCATTGCGATGCCCGCAACGTGGTTTTTCATTGGAACACCAGCATCCATCAGTGCCAGACAGCCGCCGCAAACTGAAGCCATTGAAGACGAACCGTTTGATTCGGTAATTTCAGACACCACGCGCATTGAGTAAGCGAAGTCTTCCTTGCTTGGCAACATCGCAACCAAAGCACGTTTCGCCAAACGACCGTGACCGATTTCACGGCGTTTTGGCACGCCTACGCGGCCAGTTTCGCCCGTTGAGTACGGAGGGAAGTTGTAATGCAGCATAAAGCTGTCGGTGTAACCACCGTGCAAGGCGTCGATTTTTTGTTCATCGAGCTTGGTGCCCAAAGTCGCAGCCGCAATCGCTTGCGTCTCACCACGGGTAAACAGTACCGAGCCGTGTGCGCGTGGCAATACGCCAGTGCGGATGCTAATCGGACGTACAGTGCGCGTATCACGACCGTCGATACGTGGCTCACCCGCCAGAATCTGACCGCGAACGATTTCAGCTTCCAGACCTTTGAAAATCGATTTGATTTCATTGGCTTCAAGCGTGCCGGTTTCTTCGGTAATCAAAGCCGCTTTAACCAAAGCCCAAGTTTCATTGATTTTCTGGGTACGCACTTGTTTGTGACGCAGTTTGAACGCTTGCGCAACGCCTTCGGCAGCGATAGCGCGCACTTTAGCGATCAATTCTTCGTTTTTTACTGGCGCTGACCAATCCATCAACTCCGGATTCACTTCATCAGCCAGTTCATTGATTGCATTGATTGCAGCTTGCATTTGCTCGTGACCGAACACCACCGCACCCAGCATCACGCTTTCTGACAATTCATTGGCTTCAGATTCAACCATCAGTACAGCCTGGCTAGTACCGGCAACCACCAGATCCATTTCGCTGTCTTTCATTTCCGACAGGTCTGGACACAAGACATATTCACCGTTGATGTAACCCACGCGCGCCGCGCCAATTGGGCCATCAAATGGTACGCCAGAAATCATCAGTGCAGCAGAAGCACCGATCATCGCAGGGATATCAGAGTCAACTTCCGGATTAATCGACATCACAGTCGCAATGATCTGGATGTCGTTATAAAAACCTTCTGGGAACAGCGGGCGGATCGGACGATCGATCAGGCGACTAGTCAATACTTCTTTTTCACTTGGCTTGCCTTCACGTTTGAAGAAGCCACCCGGGATTTTACCAGCAGCATAAGTGCGTTCTTGGTAATCAACAGTCAGCGGGAAAAAATCTTGGCCCGGTTTTACATCAC
Source organism: Chitinibacter sp. S2-10 (assembly GCF_046530675.1). Taxonomy (GTDB): domain Bacteria; phylum Pseudomonadota; class Gammaproteobacteria; order Burkholderiales; family Chitinibacteraceae; genus Chitinibacter. The sequence goes on along the minus strand of NZ_CP172558.1, from coordinate 2,482,264 downwards.
GAGCAGCAACGACGGTGACCAGGACGCAAGTATCGTCCATATTAACCATCACAGCGCCAGTAGCTTGACGTGCGATTTCACCAGTTTCAATGGTGACATTGTGTTTGCCGAAGGCAAAAGATTTGCTGATTTTATTGAACACGTTCTGTCCTTTTTCAATATATCCGCGACCTGGATAATGGTTTATTGCTGCGATGGGGGTCAGCCAAATCAATAAGAAAGTGAAATGATTTGCCCAAGGCCGATTCCGGCACAACTGACCTCTGCTCTACCGCCGGAATCGCTATTGGGTAGAAGCAAAGAATTTGAAATCTGGGAAAAATGGGAAACTAGAAATGAAAAAGTCGCAGCTTGCGGCTGCGACTTTGAGCTGAATTACTTACGCAGACCCAGCTTGGCAATCACATTGCGGTAGCTGTCTACGTTAGTGCGTTTGAGGTAGTCCAGCAAACGACGACGACGAGAAACCATTTTCAACAGACCACGACGTGAGTGATGGTCTTTTTTGTGCTCTTTGAAGTGAGGCGTCAGATCGTTGATGCGTGCAGTCAACAATGCGATTTGAACTTCAGAAGAACCGGTATCGCCAGCTGCGTGTTGGAATTCTTTAACGATTTCAGCTTTCTGTGTAACAGTTACAGACATTTTACTACTCCATAAACGGCGGCTAATGATTAGCCACCAAGACAAGCCAGACTGAGCATAACCCCAGTAAAGCTCCATTAACCGGCTTCAGGCCAAATCAACCCGTCGCCAGCAGACGTTTGGATCGCAGCACGCCATCAGCGCCCACTTCACCCAAACCGATAAACCGTGCATTATCCTGATTTTCAAGGTCAGCGTAAAGTTTAACTTCGCCATTCACACCGCCTTTCAAGTCACGAACCGGCACGCCATTACGAATCAGATCGGCCTGGGCGAAACTTAATTCGACAGACGGCAGATTACTCAGCAAAGACTCTTCCGGAAGCAGCAGTTGGTCACGAGCCTCCAACTCCAGAGCAATGAAATCATCCAGTGAAATAGCATCTTCGAGCTTGAAACCGCCAGTTAAAGTACGACGTAAACCAGTCAGGTATCCGCCGCAACCCAAAGCTGCACCTAAGTCCTGAGCCAATACCCTGATATACGTTCCTTTCGAGCAACGCACATCAATCACCAAATCGGGTGCCTGATACGAAATCAGCTCGATGCCGTAAATCGTAATCGGCCGAGCTTTACGCTCGAGCTCGATTCCGGCGCGTGCATATTCATACATCGGTTTGCCAGCGACTTTCAGCGCCGAATACATCGGCGGGGTTTGGAGAATCGGACCGATAAATTTTGCAATCGCAGCCCGAACGTCGTCAATCGACTCGGGCGCCGTGCCGGTGACGGTAATTTCGCCTTCGGCGTCCAGTGTCGTCGATGTTTCACCAAAGCGCACATGCGCGCGATACGCTTTATCAGCATCGAGCATGCGCTGGGCAAATTTGGTTGCCTCGCCAAAACACAAAGGCAGCAAACCGGTGGCATACGGATCGAGCACACCGGTATGCCCGCCTTTTTCGGCCTGAAATAGCCAGCGGCATTTGTTCAGCGCCGAGGTGCTACTCATACCAAACGGCTTATCGAGCAGCAGCACGCCGTTGAGTTTACGCTTCGCCATCGTCGTCTTGAGCTTTAGGCAGCGCGTTGGCTTCTTTGATTTTCTGTGCCAGATTCATGCCATATTCGATTGACACATCGTATTCAAAATGCAGTTCGGGCATTTTGTAGAGTGAAATTCCGCGCGAAATCTGTGCCCGTAAAAAGCCCTTGGCACGTAGCAGCAGCGCAGCAATGTCTTCACGCAAAGCTTCGTCCCCCATAAAGGTGTAGAAAATTTTGGCGTGTGAATAATCGCGCGTGACTTCAACGTCGGTAATCGTGATCAGCGACGCTTGCGGATGATCGAGCTCGGTACGAATCACCTGAGCCAGATCACGCTGGATTTGCTGCGCCACTCGATCAGCGCGGGTAAATTGTTTATTGGCCATGGTTTTCTGTGAGGAGTAAGGCGCGAGGAGTGAGGTGAATACCCAGCGCCAAGTTTGTAGAAAGCAAAAAGCGCAAGCACTGATCCAAGATCCGGCTTGCGCTATTGTGTCGGGATGAGAACACCTCACGCCTCATCCCTGACACCACACATCATTACAGCGTACGTGCCACTTCGATGACTTCGAAGATTTCCAACTGGTCGCCCACTTGCAGATCGTTGTAATTTTTCACTTGCAAACCACACTCGAAACCGGCCTTCACTTCTTTCGCCTCATCTTTAAAGCGCTTCAGATTTTCCAGCTCGCCCGTGTGAATTACGGTGTTATTACGCAGCAAGCGGATACCTGCAGCACGTTTCACCAAGCCTTCCATGACCAGACAACCGGCAATCGTACCGACTTTCGATACGGTAAACACTTGACGAACTTCGACCATACCAATGATCTGTTCGCGACGCTCCGGTGCCAACATGCCTGACAGAGCCGCCTTCACTTCGTCAACCGCATCGTAAATGATGTTGTAGTAACGAATATCGACACCGTCAGCCTCGGCCAGCTTACGAGCAGCCGCATCGGCACGAACGTTAAAGCCGATCACCACCGCTTTCGATGCCAGAGCCAAGTTCACATCCGACTCGGAAATGCCACCGACCGCACTGTGCAGGATTTGCACGCGTACTTCGCTGGTCGAGAGTTTTTGCAAACTTTGCGCCAAAGCCTCGCTTGAACCCTGTACGTCGGCCTTGATGATGATAGGCAGGTTTTGTACCTCGCCTTCGGCCATCTGCGCAAACATGTTTTCCAGTTTTGATGCTTGCTGGCGAGCAAATTTCACATCGCGGAACTTGCCTTGACGGAACAAGGCAATTTCACGGGCTTTTTTCTCGTCAGCCAGAACCATTGCGTCTTCACCGGCGGCCGGAACTTCCGACAAGCCCAGGATTTCAACCGGAATCGACGGCCCCGCTTCGTTAATCTGTTTACCATTTTCATCCAGCATTGCACGAATACGGCCATAAACCTGACCTGCCAATACCGTATCGCCTTTGCGCAGCGTACCCGATTGAACCAGCATCGAAGCAACAGGACCACGACCTTTATCCAGGCGAGCCTCGATCACGATCCCTTTGGCAGGACCATCAACCGGTGCAGTCAACTCAAGCACTTCAGCCTGAAGCAAGATTGCATCGAGTAATTCGTCGATTCCGAGGCCCTTTTTCGCTGAAACAGGAATAAATTGCGTGTCGCCGCCCCATTCTTCAGGAACCACTTCCTGCGCAACCAGTTCTTGCTGGATGCGCTCCAGATTGGCTTCAGGCTTATCGATCTTGTTCACGGCAACGACAATCGGCACACCGGCGGCTTTCGCATGGTGAATCGCTTCGATCGTTTGTGGCATCACACCATCATCGGCAGCAACAACCAGCACCACGATATCCGTCAATTTGGCACCACGGGCACGCATTGCAGTAAACGCTTCGTGACCCGGTGTATCGAGGAAAGTAATCATCCCCTTGCCGGTTTCAACGTGATAAGCACCGATATGCTGGGTAATACCACCCGCCTCACCTGCAGCAACTTTGGCACGACGAATGTAATCCAGCAGCGAGGTCTTACCGTGGTCGACGTGACCCATCACGGTCACGACAGGTGCACGGGAAACCTGATCATGCTCGGCTTTCTCTTCATCACCCAGATAGGTTTCCGGATCATCCAGCTTGGCAGCTTTAGGAATATGGCCCATTTCTTCCACGACAATCATCGCAGTTTCCTGGTCCAGCACCTGATTAATGGTCACCATCATGCCCATTTTCATCAGCGCTTTAACCACTTCAACGCCTTTGACTGCCATTTTGTGCGCCAAATCGGCAACAGAAATGGTTTCTGGTACATCAACTTCGTGCGTTACTTTCTCAGTTGGTGTCTGGAAGGCGTGAGCATTGTCTTGCTGGGCATTATTCTGTTTTTTGCCACCTTTTTTGCTCTTCCAGTCATTACCCGTATCACCGCCACGCGTTTTGATGCCTTTCTTATTACGGCCATCATTCCAGCCGCCTTTTTCATCTTTCTTTGGCGCGTTTGGTTTTTTGTCTGCCGGTTTGGCCGCTGCTGGTGCAGGAGCCGCTTTTTCCGGTGCTTGCATTGGCGTATCTTTCGGACGACGGAAATCAACTCGTGCACCGATGCGCGGACGATCAGCTTCATGACCAGGCTTCACATGCGGCTTCACCGCAGGTTTTGGAGCAGGTGCTGGCGCAGCAGTTTCCACTGGCTGAGTGACAACTTCAGATTTAACTTCAACAATTGCTTCAGTCACAACTTGAGTGGCAACGACTTCGGCAACTGGCTCAGCTGCCTTGACTTCGCGGTGCTGTTTCGCACGCATTTCGGCAGCTTGGCGCTCAGCCAATTCATTCTGCCGCTTTGCTTGCGCTTCACGAGCCTGGCGTTCGGCTTCGTCAATGACCGGCGCAGCAGGTGCTGCGGCAGCAACAGACGCAGCCGGTGTAGGTACAGCCGCAGCAATGGTTTCAGGCGCCACTACACGTTTCTTGCGCACTTCAACTTGAATGGTTTTCGCCTTGCCCGTTGCATCCGTTTTACGGATTTCGGTAGTTTCTTTGCGTGCAATCGTGATTTTTGGCTTATCACCTGCTTGACCATGCTTTTGTTTCAAATGATCCAGCAGACGCGATTTATCTTCGGCGGTCAGTGTATCTTCAGCAGTGCGTTTTTCAACGCCAGCCGCACGTAATTGCTCGATCAGCTCTTGCGTCGGCATTTTTAATTCAGCAGCAAATTGGCTGACTTTGGGTTCACTCATAGATTACTCTCCCGCGCCTTAAGCGAACCAATGTTCGCGCGCTTTCATGATTAATTGTTTGGCAGCTTCTGCATCGATACCGGTCATTTCGGTTAATTCATCGACAGCCAGTTCTGCCAAATCATCACGGGTATGTATATCGTTCTCAGCCAATACCGCAGCCAGGTCTGACGTCATACCTTCCAGCGTTTTCAGGTCTTCCGACTGGTGTTCCAGTTTTTCTTCGCGCACGATGGCTTGCGTGAGCAAGGCATCGCGAGCGCGGGAACGCAGCTCGTTTACGGTTTCTTCATCAAACGCTTCAATTTCCAACATCTCATTCAAAGGCACGTACGCAACTTCTTCTAGCGTATTAAAGCCTTCCTGAACCAGCACATTGGCAACATCTTCATCAATATCGAGCGACTGCATAAACAGCGCACGAACTTTATTAAATTCTTCTTCGTGTTTCTGCTCGGCCTGATCAACCGTCATGATGTTCAGTTTCCAACCGGTCAATTCGGCGGCCAACTTCACATTCTGACCGCCACGGCCAATCGCCATCGCCAGATTGTCTTCGTCAACGACGACATCCATGCTGTGATTGTCTTCGTCAACAATGATCGAATTGACTTCGGCAGGCGACAAGGCATTAATCGCAAATTGAGCCGCATCGGTTGACCACAGCACGATATCAACGCGCTCGCCAGCCAGCTCATTACTCACGGCATTGACGCGGGTACCACGAACACCGATACAGGTACCTTGCGGGTCAACGCGCTGATCGTTCGACTTCACTGCGATCTTGGCGCGCATGCCAGGGTCGCGAGCAACGCCTTTAAGTTCGATCAAATTGTTTTCGATTTCCGGCACTTCCATTTCAAACAGTTTGGCCATGAAATCAGGTGCGATACGGCTCAGCACCAGCTGCGGACCACGTCCCATACGATCAATACGCAACAGGAACGCTTTCACGCGGTCACCCACACGCAGATTTTCTTTCGGGATCATCTGGTCACGTGGCAGCACGGCTTCGAGCTTACCCATTTCGATAATGGCATTGCCACGTTCGATGCGTTTGATTGTGCCGGAAATAATGTGCTCACGACGCTGCAGGAAGTCGTTCAGATTCTGCTCACGTTCAGCATCGCGAATTTTTTGCAAAATCACCTGCTTGGCAGCTTGCGCACCGATACGGCCAAACTCGATTGGTTCGAGCTCAACTTCCCACACATCGCCCACTTTCAAATCCGCACTGTAATCGGGTGCATCAGTGATTGCGATCTGGCGTGATGGCTCTTCGTGGTCGTTATCTTCAACCACGTCCCAGACACGGAAGCTGCGGTGTTCGCCGGTAACACGATCAATCGAAACGCGAATTTCCACTTCTTCTTCGTAACGTTTTTTGGTTGCAGAAGCCAGCGCCATTTCCAGCGCAGTGAAAACCACATCCTTAGCCACATTTTTTTCGTGTGCAAGTGCTTCTACCAGCACCAGAATTTCACGATTCATTGATATTTTCCTCCGGCGTCATGCCATGCCAAATAGTCAGGTAAATTGCTTGGGGTATTTAAAACGTCGGTTCAATGCGTACACGATCTACTTGTGACAAAGGCAGGTTCAATACCTCACCATTCACGTCGACCACCACACACTCGTTGATCAGGCCTTTGAGCTGACCAACCACGTTGCGACGGCGATCAGGTAGCGGCAAACGCAGCTTTACTTTCACCATCTGGCCAGCAAATCGCTCAAAATCAGCTGGCTTCTTAATCAAACGATCCAATCCGGGCGACGACACTTCCAGCCGGTCATAGGGAATCTCTTCAACCATGAACAGCCGCGTCAAGTGATTGCTCACAGCGACACAGTCATCAATCGTGACGCCACCTTCCTTGTCGATAAAAATGCGCATCAAGCCATTGCCGCCCAGCTCGAAATCGACCAGCTCGTACCCTAAACCCGGCAGGGTATTGTCCAATACAGATTGTAAATTAACCGCCATAACTTCTTTTTGAGCTCCACAAACAAAAAATGGGCTGCAATACCTGCGCCCATTTGTAAGCACTCCCGCGGTGATCGACATTTCTAATTATGAAATACCAGCTCACCAAGAGATTTTCGGCGATTCTAACAGAAACTTCCCGCTGGCGAAACACCGCGCAGAGGGATCAGATATTTAAACCTGTTGAATTCAATCTCCGCTTCACTCAACATTACACCATGACAGGAGATTTACGCATGCAAGCCGGCAAACCCCAACAACACCATCAAAAAGCCTGGCTGGCCAGCTATCCGCCGGGAGTGCCCGAGCAAATCGATCTGGACGAATTCGATTCTATTCCTGATGTCATCGCACAAAGCGTCAAAAAATATCCCGACCGTGCCGCCTTTATCAATATGGGCAAGGCGATCAGCTACCGCGAGCTGGACGACTACGCCAGCCATTTTGCAGCCTACCTGCAGCATGAACTTCAATTGCCCGCAGGTTCGCGCGTGGCGATCATGCTGCCCAATCTATTGCAATACCCGATCGCTATTTTCGGTATTCTGCGCGCAGGTTTCGTGGTTGTGAATGTCAATCCACTCTATATGCCGCGCGAGCTGGAACACCAGCTCAAAGACTCCGGCGCCAACACCATTGTTATTTTGGCCAATTTCGCCCACACGCTGGAAAAAGTCATCGGAAAAACAGCCATTAAAAACGTCATTGTCTGCGAAATCGGCGATATGCTCGATTTTCCCAAACGGCTGCTCGTCAATGCCGCAGTGCGCTATATCAAAAAAATGGTTCCCAAATATACCCTAGCTGGGCATATTCATTTTAACGAAACCCTGACTAATGGACAGAGACATACCCCCAAGGCAGTCAAAATCACTCATGACGATCTGGCCTTTTTGCAATACACCGGCGGCACCACCGGAATCGCCAAGGGCGCGATGCTCAGCCACGGCAATATCGTCGCCAATATGCAGCAAGCACACGCCTGGATTGCGCCAAAAGTCAGCGAAGGCCAGGAGCTGATCGTCACCGCGCTGCCGCTGTACCATATCTTCTCACTGACGGCCAATTGCATGGTTTTCAGCAAGATCGGTGCCAGCAATTTACTGATCACCAACCCGCGCGATATTGCAGGTTTAATCAAAACCATCTCAGCCTATCCGGTGACGTGCATTACCGGCGTCAACACACTGTTTAATGCCCTGCTCAATCACCCCGATTTTGCCAAGCTCGATTTTTCACGCTGGAAAATCGCGCTGGGCGGCGGCATGGCGGTTCAGCACGCTGTTGCGGAACGCTGGAAACAAGTCACAGGCCTCACACTGATCGAAGCTTACGGCTTGACCGAAACCTCGCCCGCCGCCGTCATCAATCCGATGAACCTGCCCAGCTATAACGGCATGATCGGCCTGCCCATTTCGCAAACCGAAGTGCAAATCCGTGACGACAACGGTCACGTTTTGCCCGCCGGTCAGGCTGGTGAACTATTCATCCGCGGTCCACAAGTCATGCAGGGCTACTGGCAACGGCCGGAAGAAACGCGCGCCGTACTCGGCGAAGATGGCTTTCTCGCCACGGGTGACATTGCCATCATGCAATGCAGTGGCTACATCCAGCTGGTTGACCGCAAAAAAGACCTGATTCTGGTTTCAGGATTTAATGTTTACCCGAACGAAGTCGAAGCCGTGATCGCCGAACTTGACGGCGTACTTGAAGTCGCCTGCATCGGCATTAAGGACGAAAAAACCGGTGAAACGGTCAAAGTCATCATTGTCAAAAAAGACCCTGAGCTGACACAAGAGACCGTTTTGCAACATTGCCGCGCGCACTTAACCAATTACAAACTCCCGCGCGTGGTAGAGTTTCGCGATAGCCTGCCCAAATCGAATGTAGGAAAAATTCTGCGCCGTGAATTACGCGATTGATCCGACCAAGACAATCCCGGACTTTGCATGAATTCAGGCAGCCGGACAGAACAAGAAATCAGGAGAACCCCAATGAACCTCATGCCCTTTTTCAAACTGATGGCCGAACGTAGCGCATCCGATTTGTTTTTAGCGGCCAACTCGCCGATCGTGATCAAAATTTCAGGCCTCTGCCACCCGGTCAACAATCAGGTTCTTAACGCCGAACACGTCAAACAACTCGCCTATCAGCTGATGGGGCCAGAACGCGTGGCCATATTCGAGCGCGACCTGGAAATGAATATGGCTTACCCGGTTCCCGAGCTGGGCAATTTCCGGATTAATGTATTTAAAAGCCGTGGCACAGTGGCGCTGGTTGCCCGTTATATCAAACCCAAGGCCGACACATTGGAACAGCTGGGCATGCCGGAAATCCTCAAGGAACTGGTCATGGAAAAGCGCGGCATTATTCTGCTCGTTGGCGCCACCGGATCGGGCAAATCATCGACCGTTTCGGCCATGCTCGAACACCGCAACGAAAACCACAGTGGCCATATTCTGACGCTGGAAGACCCGATTGAATTCATTTACACGCACAAAAAATCGCTGGTCAACCAGCGCGAAATCGGCACCGACACCCACAGCTACCATGACGCGCTACGCAACGCGATGCGCGAAGCGCCCAATGTCCTGATGCTCGGCGAAATCCGCGATCAGGAAACGATGACTTATGCGATGCAATATGCACAAGCAGGCCATTTGTGCATTTCGACGCTGCACGCCAATAACAGCTATCACTCGCTCAGCCGGATCGTCAATTTTTACCCGCAGGAAGCGCGCGAATCGCTGCTCTACGATATGTCGACCTCGCTCAAAGCCATCGTTTCACAACGACTGGTTCGCAGTAAAACCGGCAAACTCAAACCCGCCGTTGAAATCATGATCAACACCAACCGCGTCGCCGAACTGATCCGCACTGGCGAGCTAACTGAAATCAAGGACGCAATGGAACAGACGCTGGCCGAAGGCTCGCAAACTTTCGAGCAATCGCTCTATCGCATGTACCGCAATGGCGAAATCGACCTCGACGAAGCATTGCGCAACGCCGACTCGGCGACCAACCTCTCGTGGATGGTCAATAACGCGCAAACCATTGACGAGCAGGAAGCGAGCAAAGACGCCAAAGCGCAGCAACAGGCCGAAGAAGACATCAGCTTTGACATGCCTTTGCATTAAGGGGCGTGAGGCGATCAGTCTTGTAATGTTTAAGTCGTAGGAGCGGGCTTGCCCGCGAACGGCAAGGCTTCGCGGGCAAGCCCGCCTCCACGAAATTCAAATTTCTGAAGGCCGGATCAATATCTCGCAGCATTGTATTTTGAGTGAGTGATTAGAATATGAAATTATTTGGCATCCCCAACTGCGACACCGTCAAAAAAGCCCGTGTCTGGCTTACTGAAAATGGCTTCGATTACGAATGGCATGACTTCAAAAAACAAGGTCTGAGCGCCGAGCAAGTTCAGCAATGGATAGACGCCATCGGCTGGGAAGTGCTGATCAATAAACAGGGAACGACCTGGCGCAAACTCGATGAGACGACCAAAGCCAGTGTCGTCGACGCCGACAGCGCGATTGCGGTAATGATTGCCAATCCTTCAGTCATCAAGCGCCCGGTGCTGGTCACGAAGAAGCAAACGCAAGTCGGATTCAAGCCCGACATGTATGAAACAATTATGGAAAACACTAGGCTCTGTTGACGTTTGGTTTACGGTCGCGCTGGCGCGATTTTTGTGACGAATCAAGGCATTGGCTGCGAGGCATAGTCATTCTATGTGAGCAGGCAATAACGCCGAGTCGTCACAAAAAGCGCCCAGCCCGGAGGGTTTGGCTGTTTTTGGCCTGACACTGCGTTGCAAAACCTTCACATAGAATGACTATGCATCAGGCTTTGCGCCTTGTTTCAGGCCAAAACCAGCACAAACGCGACTCGCAAACCAAACGTCAACAGAGCCTAGGTAGTGTCGTCTGGTTTGCGGATAGATCCAGCAAACATCCACAGACCAGACATATTTCACCACCTCACTATTGCGGCATGATGCGACGACTCCACATGCTGCAATCATATCGGGCACAGCAAGTTCCAAGCTACGGCACTTACCAGCTCACCACCGCAAACCGTGCCACCAAAAAATCCAGCAAGGTCCGCACCGCGGGTGATAAATGTCGCCGTGATGGGTAGAGCGCGTAAATCGTCATCGCAGGGACTTGCCATTCGGGCAGGACGATTTGTAATTCGCCGCGCGCGAGATAGGCGTTGGCGAGGTAGGTCGGTTGCAGCGCGATGCCGCCCCCGGCGAGCGCGGCGTTCAATAGGATGGTTGCTTCGTTGGCGCTAAAGCGACTGGTGACGGCGATATCGACTTTTTCTGTACCGCGAGTGAGCGACCAAATACTGCGGCCAAAATTGGCATGACTAAGACACCTATGGTGGGTAATTGCCTCGGGCTTTTGTGGAATGCCGTGTTCAGCCAGATACCCCGGCGATGCAATTAGGACTGAGTCACACACAGCCAGTGGGCGGGCGATCAGTGCCGGATCGGGCGCGCTGCTAATACGGATCGCCAGATCGATACGTGCTTCGACCAAATTGACCGCGCTGTCGCCGACGTTCAGGTCGATTTTGAGCTGCGGGTGCAGCGCCAAAAATTCGCTGATCGCGCCAGCCAAATGCGCGTGGCCGAAGGACATGCTGGTTGTGAGTCGCAATTGGCCGCGCAACTCGCCGTCGTGGCTAATCGTTTCTTCTTCGATATTTTCCATCAGAGCGAGCATTTGCTGGCTGCGCCGCAGGCAATTTTCGCCAGCGTCGGTCAGCGTGACGCGCCGTGTCGTGCGTTGTAGCAAGCGCGCCTCCAGCCACAGCTCTAGCTCGCCGACGTAGCGCGTGACCATTGCGCGCGACATATCGAGTTTATCGGCCGTGGCGCTAAAGCTGCCGCTGGCGGCTACTTCGCAAAATACTTTCATCGCGGTCAATCTATCCATCGCCATCTTGCCTCGCCATTTGATCGGATATTGCAACAATAATGCGCAGTTTAGCGTATTTATCTGCGCATTTCATGCAACTAAACTGGCGTCAGTTCAATTTGATCCGTCAACAAAGACAAGGAAAAACACCATGATTCGCACCACACTGATCGCAGCAAGCTTGGCACTCACTTTCGGCACGGCGCAGGCTGAGAGCGCATTGCAAATGAAGGTGTATAACGCCGACGCCAATAGTTTTCACGCCAATTCAACGCTGATTTTCGGAGAAAAAGAAGCCATCGTCGTCGATGCGGGGTTTACTCGCGCCGATGCGCTGCGTATTGCGGCGAATGTACTTGATAGTGGCAAGCAATTGACGACGATTTTCGTTAGCCAAGCCGACCCCGATTATTATTTCGGCGTCGCGACGTTGAAAGACATCTTCCCGAACGCGAAAGTGCTCGCCACGCTTGCGGTCTTGGCCAAAATCAGCGCCAAAGTCGATGCTAAAATCGCTTTCTGGGGTCCAAAAATGGGCGCGAATGCGCCAAGCAAAGCCGTTCTGCCGCAAGCTTTGCAAGGCGATAGCTTGAGCATTGACGGCGAGAAAATCGAAATTCGCGGTAGCAGCGGCAAGCTGGCGCACCGACCGTATGTGTGGATTCCGTCGCTGCGGGCCATTGTCGGCAATATCGGCGTATTTGGTGGCCTGCACGTCTGGACCGCTGACACGCAAGACGCCGCCGAGCGCGCCGCATGGCTCGCCCAGCTCGACGAAATGGCCGCGCTGAAACCGGCTGTCGTCGTTCCCGGCCATATGCAGGCAGGAACGAAACTCGACGCGAGTAGCATTGCCTATACCAGAACGTATTTGCAAAGCTTTGAAAAAAATCTGGCGGCGACAAAAAACGGCGCTGAGTTGATTGGGGAAATGCAGCAAGCCTACCCGGATGCGGGTCTCGGTATCGCGCTCGACATCGGCGCGAAAGTAAATAAAGGTGAAATGAAATGGTAAACACAAGCATGAAAGCGAAGCTGCATTATGTATTCGACCCGCTGTGCGGCTGGTGCTACGCCGCAGCGCCGCTGATCCACGCCGCAGCGCAATTGCCTGAGCTAAAAATCGAGCTGCACGCCGGCGGCATGATGAGCGGCGACGCGCGCCAAAATGTGACGCCCACGCTGCGCAACTATGTGATGCCGCACGACCAACGCATCGCGCAACTCACCGGCCAGCCCTTTGGTGATGCGTATTTCAATGGCTTGCTGCTCGACACCAGCGCGGTGTTTGATTCAACGCCACCGACGCTGGCGATTCTGGCCGCGCAAGCGCTAGGCTTTGACGGCTTGGCGCTACTGGTGAAAATCCAGCTGGCGCATTATGCGCAAGGCCAACGTATTTCCGATGGCGCAGTTTTGCTAGCCTTGGCGAACGAAATCGGAATCGATAGTGCGGCATTTAGCGCGGCAATGCGCGAACAAGTGAGTCAAGTCGACGTACATTTTGCGCAAACACGTAGCCTGATGCAGCGCTACGGCTTGCGCGGCTTTCCATCGCTGCTGCTCGAACGCGACGGCCAAATGCAGCAAATCGATCTCTCACCCTTCCTCGGCCAACCCGACGCTTTTTTGCAATGGCTGCAAAACCAAGGCATCACGCCAGCCACGACAAGCCGCGCCGCATTTTGCACGCCGGATGGGTGTGAGGTTTAAAGCAATTTAAAGGCTGCGATCAAACAAAAAAGCCATTCGAAAGAATGGCTTTTTTGTGAATGATATTGAGCTAATTCAAATGCTTCCGCTGAACTATTGATTCAACTCAACAGCAATTATTTCAAATGCCCGCGAATCAATGACAGCATCTGGCCGAAGACACGTGGCGTGCCGCACAGCACGTCGCCTGATTCGAGGAATTTCTCTTCGCCGTTCATATCAGTCACCAGACCACCAGCTTCCTGCACCAGCAGCGTACCGGCAGCGATGTCGACCAGTTTCAGGTCAAACTCGAAGAAACCGTCAAAACGGCCACAAGCAACATACGCCAGATCGAGCGCTGCGGCGCCCGGACGGCGAACGCCGGCTGATTTTTGCGCCATTTCACGGAAGATATTCAGATATGTTTCGAGGTTGTCGAATTTGGTGTAGGGGAAACCGGTGCCCACCAGTGCATCAGACAGTTCGCGTACTTTCGAAACACGGATACGACGATCATTCAGAAAAGCGCCAACGCCGCGCGTAGCGGTGAACAGATCGTTCCGGTTCGGATCGTACACGACAGCTTGCGTGATCACGCCTTTGTGTTCGAGCGCAATCGAGATCGCGTATTGCGGGAAACCATGCAGGAAATTGGTCGTGCCATCGAGCGGGTCGATAATCCAGACGTATTCAGAGTTGCCGCGTGCGCCCGACTCCTCTGCTAGAATCGCGTGATTCGGATAAGCCTCAAGGATGGTGTCGATAATCGCCTGCTCGGCAGCGCGATCAACTTCAGACACAAAATCGTTGTGGCCTTTCTTTTCAGGGGTAATCAAATCCAGGTTATTGGACGCACGTTGGATAACAGTCGCAGCACGGCGCGCAGCGCGCACCGCGGTGTTGAGCATTGGATGCATGGTTTCTCGGTTTAAAAGAACATAATTAAGGACGTATTCTACCTGCCTTACGCGGCAGAATAAACCCAACAATGAATAAAGAAATCAAGAAAAATCTTTACCAGGGCAGCGAAACCGACTGCCTGCCGAATATTCGTGTGGTTTTGTCGCACACCAGCCATCCGGGCAATATCGGATCAACGGCAAGGGCGATGAAAACGATGGGGCTGACCGAGCTGGTTCTGATCAACCCGAAAGAATTTCCTTCCGAAGTCGCCACCGCATTGGCTTCCAGCGCTGATGATATTTTACAGAATGCCAAAGTGGTCAGCAGCATGGCCGAAGCGCTCGAAGGCACGACGATGCAGGTTGCACTGACCGCGCGGCGCCGCGAGTTATCACAACCTTTGCAAACACCACGGCAGATTGCACCTGAAATCATCGCCACCGCGCGCGCCGACAAGCAAGTTGCGCTGGTGTTCGGAGCCGAAACCAGCGGGTTGACGATTGATGAGTTGTCACTGTGCAGCGACCGCGTAACGATTCCGACCAATCCGTATTATTCGAGCCTGAATCTGTCGCAAGCGGTACAAGTGCTGACGTATGAGCTGCGAACCAGTTGCTATGAAACCGATTGGGTCGACGTGCAGCATTTGCAGGAAGAACGCGAGCTGGCAACGCATGAGTCGCTGGAAAAGCTGTTCGAGCATATGGAAGAAGTGCTGCTGAAAATCGGCTTTTTACGCCCGCACGCGCCAAAACGGCTAATGCCACGCCTGCGCAGACTATTCGTTCGCGCCGAACTGGAACGTGAAGAAGTCGATATTTTGCGCGGCATCTTGAAGGCCACGACCGAGTTTGATCGGAAGCCTTGAGGTATCTCAGGCCTAAACAATACAAGCAGCCACCAATAAATATGGCGATGCTCTCAATACGTGCTGATCCGAACCCCGCTGATGGGTCTAGGGCTTGAAATCCCCTCTCGCCCATCGCCGAGGGAGTGGAGCGAGACGAACAGCTTTATCGTTTGGCTCGCGACCGACCGAGGGAAGCCCGGAGGGCCGCAGGCGGGGGTCGTATATGGACTCCTCCCAGCTTGCAAGCATTTCACAGTTCTGGTTGTCGGATCGACTGCTCACGTATATCCGGCCTTCGCATTGGGCCTAATGACCCGGGCCATGATGGGCTATTCGCGCGGCAGGTCCTCATCGCCTTCACGTGCTTTTCGCACTTGGACCCCGTCAGGTTTGCCTGCCGCCGGTTCAACCTTTTGGCCATCACTGCTTCTTGCTTCGCAATCGGACTGGATTTTATTCGTTACACATTGCCACTACAAACCCCATTTTCTACTGCACGCTTCAAACCACTTCACCCCTTGCTAAACCAAAGTCGGGGTCATAATCCATATTGCGACTGAGTAATGCCCACACCATTCGTGCCGTTTTATTGGCTAACGCAACGGCGGCAATGTTTTTGTTACGCCGACTGCACAGGCTTTGAATCCATACACTCAGCCTATCCGTCTTGCCTAATGCCGTTTTAACTACAGCACGTGCGCCATGAATGAGTAAGGTGCGCAGATACGTATCGCCCCGCTTGCTGATGCCCAGTAACCGCTCCTTACCACCGCTGCTGTGCTGCCCCGGTGTTAAGCCTATCCAAGCGGCGAGGTCTCTGCCGCGTTTAAAGTGATGCGCATCTTGGCCTATCGCTGCAATCAAGGCGGTCGCGGTAATGGGGCCAATCCCACGTAATTGTTGCAAACGTAATGCTTGTGTATTTTCGCGCGCTTGCTGTTGCACTTGTTTATCCGCAGTGGCAATTCGCTCGTCGAGATACACCAGATCATCGCGCAAACCATTAAGCAAAGCGCGGAAGTCGGGGGTTAAGCCATTTTCGGCATCCTCCAGTAGCTCTGGTAATGCTTTGCGCAGTGACTCAATCCGTTGAGCCGTCACAATCCCGTACTCCCCCAACAAACCACGGATTTGATTGACCTTGGCGGTGCGCTGCTGCACCAGTTCGCTGCGGATACGGTGCAGTGCCTGTAAATCTTGTTGGGCGATGGTTTTGAGGGGCACAAAGCGCATCGATGGCCGACCTACGGCTTCACAAATAGCGGCCGCATCGTTGGCGTCGTTCTTGTTGCCTTTGACGTAGGGTTTAACGAACTGGGGCGCAATCAGCTTGACGGTATGCCCCATCAATTGCAGTTGACGTGCCCAGTGATGCGCGCCAGAGCAAGCCTCCATGCCAATCAAGCAAGGAGTGAGCTTTTTAAAGAAGTCGAGCAATTGCGACCGACGTAATTGTCGAGTGCAAATGACTTCTTCTTTGTGATTCACGCCGTGAATTTGAAAAACGGTTTTGGCAAGATCAAGGCCAATGCGGATAATAGACATGGTGGACTCCTTGTTCTGTGTGACTGTTGGCTGACACTTCCAGTCTGGCACATCGATGCCGTATCAGAGGGAGGAGTCCATCCCATTGCCTTTCTTTGCTTACTTTCTTTGGCGAAGCAAAGAAAGTGAGTCCCCGTCGCGGATTGCGACTGTAAAACACCGCGCCGAAGGCGCTAAAAACTATCAAAACGAAATGAGAACATTGCCATAAATATTGGGTATATGGCCGCAGGCCAGATTCAACATAACCTATAGCCATATACCCTTGAAATCACCCTTCAGCCTTTTCGCCGCCATATTCCTCATAAGCCATCAGCGCTTCGGCACTCGTCATCATGCTCGGGCCGCCGCCCATGTAGACGGCAACCTGAATCATTTCCAGAAACTCGGCGCGCGTGACGCCCAGCTTGACACAGGCCTGAGCGTGAAAGCCCAGACAACCTTCGCAACGTGCTGCGATGGCAATCGCCATTGCCATCAATTCCTTGTGCTTTTTGCTGATTGCGCCATCCGAATGCGTGGCCTTGGCCATCGCGTTAAAAGCCTGCGCCGTTTCGGGTATTTCCTTGTGAAACTCGCGCAGCTTGCTGCTAATGTCGCGCACGATTTGATGATATTGCTCGCTCATTTTTAACTCCTTACCATTCAACAATATACAAATAAATATATTATCAATTTCAAAGCGCCGCTTTGAGCAAAAACAAAACCGCGCCATTCCTCTGCGGAAATAGCGCGGTTAAAAGTAACAGCGACAGATAATTTACAGAATTACAGCACTTCAGCCGCGTAGTCAGCCAGACGCGAGCGCTCGCCGCGCGTCAGTGTGATATGGCCTGAATGATCCCAACCTTTAAAACGGTCGACGACATAAGTCAAACCGGACGAGCCTTCGGTCAGATACGGCGTGTCGATCTGGCTGATATTACCCAGACAGACGACCTTGGTTCCGGGGCCGGCACGGGTGATCAGCGTTTTCATCTGCTTGGACGTCAGATTTTGCGCCTCGTCGATAATCAGGAATTTATTCAGGAAAGTACGCCCGCGCATAAAGTTCAGCGATTTGACCTTGATCCGGCTGCGAATCAGATCGCGCGTCGCCGCCCTGCCCCAATCACCAGCTTCGGCGTCACTCTGGTTGAGGACGTCGAGATTGTCTTCGAGCGCGCCCATCCATGGCAGCATTTTTTCCTCTTCGGTGCCCGGCAGGAAACCAATGTCTTCACCGACCGGCACCGTGACACGCGTCATAATGATTTCGGTGTAGATTTTCGATTCCAGCGTCTGCGCCAAACACGCCGCCAAGGTCAGCAAGGTTTTGCCGGTGCCGGCCTGACCGAGCAACGAAACAAAATCGATTTCGGGATTCATCAGCAGATTGAGCGCGAAATTCTGCTCGCGATTGCGCGCCAGAATCCCCCAGATCGCATTTTTGCCGTGGCTGTAGTCTTTCAGGCTTTCGATCACCGCCGTTTTGCCTTCCAGCCTTAATACCCTGGCCTGCAAAGGCGTATCGCCAGTTTGATACAGCATCTGGTTGGTATACAGCTCGGCCACATCGGGGCCTTTAATCCGCCAGTAGCTGCGCCCACCTTCCTGCCAGCTCTCCAGGTCCTTGCCGTTGCGCTCCCAGAATTTTTCGTCGATCTCGCGCATGCCGTTGTACAAGAGATCGGTGTCTTCGAGCACTTTATCGTTGAAGTAATCTTCAGCCGCCAAGCCCAAAGTACGCGCCTTGATCCGCATATTGATGTCTTTGGACACCAGAATGACTTCACGTTTGGGCTGCATCGCCTGCAAATGATGCACCACGCCGAGAATCTGGTTATCGGCTTTACCCATCGGCAATTGCGAAGGCAATACGCTGGTGATCGCCTCGGTTTGCAGAAACAGTCGCCCGCTCGCCTGCCCTTTGCTGGCCTCTTCGAGCGAAACGCCGTCATATAGATTGTGTTCCATGCCGGCAACGAGCTCTTCCATAAAACGGCTGGCTTGCCGCGCATTGCGGGCGACTTCGGTCATGCCTTTTTTGTTGGAGTCCAGTTCTTCCAGCGTCATCATCGGAATAAATAAATCATGTTCCTGAAACCGGTAAATCGACGTGGGATCGTGCATCAATACATTGGTATCAAGAACAAACAGTTTGCTCATCTTCTGTGATTTTTTAGTCGCCATGATGTTTTCTCTCGTTTGATTTGCAGTCACAACAAAAAAGCGGCCTCATGGCCGCTCATTTTTTTACTTCAAACCCGCAACGAAGCCGAGCACTTCGGCAACGTGATTGGCGACTTTCACACCACGCCACTCCCGGAGTATTTCGCCAGAGGCGTTGATAACAAAGGTACTGCGCTCAATACCCCTGACTTGTTTGCCATACATGTTTTTCATTTTCATTACGTCAAATGCTGCGCAAGCACTCTCCTCGGCATCGGAAATCAATTCGAATGGCACTGCCAGTTTGGCTTTGAAATTTTCGTGGCTTTTAATGCTGTCACGTGAAACGCCAAATACCGCAGCACCAGTGGCCAGAAAATCCTGGTAATGATCACGAAAATCGGCAGTTTCGGTCGTGCAACCGGGCGTGTTGTCTTTCGGGTAAAAATAAATCACGGCGTACGGCGTGGTCAGTTGGCTTAAATCGAATTCGCCGTTGTTGGTGGTTGGTAATTTCAGCGCTGCGCACAGGGCAGTGGTCATACACACTCCGGATCGAGGAATCAGTGAAACGTAGTTTCATTGTCGGCAATTGCCAGTCAGTAAGCAAGTTTGAAACACAAGCAAAGCCGCGCACTATCGCTTGTCCCTAGCGCCAGATACAATACGGCCAAAATATTTACAGGCGTGTGACAACATGAGTATCAAATCGGACAAATGGATTCGCCGCATGGCGCAAGAACACGGCATGATCGAGCCGTTTATCCCCGGCCAGGTGAAGGAAGTCAACGGCGAACGCATCGTTTCCTACGGCACTTCGAGCTACGGCTACGATATCCGCTGCGCTGACGAATTCAAAGTGTTTACCAACCTGAATTCGACCATTGTTGATCCGAAAAACTTTGATGAAAACAGCTTTGTCGATGTGTCAGGCAAGGGCTATTGCATCATTCCACCCAATTCATTTGCGCTGGCGCGCACCGTCGAATATTTCCGCATTCCGCGCAATGCGCTCACTGTGTGTCTGGGCAAATCAACGTATGCACGTTGCGGCATCATCGTTAACGTGACGCCGTTCGAACCGGAATGGGAAGGCTATGTGACGCTGGAATTCTCGAACACGACACCACTGCCAGCCAAAATCTACGCCAATGAAGGTGTCGCTCAGGTGCTGTTTTTTGAAGCAGATACCGATGACGTCTGCGAAACCAGTTACCGCGACCGTGGTGGCAAATACCAAGGCCAACATGGCGTCACGCTGCCTAAAACCTAATTCACTGTTATAATCTGCACTTACGCGGGCGTCGTATAATGGTAATACCCAAGCTTCCCAAGCTTGTGCCGTGGGTTCGATTCCCATCGCCCGCTCCAAAAACACCAAACAAAGCCCTGATTGATCAGGGCTTTTTTGTTTACACTATGGGCTGCATTCCATACCGCAACACCATCCATCGAGCATCACCATGCCATTGACCCAAGAAAATCCAGCCCATCAACCCTCGCGACGCTTCTGCATCGCGCCGATGCTCGATGGGCATTGCAAGTCAATTTAAACTAATAATTTCAAAAACATACAACAACATTAAAATCACAAGGTGCACCTTTATCGCTGCACTTTGCAATATAAACACCTCAAAGTAATAAAAAGTAATAAAATTAAATGCAAAAAAACCCATCCCGCCATCAGGCGGAGTGGGCTTTTGTGGGCGTTTGGTCATAGCCTCTTTAGAATTCCAGTTTGACCTGTTCGCCGAGTACTTCGCCTTTGCGGCCAAAATAGGTAACAAGAATGCCGCTCGGCGCCACATCCAGCCGAGCGAAGTTATCTACCGAATAGATAGGCGACGCTTGGCCTACCTCATAGCGGTGCGTCCCGGTCGTAGTCAATTCACCAGTCAGGACGAAATCATTTTTTTCCATGTGTGGGTAAGGCCAGAAGAAGGAAGACGAGATAATGCTGAATACCTTGAACTCAGAATCATCCGGCGATGTCAGTTGGGAGGTAAATGAACAGTGCACGTCGCCCGACACAAAACAGACCTTGCGGATCTTTTTAGTCCGGATGTGATCAAGTACTTGGGTTCGCTCTGGCAAATACGCCCCCCACTTGTCATCACTATCGCTAGTAAGATCCGGCATGAACGGCACGGACGACACCACCATCTTCACCCGCTCTGGCTTATCTGACAACCATGCCAGCAGCGCCACCATCTGAGCCTGTTTGACCATTTTGCGCCGCTGCGGATTATCCACATCCCAGATTCGTTCGGTGCGTACATCCATCACGAACCAGTCCGCACAACCATCGCTAAAGGTGTACCAGAAGCGTGGCGGTGTGCCTGTCACCCAGCCCTCGTCATCCAACTCAAACACCGGACTATGGCTAGCTTGGTAAATTTGATAAGCATGAATGGCGTGCGGGTATGTCGTCGTCATGTCCTTGGCCGTCGCTTTGATAGGCCAATTGTCTTCAATTTCATGATCATCCAGAATCATGTAGGTAGGTACACGGCTCATCAGCCGCGCGACATGTTGCTGCGAAAATGCTGCCCGATATCGCGACAGGAAGCTGTCGAGTTTGACATCCGGCAGCAGCACGTTCAAGTCATCGGCATAAATCTGATCACCAATCATCAGCAGCCCATGCAGCGGCGCCGATTCGTGCTGATTCAAAATGGCTTCGAAGGTCTTATCGCCTCGGTCATCGAAAATCAATCCGCCAAACAGACGCAGCAAGTAACGACATGAACCCACCGCATATGAGCGTACAGCCTCCCTCTTATCGGTACCGGTACGAAAGATCGAGATGTCCAATGCATCCCAGTCAAATTGCGGTATCGCCCGTGCCGCGTCCAGCTCGGAATCGGCCAAAAACCAGCCAGCCCAGTACTCGTACTCGCAATCCGGCTTCAACCCCAATAGTGGAAACACCCCCGTCACATCAAAATTCGGCGACATCTTGCCAATTTTCATCTGTCGGCTGGTTTTTGGCGCTCCTTTTTCCTGCCACAGCACCACACCAAAGCATCGTCGATAGCCATTCGGTCCCGGTTCAAACTGACCACGAAACCAGATGCGCGCCTCGTTCTGCGTGGTGTATCCAACAATCGGACCAACCGTTGGTTTTGCTAATTTCATACAACACCTCCTATGAAGTGAGAGGATCAGCATACTTAAAAGCATATGCGCAATAACAACACAGAGCAGCACACGCCCACATTTGCTTTCGTAGTTGGCAAGCAAAAACAAAGGCAGATGTTTGCTTATAGCATGCAAACTGATTCTTCTCACCTCAATGCTCAATCCTCCGTACGTACAGGCGGGTTATCTGCACCCCCATCACAACGGGGACTTTGATGTTTATTTTTAGCGTCATCTCTCCCGCCATATTGCTCTTTTAAACTCACTGTTGAGACATCCACCAGCGTTGCCAGCCGATCAGCGATTGGCGCCAGAGCTGGCAGGTTTCGTAGTTGCGGGCGACGACGCCGAGGACTTCACTTTTTCCAGCTCCCCCGGCGTCACCGTCAGGCTCGCTGACGGGTTCGCTGTCTGGATCGGCGGCATGGTCATGGATTCGCACCCAGTCATGATCGAGAGTGTTGCAAGCAACAACAGGCTGGCTAGCCGCGGGTGCCGGATGGACTTCTGCATATTTGATCACCTCTTTGGTAATGGTTTTGTAGCGGATCTGAATCTGTTGCACCTGGCTGGCCGTGATCTGGTCAGCCACCGCCGCCGAAGCGACCCGCGCCTGCTGCACCTTTGTCGCCTTGTTCTGAACCTTGAGCTGGCCAGCGTCTTTGCTATTGGCTGACAGCACCCAGCCCGTGCGAAGCCCGGCGCCAAACACAGCCAACGCCAGCAGCACCACGATCAGAATTCGATAAGGCAATGGAATAGTTTTGAACATACGTTCGCCAAAAAAATAGGCGCGGAGCCCGCGCCTTTGGTTGATAAAGGATTTTTCGCACTGCACCACCAGTTACCCACAAAAGCTGTGGATTAACTGGCACGTCAGGCGATGGCCTCCAGTGTTTTGCCTGCCTGAAAATCGGCCAGCATCAAACCACCCGTAAATTGGCAATGCGCCATTTCAGGAAAGCTTTTCCAGCGCCCGGCCCACTCCAGCCCGACACTTTCAGCAATAGCCCCACAGCGCTTGAACAACGCTGCATCGCCCCATTGCGCCTTGCCGTTCACGATCGGCACGAAGTCGAAGGCCACCCGCCAGTTGTGCCAGCTTTGCCCCGGCTTGGCATTCGTGACCTTGCTGCCCGGCTCTGTGCGGCCTTGAGCATAGAGTGCAGCCTGCGATTCGTGATCGCGATAAGTGCTGGTAATCAGCACCTCAATCCCCTGCCGTTTGCACTCAGCAATAAAGGCCTCAGCCCGAGCTTTGACGGCCGGCAATAACTCACCCAGATTCCGACTATTGATCATGATTAACCTCCCCTGATTTTGTTGACCTGCTTTTTGAGCCACAGCTCGACAAACTGCGCACCCACAATCCCCAATGCCGAGCCAATCGCCATCAGTGCCAGCGGATTGATATTCGGAATCTGGATCAGAGCCGCCCCTGCAATCGCGGTCGTGGCACTCCCCAAAATCGCCCGGCCAAAACACAGCCGTAGCGTCAGCGTTTCACTGGACACCAGCAATTTGCCCACGCCGATACTCGCCCCCAACACCAGCAACCAGATAAAGTTTTTTTCGTATTCCTGCATTGCACCTCCAGACGTAAAAAAACCCGCACAGGCGGGTTAAAATTCAATCAGTAATCACGTATTAATCGGCTGGCCAACCCGGCTGATAATTCGCCAGCGCTTCGCCTTCGAGCAGCAAGATTTCAGCTTTCATCGCTCGCTGACGCTGATGAATTTTCCAGCCTTGGGTAGCAATAGCGATTTCATGCGCTTGCGCCAGACTCTGAATTTCGGCCAGTGTCATCGGCATATCGACGTTATCCGCATCCGTCCAGTAATAATCGGGCGGCAAGGCAGGCAATTCAGCAACGGTTTTGAGACGGGTTTTGACTTTCAGCCCGCCGTCCCAGCGATGGCCAGCGTGCTCGAATGTGATCGGCTGCAGCTCTTGTTCATCGCGCCAGAGGCTAATTTCAGCGGCCTTGCGCTCAGCACTCGACACCGCAGGTGCCAGTGGCAATGGCTCACCTCCGTCTGCCAGCCACGCTTCATAGTCATCCCACCAACGATGACCTCGTTTGATGGTGGTATTGTCTTCAAGCCGAATCACTTCATCCGGATTTTTTGTTAATTTGTATTTTGCTGCCGACATGGTCATCCCTTGTTTAAAGTTCGTTGTCTGCTGCCCAGTTCAGGGCGCAACTATTACCCGCAATGGTTCCTGTCGGCGATGTGGCTGCAACACCGAAGCCATATTCGGTGATGCTGTTGGCCGCCGTACTGGTAAAGTCAGTGTTCGCTTGCAGGCTTCGTGCTTGCGCGTTGTTCGAGACCGGGTTGTAGAGCGTGACGGCTGACGATGCATTGCGCTTCTGCACTTTGAACGGGAAGTTTCCGAACACCATCATCTGCCCAGCCGCCCCCTGTTGCGGCAGATAATTGAACAGGCCAGCCGCATTAGCTGGTGCCGTCGCAAGGGGAAAGCTTTTTTCGTAGTAGCGCTGACAAGCAGTCAGCTCCTTGTCGAATGGCCGCAGTTCAAACGCAGTCGGCACCGAGCCCAACTCAAGCTGAGGCATGCTGTAGGTGCCGCCGATCAACCGGAGTGTCGCGTTCGTATTGGCAGGCAAGACAACCGTTCCGCCCTTGGCGACGTCAGCACCATTCACCTTGGCCGTGGCCGTCCCGACCCAATTCAGAACGTAAGTGCCCCCCAGGACATTGACGCCCTCGATCACCTGCTCAACGCCACCTGCAGGTGCAGTCATTACATTGACCGCACCGCTAGCCGCCCAGCTCAAGTTTTGCCCCGAAGTCACCACGCGCCAGCGGTCAATCGTGTACTGATTTGCTGATGTCGTTGCTGCACCCGAAACATATCCACGCTGATTAATCATGCCGGCAGCGTTGATCAGCAGATTACGGAATGACAAGCCACCAGCAGAACCAATACGCCCCGCAATAGCTTTGAACACCTGATCAAATTTTGTCTCATCAGGAACCAGACCAAACCCGGCAATCACATTCAGCAACTCATCAGTCACTGCATTCATGTGCGACGCCGGATCAATACTTGCCGGCACACCATTGATCGGGTCGCCATCGGTAAACCGACCGGCCAACAAATACAGCGCGGCGGCCAGACTTTTAGGAAAATCCATACTTTGCACCCATAAAAAAACCCGCCATCAAGGCGGGTTGTTTAACAATCAAAAAGACGACTTATGCGTACTTGAATCGCACCAGCGTATGCGCCGGCTTGAGCTTGTTGATCACGCATTCGAGCTGGGCATTACCCCAGACCCGGTAACGCTCGCCCATCGGGCTACCCGAACGCCGCGCAACGACCTGCGACGCCGGCAAATTCATCTGCCAGACAAATTGCCAGGCGACACCCCCATACGGCGTACCCATGCGCCGGCCACAGCGACGCGCCGAATACTGCGTGATCGTGGCATCGGGGTAGCCCATCGCTTTGGCAATGGCGATGAAATACGCAGCCGATTGCCCACCAATCGCCATCAACTTGCCCGCTACTGCAGCACGCCGATCCGCCATCGTCATCGACGATTGCACGCTGCAGCTATCGGGCAAGGCACAGACCCGTTCCCAATCTGCCAGCATTTCAGTCGTTTGATACGGCGAAGCCTCACGCAACAAATCACCGGATCGGGCATGCACCGCAGCAAACGACTTGGCCAGCACATCGAGCTCACGCACGATCAGCTCGCCTTCCCACGCGGGGCCGGGCGGCATCAGCTGCTGCAATTGCTGCAAATAATCGGATTGAGTCAGTCGCATCGTCAGCTCCAGGTGAATGCGCCCAGCGTCACCATTTCACCAGGCAAAGTCGTGACATTGGCCGCCGGCGAAAGCAAGACATGATCGGATTCGCCCGAAGCGATACTGATGGCCTCATTCATCCGGCTCAGCAACAAAGACCCACCCGGCTCGGCATCGCGCCGGATCAGATCGGCCAGACTCGCCTGCACCGCAGCCTTGACCGCCGCCGTTGCTGGAGTGAGCTGGATATTGAAATTCACGCCCTTGGCCACAGGCGACATCACCGTTACCGCTGCCGTCACAGGGCAAACCGAATTCACATACGACTGCGCCGCAGCCAACTCGGTCGCGTCCGGAAAAATCGGCGCCTCATCGTCGCGCACGATAAACAAGCCGACAGTACCCAGCCCAAAATACGCTGGACGCACCCATGCCCGCGTGACACCCGAAACCTGCCTTGCCCAGGCGACGTAATCAAAATCAGCCCCACCGTGCGCGGTTTGCGCCCATGCAGCCAGCACCCGCCCCCTGAAATCATCGATGCCCTCGGCGTCGCTGCCATTGGTGACACCGCCTACAGCGACCACGGCCTCCGCTTGCACACCCAGCACAGGCGAAACCAGCACCACACCAGATCCCGCAGTCGCATTGCCCGCGCCCCCCGCCGTAAGTGCAGTCACCGCCACCACTTGCGGCACAGCGCTGATCGTTGTTTCGGTATTGATCTGGTACCGCACACCGTCAATACGCTGCCAGACCGTACCGGCCTTGATCACCGCCCCAACCTGAGCCGTTACGCTCAGCGAACCCGCCGCATAACTGGCCTTATTGGGCGACAGCCCGCGATTGAGCCAGGGGCTGGACAACAGTCGGTCTTCGTCACAGCTATCGGGCAACAGCTGTTTGGCGATCCATTCCAGATAGCCATTCAGCCCGTGCTCGACGGCCGCCTGCACTTTGCCGATCACCTGAATGTCCGAGCGGCGGATTTCATCCAGATCCAGCCGCGCCAGAATATCGTTGCTGATGCGCTGGCTGATTTGCGCCAGCGTTGGGCGATTAAACATTTTGCAGCTCCTGCCAGAATTGATTGCTCGACCAGCTCAGCTGATCACCATTGCTGCGCTTGATAACGATGGCCGCCGCCGCACCATCCAGCCCTGCCCGCTCAATGCGCACATCGATTGCAGCCGCCAGACCATCATCAAGCAGCCATTGCAAAGCCTCGCGGCAATAATCGCGCGCCTGATTGAGCGTTTCGGTCGTGATTTTTGCGCGCGCCAGCAACCACAGTCGCGAGCCAATCTTGTCATTGACCGACAGCGAGTCACCCCACCAACCCTGACGGGGCTGATCGGGCGGCACGTCGCCGTTTTCAGCACGCCGCCAGGTAAACAGCGAAATCAGCACCGCGCGATTGAATCGCGCCAGCTCCGGATCATCCGGCGATGCCGGATTCCCGTTTACCATCAGAATTAATTCCATCACATCACCTGATTCGGGGCCGCGCCGCCGCCGTGACTATGGGGATTGAATTTTGCGCGCATGCCGGCCATGGTTTTGGCTCCACCTTGATCGGCCACATCACCAACGGCAATCACATTGCCGGACGCCTTCACCTCGGGACTATTGATCTGCACCCGCGTTGCCGCATTGATCACCAACTGATCGGTATTGATTTCGCAAATCTTGCCGCGTTTCAAAATCACGCTTTGCCCCTGGTCGTCATAAATAGCGACCTCACCCGAATCCAACCCTTTGAGCCGATAGCGGCGATCGGCACAGGCAATCACGACGCCATGACTGCGATCACCGCCCAAAAATAAAGCCAGCGATTCGGCGCCGGCTTTGGGATTTGCGGTAAAGCCATACGGCTCGAAATGCTCGATATTGTCCTTGGGCTCATCGGCCAGCAGCGTGAGCTGCAGCGACTGCATTTTCCGCGCCGAATTCACCAGCGCCACCACGCCGCGCGTCACCATGCCGCCGATCTGGCGCGACAAGGGCGCGAGCATTTTTGCCATTAGCCTTTCACTCATAAACCCTCACTTCGGCGCATTCATATAAACGTATTCAGCATTGCTTGGCACATTGCTGTCTTTGCCTTTGCGGCCTTTTTTCTTGTGCTTGGTGTCATCGCGCACTTCATAACCCACAGCTGGCGCCAGCGTCAGCACCGTGCGCATGCCTTCATTGCTCAAGCTATAAGTCACCTCGACAATCAGCAGCTCGTCATCAAAGCCGACCACTTCATCGCGCACCCAGACACGGGTATTCGGCCGCCAGAGTTGCCCGGCCTCATCACGCCAGCCCTGCAGCGTGTATTGCACTTTCAGCGACTGGGCAAAGCGGTAAGCCTGCTCGAATTCGACCCGCGTTTTACAATCGGCCGCGCTGGTCTGCCCCGACATAGAGACCGCCAGCACGCGCTTGCGCTTGATCGTAGCGTCTACACTGCTGGCGCTGATCTGCGTTTTGGCCGCGCCTGACTGATCGTCATCACCCGCAGCCTGCCCGCGCGCGACGTATTCGGAAAACCGATCCTTGAAATCCAGCGCCGCATCACATTCGAGAATGTTTTTGCCCAGCTCGATGCGCGTCGCTACTTTTTCGCCCGGCACCTCGATCAGAAGCAGCTCGCCAGCGGCGCTATCTGTCGCCCAGATTTGCTTGGGCTTGAGCAGCTTGTCGATTGCCTCGAAAACCGTTTCGGACGGATCAAGCTGCCAGTCGGCAATCGGCGCGCCGGTATCGACCTGCGAAACCAGCGTCACGCCGTATTCGGACGCGAGCGCCCTGGCAATGGCTTCAATTTTTTGCCCGCGATATTGCCGCGCCCCCAACGCCGCGCAATCGACCAGATCGGCGGTTTTGCTGCGGCCGGTGATGCCGACCGACACAGAACCACCGTCATACCGCACAGGGGTACTGTCTACAAAGCCAGTCAATACCTTGTCTTTGCCGATATACAGCTCGCATTTTGCACCCGCTGCAATTTGCCGTACCGCAGCGCCACCCGCCGCCGGCCAGCGATCCGTCACTTCCAGCGTAAAATCCCGTGCGACGCGCTCGATCCCCGCCGTGATGCTGACTGATTTCCAGTCAATAAAATCGCGGCCATCGACCAGTAGCCTTACCGTGTTCTGATCTGTCATTTTTCCAGCACCTTCAAGGGCTCGGCAGGCACAAAGCCCGGATGGACCAGCTTGTTGCGGGTAACAATTTCGTCACCCCGCAACGCATCGCCATACAGCCGATACGCCGTCAGCACGACCGGCTCGACCTCAAACGGCGCAACGTCAAGCAGCCGCACCGCATTGCGCTGCGCAGCCTTGATACCCTGCACGGTATTGGCTCGAACAGCAGACAGAACCTGCCTTCTGACCTCATACGTCGCACCATGCGACTCTTCAGCATCAAGCTGTATCAACACCGCCCGACGCAAAGCCTCGGCATCCTGATGCACCACCACCGGCGTCACACCGCCCAGAGCACTCGCCACCTGCGTGGCACTAGCCAGCAGAACTGAGCGGTGCAAGCGATCAATCGCCTGCTTATTGCGCGCCATAGCCACCTGATTCGCCGTTGCCGATGGCAATTGCTTCACGACGGGCGAGCGCGCGAGCGCCGACTGATTAAACAGCCCCATCAAACGGCCATACACCCCGGAACCGGCATCCCACAAACCCAGCACGTCCGGCTGATACATCGCGAAATATCGTTCAACCAAGAGCGCCGGATTCTTGATCAAGGCTGGCAGATTTTTAGCGACATCGACGCCGAAGTTAATCAGCTCAATGCCGGTATTGATATTTTTGGTCAACTGCTCGAGCGCCGACGCCTCCAGTTCGGGCGTACTCACATCCAGATCGGCAGCAAAATCGGCCGTCTCGCTGGCCTGCAACTGCTCGGACAAATCCGCCGCGCTGGCACCATGATTGGTTGTCCCGGTCGGAAAAGTCAGCTCGCCCGCCTCGGTAAACGACAGCGAAAACCGGCACATCCGGCCTTCGCTACTGCTTTCGCTATAGCGATAATCCCCGGCAAACACTTTGAGTGAACCAAGACGCGGGTGAACCAGCTCGCCATCGCCCGGTTTTTCCAGCGCGGCGAGCAATTGATCGCGCTGCTGCGCATAATCATCGCCAATCAGAAATACCGTCAGCGAAATCGAGCGCGCCTTGCGACCCATATCTTCAACAAAGGGCTTGTCGCTTTGCGGATACTCATTGACCTGCAGGCGACGACCACCCGCCATATCGCCGTCTTCAAATAAAAACCCGACCCCGCGAAACGAGGCCGGGCGTAGATTGTCGCACCAGCTGGGCATACTGCTTTCCTTTTAACCGCCGGTCAGATACGACGATCCAGACCGGTAGCCAACATCAGGGTTGATTGTCACCCCGCCCCTCTTGGCTGCCGGCGCATCGACCCGCATACCCGGCGGCGCATTATCAAAGCGGACATTGATTTCGCCGTTGACGCGCGACTGGCCAGCACCGACCAGATTGGGGCGATTCTGTCTGGTCAGGCTTTCCGGCCGCATCGCGCCATAGCCATTGCCACCGTCGCCATTGATCTGCACATCGCCCATGACTGGGCCGTTTTTCCACAGCGAGGTCAGCGGCTCAATAAATTGCTTGATGCGATCCCACAAGCCTTTGAAATACGCCACCAGCGGCTCCCAGTTTTTCATCAGCATACCCAGCGGAGTAAATGCAAAGGCCTGCTTGATCCAACCCCATAGCACTTCACCACCGGACTTGATGCCCGACCAAACCCCGGCAAACCAACCCTTGATTGGCTCCCAATTTTTGTAAATCAGGTATGCCGCACCAGCCAGCAAGGCCACCGCCGCGACCACCGCCAGTACAATCGGATTAGCCGCGCTAAAAATCATGAACGCCATTGCAGCCACACGCAGCGCAGCCAAAGCCCGCCCCAAAATTGCTGCCACGCGAACAAACTTGATAATCGCACCACCTAACGAAAAAATGCCACCAATGGTTTGCGCCACCGCCAACACCAAAGGGCCAGCCATAATCGCGGCAGCAAGCTTGAATAAATTACCCCAGCCACCCACCGCGTCTTTGACTTGAAGCACCACGTCGGCAAAGGCCGTCGCGGCTTTCCACGCCTCTTTCAAACCCTGCACCAGCCTCACACCAACGGTTTGCGCCAAGCGTTGTAATTCGCCCGATGCCGCCATTTGATTGAGCCGATCCAGCGCACCACCCAGCTTGTTTTTAAGCCAGTCAAATGCACCAGACTGCATCACCATCAGGCTAAAACGAGCAAACTGATCCTGCATGTTCGACATCAAACCCGACCATGAACCGGACAATTTATCCATCGCACCCGAATAGCGATCATTCCAGATCGCCATCAGCGTTGATTGAATCATTTGCCGGTCGTTCGCCTTGGCTTTCGCGATGCGCTGCTTACCGGACTTATCAACAAACGAATACAGAATCTGGCCACCGCTTTTGCTGGCGGTAATGCCGAATTCTTTCAGCCGCTCATTTTCACCCGTCACCGCATCGGCCAAGGCCTCGACAGCGGAATTTAAATCCTTACCCATCGCCGCAGCGGTATCGCCCAGCACGCGCAGGGTCTGCCCCTTGATCGGATTCACGCCGTACGATTTGAGCTTGACGAAAGCATCGGTCACCCCCGCCAGCTCATACGGCGTTTTGGCGGCAAACGAGCTAATCCAGTCCATCGAGCTTTTGGCCTTGGCCGAGCTGCCTTCGATGGTTTCGAGCACCAGACTGTATTTTTCAAATTCAGCCGTGGTATCGAGCATGGATTTACCAGCCCACGCCGCCGCACCGCCGATAGCAGCAAACGGCAAAGCGGCCTTGGCCATGCTGCCCAAGCCTTTGCCGATACCGGCAAATTTCTGCGCCACCTTGGCGACGTCCTGCATGATCTTTTTTAGCTCGGGGCTGATTCTGTTGGCTGCGGTCAGCACCGCCTTGAGTTCAAATTTCGCCATCACTCATCCCCATTCTGTTTTTCGGCAATCCGGCAGGCTTGCGCCTCAATTTGCAGGTAGTCCGAAAACGACAAAGCCCACATTTCCGTGGGCTTCATTCGCCAAAAATAGGCCACCTCGAAAACGTCGTCGATCAATCGCTCGACGCTGCGGCCTCCGAGTTGCCCGTGAAAAAACCCATCAGCGCATTCCCGATTTCAAACACATCGGCCGGATGAATCTGCTTAACCGCGCTAGCAGGAATATCAGCCAGCATTTCGATGTACTTGCTCACCAGCACCGGCTTGATGCGGATTTCTACCGCGCCATCGTCATCAGGACACAAGGTGTATGGATACGCCTTGATCGCGTTAACCTCAGCCATACCCGGCGTGCGCAAGGTAATTTCGGAATGCTGCTCTTCGTAAGCCGTGATCGGCTGGCGCAATTTTTTAGTCAAAAATGTCATTGCCAATTCCCCCGCATGCCGTTGAATTCCAGCTCAACCTTGCCATCATCACCCTTAATGGCCGCTTCGTTACTCAGCCAAGCATCGCCCAACGTATAAATGCTGCCGTCGGCAAATTCAGCCTGCACCGACAGCGCGTCGTCGCTTGCCAGCTGATCACGCGGCAAATCTTTCACCAAGGCCGTAACCTTGATATACGGCGCGATGGGCGTTTCCTTGTAGCCAGCTGGCCCAGCGGAATCCATCATCACCTCGCGTTTCTTGTCATTGAGCGGCGCTTCCAGCCCGCCCTCAATCCGTAATTGCTGACCACCCACTTTGACAAAGCAGGTGCCAGCCAGTCGTTTATTACTGGCCATGCTCTAACCCCTTATGCGTTCGCTGCGTACTGCAGACGGAATTGATTTAGCAGCGCAAACACGCGCAGCTGATTGACGTAATCAGGCGGGAACAGCACATCGAGACGATTCGGATCGGTCAAACTGCGCCGGACAATCAGGTTTTTGGCGAATAGCTCGCTGTTTTCAACGATGCCTTCCAGCTCCATCACTTCATATTCATCAATCAGCACACCCCGCGCCATGCCCGGCGTGACAATCGCAGCCCCGGCACTAAACCGCGTGCCATCATCGGCCAGCTTATGACGCGGAAATTCTTGCGTAACGCGATAGCGCAAGCGCCGCAGCACATACGCCGAGGTAAACAGCGTTTCCGAATCGCGATAACTGGCGTCCGCCTGCCCGAAGCTGTTTTTCTGATACGTCGTGACCGCGCGATCAATTGCTACCATGCCATTGCGCGTGACGCAGCTGGCCAGACCATAGGTCAACAAGGATTGGCGCTCGGTAAAAATCCAGCGCGCGCCCACCGGCGCAGGCAACACGCCCTGCAAAACCAGCGTTTGAGTCGGGCGAGCCGGATCAATGCGCAGGCTGGCGGCATTTTGTGCCGTAAAGGCAGCAGCAAATTCCCAGACTGGCGTTGGCACCAACGGCTCCATCGGCGCGATGGTGTGATGCTGATCGTTGCGAGTCTGACCAAACGTCACCAGCGCCGCCAAAGTACCGCGCTTGGCACTGTAGGCATGGCCGTAAATCTGGCGAGTCCACGACCAGCGACCGGTTACGTCGTTCATTTCGGCACCGATGGCGTCCAAATTGGCGCTATCGGTAAACGGATGCACGATCCAGTCGTACTCTTCATCGCCCAGCGACGGAATCACGCTAGCCAACAGCGGATCGGTCGCGCCGGCCGTGGTGTTTGCAAACGCCAGCGTCACCCCGCCCGGCGTCGCTTCACCACCAGCGACACCGCGATAATTGGCAGACACCTGAATATCGGCACCGCTTGCACCTTTCCATTTGCACGTCCACGTCACCACACCCGCCGCAGCGGCTGCAGTCACCGGCAAATCGGCTTGCGCATTGATCGCGGCATTCAGCGCCGCCGCCTGCACTGTCGGCGTATCGCCGACGGATACTGCCGACTGAATGCGCTGACCGGCGATATAGATATTGTGCGTACCGGACGCCGTAGCCACGCTTGAAATCGCCAAACGCGATCGGCAAGGAATTTGCTGCCACAATCGGCATGTCGTCGTTTTCGACGATTTGCTTGGCAAGCAACGTTGACGGCTCACCCGCATCAAGACCCGGACGCCAGATGTATTGACCATCAACATCTTTCAGTTTGCGCAAAATCGGCAGCGTCAAAGGGTTCATCATCCAGCTGGCATTAGCGCGATACCCGGATTTAAGTGCATACACCAAGTCGAGCAAGGCGTCGGCTGTAATCGACGCTGCGCCACCAGAAACCACGTACTGCAAAACACCCAAGGCGCGCGTCGCATCATCGGTAGCAGCATTACCATAAGCCAGAAAGCCTTTGACTTTGCCCACGCCATCAGCTGATGTGAAGCCTGCATTTTCCTTTTCGGCAAACGCGATTGACACCTCATCAGCCAACCAGGCCTCAGCATCAAAAAACACATCATCGAGCATTTTTTGCGTAGCTGCCGGATTGGCGTACAACTCACCAAAGAACGGGGCAACCTGCCCGAGTTTCGATGCAGCCGTTTCAGAACGAGGCGCCGTTTCACCCACCCAGCCCGCTACAGCACCACCCAAATTGACCAGTTTTTTGTAGTCTTCAGCACCAACCGGAATGACATTAGCCACCTGACGCATCGGCACCAAACGGCGCTCAAGCTGAATAATGTTGCGATCAATTTCTTCGGGAACTGCGTAACCACCGTCTGCGTCAGCACCCAGATTCAATGCCTTGGCCTGCAATTCGAGCAGGCCATCATCATCACCCTTGCGCATCATGCGATTGAAGGATTTTTTATGCTCCTGAGCCTGAGCATCACCGCCCAAACCTTCGCGCGCACCGCGCTTATTGAGCTCATCAATCGCCGATTTGACACCATCAAGCTCGGTCAATGCCTTGTCGATATTGGCAAGCTTGGCTTCAAAGTCACCGGTTGGCTTGCCTTTTTCAAGCAATTCCAAACGCTTGTCATTGGTTGACTTGAACTCACCGAACGCTTGACCAAGCTCCTGAATAACACGCGGCAAGTCCGCAGGATTTGGCGCATTTTTGGTTTCAAAACGTGCATGATTGGGATTTAAACGATCCATTATTGAACTCCACGCAAAATATTAATAAGAGATTGAACTGCATTGGCCTCAGCAGCTTGCGCGGCATGCAGCCCTTTCACACCAGTGACCCGCGCCGCATCATTTGCCGGGAAAGTCACCACGGATACTTCATAAAGATCAATTTGCTTGAGCGTTCGCACACCAGTTACGCGGTCGTAACTGTCGTCACGGCTGACATAACCAATCGACAAACCACCCACAGCGCCCATTTTCATCAGCTCGTAAGCCTCAGCACCAAGCTGAGTCTTAAGCGCCAACTTGCCTTCAACATAAAGACCGACATCGTCCTCACGCATCGTGGTGTAAACACCAATCGGCTCGCCCTGCCGGTGCTGCCACAACATGGCGGGCAAACGCTTTTCGCTCTGCGATTTTTCGAGAGAAGCGCTAAACGCACCTTTCTGCACTACGTCATTCCAGCTATCGAGCAAGCCAAAATCTTGTGCAGCGGCATACGGAACAGCCGGGCAATTTCTTCGACCTGAAAACGGCGCGTCTCAAGAAACTGCAAATCAGAAAGCTTTAACCCCAACGACTCCCAACTCAGCCCCTCTTCCAAAATCAGCGGCTTAGCTGCGTTTTCCAGACCATCAGCAGTGTCAACCCAGCTGTTGCGCAAATTTTCATATGCCGCATCACTTAGCTTATTTGGCGTTTTCAAAACACCTGGGCCGGTAACGCGACCGCCAAACATGCGTGCACCATGCTCTTCAGCCGCCTGCGCCAGACCAAAAGAATCTCTGGCGTATTCAATCGGCGTTACACCAAGCCAGCCATTCAACGTAAACCCGCGCAAATGCAAAATTTCGGACTGCTGATACACCTTGCGCACGCCATTCGATGCGGTGTAGGTGTAGCTCAGTGACAAATCCAGCCCCTGCCTCACCTCAATCCGGTCTGGATGCAGCGGCAGCAACTCGACAACCCGACCGCCAAAACCCCGAACGATCAGCGCATAGCCATTGCCGCGCAGCAACATAAATGCAGTCAGCAACTGAACGAATTCAAATGGGGTTTGCCAGCCGTTCGGTTTCGTTACCAAAACGGCATACAAGGAATGATCGACGGCGCGCTCTTTGCCACGCACCTTGCGCCGGTAAACGTGTAAATTGAGTTTGGCTAAGTCTTCGCTGATATTGCGCACACAGGAATAACAAGCGCTAACTCGCAATACTGTTTTCGAGTTCACCGCCAAGCCGACTTTGGAAAGCCCACCCCCATAAAACTCACGAACGACCGCCTCGTTCATCAGTGCACTGGCATTTTTAGTGCGCCACGGCCATCTAAAATTGATTTTCATCACAACGTCCTAATGCCTCGAGATTCGTAAATACTGACTTCCTCTACACCAAACAACGCCCGGTTCATCGCCATAATCAGCGCGACAATGCCGTCGATTCGCTCGCGCGATTTGTTCTTGGCTGGCCTGTAGTTGTCATTCGTATCGCGCAGCAGCACGACGTTACCGGCACACCAGCGCAAGACCGGATGGCCGCCGTGGGCGAGCCGACCGGATTTCACCAGTGCTTCAACTTCTTTCGACGGCGCCGACAAGTCGCCAAAGTTTTGCCGGATCGCCACCATATTGATTCCCGTATCCAGTAACTCGCTGGCGAGCTTGGCACTGTTCCAGTCGTCAAAGCCGACTTCGATCAGATCAAACAGCGCGGCATCATCCAGCACCTGCTGGCGAATGCGCTCCTGATCGACCACATTGCCCGGCGTGGCGATCAGCCAGCCGTCACGCGCCCAAGCCTCATACGGCACGCGGTCTTTGCGGCTGCGCAGCTGCATATTGTCTTCAGGCACAAAGAAGCGCGGCAGTACGATCCACTCGCTGCACGTTTCGTCAGGTGGGAACACCAGCACCCACGCGGTCAGGTCAGTTTTGGTCGACAAATCAAGACCGCCAAAACAGCGCCGCCCTTTGAGTTTTTCAACATCAATCGGCGCGCCGGCCTGATCCCAGTCGTCGAGCGACAACCAGGCATCAAAGGCTTGCGTCCAGATATTCAGACGCTTGGTCAGAAAATTGAACAGCGCGGCCGGCACGGCAGCGGCCTTGCGAGCCGCATCCTTTAATTCATCCAGAAACAGCGACACACCCAGATTCGGATTGGCCTTGATCCAGTTTTCCGGCTCGCGCCAGTCGTCATCCTGATCGAGCGTGTAAATCACCCCGCCGAAACTGTCGTCTTCGACCGTACCTTCGAGGATCTGGATCAGGTAGCCTCGCTGCTCAAGGCAAATTGAGCCTTCCTGATTGAAACCCGCCGTCGTAATGGCGTGCATGATCGAATTGAGCCGCGCACCGCGCGCAGTATCGAGCACGTCCCACAATGCCCGTGTCGGGTGGGCGTGCAGCTCATCAATGATGGCGGCGTGGACGTTCAAACCATCTTGCGTTTGCGCATCGGCGCCGAGTGGAACAAATTTGTTACTGGTGCCGCGAATAAACAGCTTGTCATGATGGGCCGTGATCAGCGCCCTCAGGCCTTTATCCTGCCCAACCATCATCACCGCTTCGTTGTGGGTGATTTTGGCCTGTTCCAGCTTGGTCGCCGCGGTGTAAACCTCGGCGCCGCCTTCCTTGTCGCAGGCAAACAGGTAAATACCCAGCCCGGCCAGCTTGGTCGACTTGCCGTTTTTACGGGCGACCTCTTCGTACCAGGTACGAAACCGGCGCCGGCCGTCGAGGCGATACCAGCCAAACTCGACGGCCAGCCAGAAGGCTTGCCACGGCGCCAGTTCGACGGGCTTACCCGCCCATTGCCCTTTTGAATGCTTGCAGCGTGTCGGGAAAAACTTCAGTACGTGGGCGGCCAGATCAGGCCGCCAGACCAGACCACGCTCAGCGCCGTGTTGCAAATCACGGTAATGACGCTCGACAGCCAGCCGCGTGTAGCGGCAAACCGTGATGCGCCCTTCGAGCACATCGAGACCGTACTGATCCCAAGGCTGTAATTGATAACCGGCCGGAATCAGTCCGGACGTTCGTTGATGAACCCCAGCAGCTCCGCCAGCTCCGGGCTGATCGTGCGCCCCTTGCTGATGGCTTTCTGTTTTGCGCATGCTGCCACGGTCATTCCGTTTTTCTTGAGCAGATCGCGAATCTGTTTGGCGATCTTGCTGCGGTTATAGGAGGCCGACACTTCATAGGTGCGGCCGGTATCTTCACTGGCAACGAAAACGCGGCCTTTGTGATCAGCGATCCAATCTTGGCAGTCTTGCCAGTCGGCAATCGCCGACGCCAACAGCCCGAGCGACAGCCCTGCGGTCGAATAATCGAAACCGCTGCCGTCGAGCAGTGGGAGGATTTCTTTCCAGACCTTCTTTTCTTTCGGCCGCATCGTCCACGGCGGCGGGTCTGGCATCAGCAGCTCGTCACCATCACCGTGGGCCAGTTGATCGGCCAGCTCGAAGGGGCTGAACAGATCAGCCTGATTGCTCAGTGCGTCAACAACGCGAATGCGCGCAACGCTCAGACCCGTCAAACCGAATTCGTCCAGGTCGCGCAAAATTTCGACGCGCATACGGCGCTCGGCAATCGATTCGTCGTATTCAAGCGAACCGCCGTTGCGGTCTTCTTCGTAACGCTCGCCAATCACGGCCAGCGCGTCGGCGTGGGTTCGCCAGCTGTCGACTTTTTCGGACAGCAACGCGATACCGGTCAGCGATGATCTATAATCCAGCTTGGCCTGATCGAGCGCCGCCAGCAGATACGACCAGATTTGTCGCGCCCGTTTGGTTTTTAAAAACTTGGGCGGACGGGGAATTGCCACCATGCCCGCCGCTTTGCCTGTTGCTTGGCTCATGGCAGGCCTCATTGCGGTTGAAATGCGAAAAAAGACTCCAGAGGGCGGATCAACTCAATGCAGAGCGATTTAGACCCCCCCCTATGAAAAATCAGGAATTTATTTTTGTGGCTTGGAGCGCGTTCGGGGCAACCTTACAAATTAGACTTTTTAGCCCCCCACCTTACACAGCCGCAGCCGCCCGGCTGTTGCCGAACCCGCCATCCTCAGCCGCCGTTTTGCGTGAATGACACGGCTTGCACAGCCCCTGCAAATTGCGCTCATCAAAAAACAAAGCCTCATCACCACGATGAGGCCTGATGTGATCGACGTGCGCTGCCGCAGTTAATCGCCCTTCCTTTCTGCACTCAACACACAAAGGATTCGCCCTCAACATAAGCACCCGCAAATCCTGCCAACGCTTGGTGGCATACAGACTCTTGGCCGCTTTGCGCACAGGCTGCGATTCATATTGGCGAATCGTCGCCCGCCGATGCACATCACACTTACCCGACTGAACCAGCCGACCACAGCCCGGCTGGCCGCACGGTTTCATTGGCGCTTTTGGCATACATCCTCGCAAATCGCAGACAGAAAAAAACCAGCCCCGCAGGGCTGGTCAAGCGTCACTCTCTCATGTCGGCACAGATGCACCAGTCAGCCAACGACAACCGATCCAGCGGGGGAAAGATTGTTGATCGGTGCCACGGCTGACTGCTAAATCCGCGCAGCAGAAACGCAAAAACCCCGCCTTTTGAGCGGGGTTTCTTTCGCTAGACGCAGTTATCAAGTCATAGCGGTTTTCACTCTAAAGTGTCGGAGCTAAACCGTCAATAATTTTTTCTCACTTTTTTTCGCTGCATCATTCGTCACCAACAAATCAGCCATCAATGCCGCACGCCCAACCACCAACAACGGCACCTCATCAATCCCCAGTTGCAACGCCTCCATCACCAAAACATGCGCTTTATGCAACCGCGCATAATACGTATCCCGATGGCACCCACAAGATCGCGCATGTTGCGCCGCCGTCCCCGGCATCATATAGCACTGCCAAACCGCCTGATGTAACTCGAAAGGCA
Source organism: Chitinibacter sp. S2-10 (assembly GCF_046530675.1). Classification (GTDB taxonomy): domain Bacteria; phylum Pseudomonadota; class Gammaproteobacteria; order Burkholderiales; family Chitinibacteraceae; genus Chitinibacter. The sequence goes on along the minus strand of NZ_CP172558.1, from coordinate 2,442,458 downwards.
AATAGGCCACGATTTTTTGCAACTCATGCATATCATCGTCACACACATCCGGCGGTAAACCCGCAAACTTCGCACCACCAGCCGCCTCACCCAACCGCGCCAGCTGACTTTGCACATAACCCAAACCACAATCATCACGACGACTCGCCCAACGAGCCCACAACTCCAAACGTCCATTAACAAAATCGATCATCTTGCCCCCGCTTGTTTTGATCAAGTTTCTGCATAGAGGCCTCTAGCTTCATCACGTCACCGCGCAAAGCTTTGTATTTTTGCCTTTACCGCACCACCGATTTACTGCCGACCTTTCGATCCAGCATTTCAGCCAAACCACCCAACGCCGCACGCGCCACTGCCACGTCACCGCGCCGGTACTGCACCGCCGGCTCAGCCACCGGAACTCCCGGACACTGCCCCGACAAACGCCGCGCCAAAGCCCGCACCCAGTCCGCCTTATCCCGCCCGCGAAACTGCGCCGTCGCCAAACGCGCCACACCAAAATCACGCGCCGCCCAATAAATCGCAGGGCTGGACCACTCAGCCCGGCCATGCTCCAGCAGCACGCTTTGCTTTTTCGCCTCGGCAAACGACGACTCAGCATCCAGCGACGGCATCGCCAATTCGACCAACTCGGTCACACTCGGCGGCTTGTCACCCGCCTTGATGCGATCGCGCAGCAACTCCAGCGCCTGCTTGACCATGCCGAACGACACACCACGGCCATACAGCATCGCCGCCGCCTCTTCCTGCCACACCATCTTGGCCTCATCACTGGCAAACATCGCCCGCCACTCAGCACCATACAGCGCAGCCATCCGCTGCCACAGCACAGCCACCGGGATATACCCGTCCGTTCCAGCCGGCCGCGACCACGCATTTTTCACAGCCATCATTCACCTCCCTCAATGTAACGCAGGCATGGGCACGCCTGCCTTTTCAAAAACCCGCATCTTGAACAACCACGGCGCTTCACCGTCCTTCATTGTCAAGCCCAGCTCAGTCCCTTTCGCCTCGATACCCGACCACGAATCCATCCACTGCAACACCGGCAACGGCTTGCCATTACCATCACGACCGCCGTATTTGCCCCGGCGAGTTTCAACCACTTTCGCCAGATACATCGGCGTCATTGCCACTGCACCAGCACCACGCCGAGCCTCACGCACCTCATCAGGCAGCACACCATCAGCGAACCAGCGGCAGTAAATCCGACCCGCTTCATCACTGCAGACGCTTTTTTCGTCGAAACCCAGCTCCAGCATGATCGGCACCCAATCACCCGCTTTGGCAATTTTTCCCGAAGCCTCTCTCATCATCGGCGACTTATCCACAGCGCCACTACTTTCACCGTTTAGAGATGACGATTCTATGAAATGCTTGGGTTTTCTCCGTTCACCGTTCTCCGATGTATGGGGCACTTCTCCGGTTTCGCCTCTGGTGTAGCTCTGTGGCGCTTCGGGCTGAAAGCCTTGATTTGCTTGGCTTTCTCTCTGGTGTGCTTGATCTGGTGTTGCTCTGTTGCTGCTCTGTGGTACTTCTACAGGACGCAACTTTTCCACATCAGCCAAAACCAACGAAAAAATAAGCTGCCGATCAGCCGGAATCACCGTCACCAAGCCCACACGAATCAGGATTCGTAACGCATGCCGCAACGCCTCTACAGAAGGCGAACCCGATTCATCACCTGTCCGGCCTTGGCAGGGCTCGATATACAAATCCTCTCTCAGCGCCTGATAACTCACCTTCGGGCGCTCACCCACCCGGCCAGTCCTGAAATCCATCCGCTTGCGCAAGGCGTGATACAGCCGGAACGGGATATGCGCCAGCCCTGCCAGCGCATCCGACTCGACATCGTTAATCATGTAACGGCTCATCGCCCCACCCCACGCGTATTCGCTTTTTTCGCCATCGCTCGCACCGCCAGCGATGCAATCAGGGCATCACCCGCCGCCCGCGCCTCGGTCGCGCTCGCAAAGCCGTTAGCCGAGCTGATCACATCATCTTTCCGGCCAGCCACCAACGCATACGCCCAGCGCTCACGGCCGCTACGACCTTTTTCCAGATACGATTCAACCTTCACTCGCACGCCCCACCTCCAACGCATGACAGCGGCAATACTCCTTGGCCGCGAACGCACTCAAAAACCCATCGGCAAACCAGCCCACCGACGGATGAAACGCCGCCCAGCGCGGCACGATGCCATCGCGATACGACTGCACCCGATACCCACGCGGATGCGTGAATACATCGGCCTGCACCTGATGCCAGGCCGACGCCATCAGCGCTCCCCACCACCGCTGTTTTGTTCAGCGCGCAAAGCCTGCTGCACATCAGCATCGCCATACACCCGATCCAGTTGCGTCAGGTAATGCAGCACCTTGCCTTGCAGCTCATGCGCGGTTTTCAGCAGGCCGTTGCGTTCATGCACATCGACCACACCATCATCAGCCACCGCCGCCTGCGCCTTGCGCGCCAGATCGCCCAGCGCCATCGATGCGGACAAAAACGACAACATCAAATCCTCGTTGTCTTCCAGCTCGCCCATCGCCGGCAGCTGGATATAAACCCCACCCAGTTGACGCGCCATCGCACAAATCGTATTGCGCCCACCGGTTAGCTCCATCACCGACAGCGCATCATCCACACCCAGCACGGCGCGGTTATGGCCGGTCAATTTATGGCGCAAGGTCTGCGGATAGCCCGTCACCGCCCGGCTCAAATCCTCCTGCCCACCACGAAACAACGCGCAATCCTCCCGCGCGGCTTCGATCACACCTTTTGGTAACGTATTCAAATCCATCACACACCTCCTTAGCTAACCGTGCGCTTACATCACGCCAAACAAAAATTAAGATGCCGTCATGGCATCGACCACAAATAAAAAAACCCAGCACAAAGCCGGGCAAAGCCAACCCTATGCAGATGGGGCTGACGAGGAAACCGATGAAACAACTTTTGCAGTGCCACGCAGGTAAGACCAATCGACCGCCGGATGCAGCTCGTCGCAACGAACTTCGCCGCAAGTCGCTTTTTCAATCTCAACCGCCATAGCGGCAGAACACGGCACGCCACTGGCCAATTGAGACAAATAGGAAGGGCTAGTATGCAAGCGCTCCGCCAACCATTTATTCCGGCCAACAGAGGCTTTAATCCAAGTCTTGAGTTTCATACCGCAAATATTAGCGAAACACTAAATCAACAGCAAGCAAAATTTAGTGTTTTAAATATTTATGGAAACACTAAAATCCAGCATCATCAAATTATGGACACAAAATCAATCAGGCTCGCCAACCTGCAAACGCTGATATCGCGTTTCAGCACTCAATCGAAATTCGCCGAAGCGGTGGACACCGCACCGGCCTATATCAGCCAAATATTGAGCACAGAACACCCCGCCAATCTCGGCGCACAGCTAGCAAGGAAAATTGAATCCAAGCTCGGGCTGGAGCATGGCTGGATAGATAGAGAACACAAAGGCGAGAACGACGCAGAGACGGCCAAGGGTATATACCCAAGAACACCGTCAACAGAAGATTACGCACTCATACCCCAATACAGTACCAAGGGCGCTTGCGGCACAGGTTTCTTCAATGATCATGTCGAAGTGATTGGCGGATTGACGTTCAAACGCGCTTGGCTCGAACGCCTTGGGATTGACGAACACCAAGCCTGCGTAATTTATGCAACAGGCGACAGCATGATCCCTACCATTCAGGATGGCGATGTTGTACTGATTGATCAAGCCTCAACCCCACCCAGAACAGGCGAAGTCTATGCCATCCTGATGGACGATGAAGTCATCATCAAACGCCTGTCCAAAGAATTTGGCATGTTGCTGCTACGCAGCGACAACGCCAACAAAGCGGCATTTCCCGACATCACCGTCCCACCCGGACACGACCTGCAGGTGATTGGCCGCGTGGTTTGGCGCGGAGGGGGCTTATAAAGCCATGTACGACAAAATCCCGCTCCCCACAGATAGCCTGTACAAATTTTGCGCCCTCTTTGCGCTATTTTTAATCATTTTTTCTTTCGCTGCTCCCATCTATACCACCAGCAATACGAATCAACTTATCTTTAAAACAGTTGTCGAAATTGAGGCCTTAAAAGCTATCAATCAGCCCACTCCGGTAGAAAAAACCAAGATCGCAGCCCTACAAAAAAGCATGGAAATTGCGGTCAAAGACAGAGATGGAATAAAAACATATTCGCTAATCCTTGCTGTATTGGCAACGCTAATCGGCATATTTGGCTTTGAACGCTGGTATTCTGTTACCCAACCAATCGCAGATGAATTTGCCAAAGTCCAACTTGAAATGGCAAAACTTCAACTAACCAAACTGCAACGCGAACTAGATACTCCATCAGCAACACCCCCGCAAGATTCAGAATCAAACAAGACCCCCCAGTAAAATGACAACCCGCTTAGGCGGGTTTTCTTTTGCCTGTCATGCGTGTAAATTTCATTATGCTTACTAAAAAGGTCCATCATGGAATTTATCTTCTTTATCTTGTTCGTCGTTTTCCTCATTCTCTTCATCAAAAAACATAACGCCTACAACATCGAAACAGCCAAGCATGAAAAGATCGAAAAAGAGCTACAAGCCACAATCAGTGCAGATCAGGCAACCATTCGCAGCCTACAAGCCAAAGCATCAGAACTTGGCAAATACCAACCCATCGTCGATATCGAAGCCGAAATTCAACGACAACTGGCTCAATCCCATGAATTAATACAGGCAAATACCCAGCAAGCAGATCAAATCACCCAAGATGCAAAAGAGGTATTAAAGCAAGCAAAAGTCAATGCTGCAGAACTAAAAACCAAAGCAGATTTGGCACTGAAAGCAGCACACACCCAAGCAGACAACATCATCCAGCAAGCCAAAGAGCAAGCAACCCAAATTGCGGGCGAAGCCTATCAAGCACTGGAGCGACAGAAAGAGATTCAGGCCACCATTACCGCTATGGAGAACACCATTAATGGCTACGGTGACAAATACCTCAAACCGACCAGCAGTCTGTTAGACGACTTGGCAGAGAATTACAGTCACGTCGATGCTGGACGCCAATTAACCACCGCTCGTAATGCCAGCAAGCTACTCACCGAAACCGGCAAAGCGGCGACGTGCGACTATGTAGAACCCCACCGCAGCAAAACCGCCATTGCGTTTGTTACTGACGCTTTTAACGGTAAAGTGGACTCGATTCTTTCTTCAGTCAAAGCAGAAAACATTGGCAAATTGGAGCAACAAATCAACGATGCTTACCAACTCGTCAATCATCTTGGCCAAGCTTTCCGCAGTGCCAAAATTACCCCTGCCTATCTATCTGCCCGACTGACTGAATTAAAGCTCGTAGCAACTGTAGTTGCTCTGCGTGACCAAGAGCGCGAAGAACAACGCCAAATCAAAGAGCAAATCCGCGAAGAAGAAAAAGCCCGTCGCGAATACGAACGAGCGATGAAAGAAGCCGCCAAAGAAGAAGAAACTATCAAAAAGGCCATGGAAAAAGCCGAAGCGCAAATTGCCAAGGCCACCGATGAGCAGCGTGTTACTTTCGAGGCGCAACTGGCCGAACTGCAAAGCAAACTGGTCGAGGCCGAGGCCAAAAACGAGCGCGCTCTATCCATGGCACAACAAACCCGAGCAGGCCACGTCTATGTGATTTCCAACATCGGCTCGTTCGGCGAAACGGTATTCAAAATTGGTATGACGCGGCGGCTGGAGCCAATGGATCGCGTGAAAGAGCTTGGCGACGCATCTGTACCTTTCACTTTTGACGTTCACGCCATGATGTACAGCGAAGATGCACCAGGACTGGAGCGTGAGCTACACCGCCGCTTCAATATGCAGCGCATGAATATGGTCAATTTCCGCAAAGAATTTTTCCGCGTCGATTTACAACAAATTCGAAACAGCATCAATGAGCTAATCGGCAGCGAGCTCCTCAAAGAAGAACCCCACTTCACGCTAACCGCCGAAGCGCATGAATTCCGCGAATCACAAGCCATCTCAGCAATGAGCCAAGAGGAGCGCCACGCACATCTGGCACGACTGTTAAAGCTGGAAATGCTAACGCCACTCGAAGAACTCAGCGAAGAAGTCGAATAAATAACTAACACACTTGACACAAACCACCAAACCACCAAACCGCCCTCGGGCGGTTTTTTTGTTGCACCTTTGTGACAGCAAACCACACGCACTAAGGCTCACCTTGAACCTTTTTCAAAAGCCGATAACATCTTCCTTGTAGCTTACCAATTAATAACAAATGCATTCATGCAAAGCGCATGGCTTACTTTTACTCAGGATCCAACATGTACAACTGCCCAAAATGCCAATGCGAAAACACGCAAAAACTATCGATTATTCATTCACACGGCACCAGCAACATTGAAACTACGACTGCAGGCGCTGGCCTTGGGGGCGGTGGTTTAGCAGGTGGGGCGGCAAAAACCAGCGGCACCAGCCAGTCAAACCTTGCAAAAAAATACGAGCCGCCACAAAAGCAGTCACTTTTCGCACTCATCGTCACCTGCACTGTCATCGGTTTTATTGCTAGCTTCTTCTGGGGGCCTTTGCTGTATGCGTTTGTAGCGCTCGGCATTTACCTTGCCTACCTTGCGTACAAAGAAAACAAAAACGAGTTCCCAATCAAATATGCCAAATGGAATGCCAGTTTCCTGTGCATGCGCTGCGAAAATGTGTTTGAAGTAAACAACTAAGCAGGAACAGAAAATGAAAAAAATGATTGTACTGATCATGATCACGGCTTTCGGTTTGAGTGTGTCGACTGCGATGGCCTGCCCCAAAGGCACTCATCCACGTGGTGGCACTGGCTCGCACCATAAAGGTGGGTACTGCTCAAGTTAAGAAACCGGAATCTCATGCCACAACAACCAACCGCCTTCGGGCGGTTTTTTATTGCCACACTAAAAATATATTTAGTATTTTGCTATTGATTTAAAATTAGTGTTTTGCTAAATTTCACTTCATCGACACTTCATGAGGTGAATCATGCAGCCCTACCAACAAACCCAACTCGCCATTCAGCAGGCATCTCCACCTGCCCCAAATATCCGCCGCCCACCAGGTCGCCAGCTGGTGCGCGACATCTCCGAAGATTTTTCATTGCTGCAATTTTTGACCCGCCACGGCTGGCGCATCACCGATGCCGACTACAAGGCAGGCTGGTATTGGGCGCAACGCACGAGCCAGCAATCCAGATGATGAAAACCGCCAAAGAACTATTCCAACTGATCGCGCTAGCCGTGATCTGGACAGCAGCCGGCATCGGCTGGCTGATGCTCGAACAAATCTATACGCACTAAGGAAACACCAATGTCAGATCAAAACGACTTGGCCAGCGACATCGAACAAGCCCAACGCGAGGCCGCGCTGGCAAAAACCCGCGCCGCAGCGCGAATGCAATTTGCCACCGAATGCCGTCATTGCGGCGACGATCTGGAAGCACATCGCCAGACCTACGGCAGCTGCATCGACTGCCAGACCCGCATCGAAAAACAGCAAAAACAAGGCATTCGATGCGCGAACTGAAATTTTATTGTCGCAGCTGTAAACAGCTCATCGGGCGCGGCCAGCACATGCCGGATCGCTGCCACCGATGCCGATCAACCGACATCATTGGCCGCACCAACTAATGCCACGCAAACCCTGCAACACCAGCAACCAAGCCAGCCGACAGCGCAACAGCCGCCTCAGCTGGTTTCAAAGGCAACAGAAACGCGATCGACAGGTTAGCCAGCAACGCAGCGAACCAGGACACGAGCCAAAAGGACGGGATTGATTGATGAACACCGCATTTTTACTCATGGCGCAATTTGAAACGCCGCTGATCCCGCTGGGCAAGGTGGGTGAATTTCTGGGGATGAGCGAGCATCAGATCAACGTGCAGGCCAGCAAACAGCAGCTGCCGTTTCCGGTGATCAAACTATCCGACTCACAAAAAGCCCCCCGCTTCGTTCGCATCGAAGACTTGGCCAAGCATATCGACCAGCAGGCGCTCAAGGCCAAAACGATTTGGGAACGGGGGCAGCTGTGAACTGCGGTGTAAAAATCCAGCGCGACACAAACTCAGGCCGCCTTATGCGTAGCCACGTACTCACGCAAAGCTTCATCCATGCGGGTTTGCCAGCCATCGCCGGTGCCTTTGAAGTAATTCACCACCTCAGCACTATAACGCACCGTCAGCTGCACTTTTTTATCCGTCGATTTTGGGCGGCCGCCTTTGGGCTTCAACATCTCGGTGGCTGCGGCCTGGCCAAACAAGCCCGGCAGCATCTCAGCCGCAGGCCGTGCCTTGGCAAATGTTTCGGCCGTCCACTCTGGGTTATCGTCGTGAATGGGTTTAACTTGTTTGGTTTTCATAATGAGTCACCTCTCTACGATTGGCTTTGCGCAGACTAATCACATGGACCGCGCCATCACGGGGCGTAAAGACCAGCATATGCAACCGCTCGCCAATATAGCCCAATGCCTGAAAACGCCGCTCGCCGTAATCCTGCCGAGTATCTTCGACCAACAACGCCGAAGACCAGTCAAAATCAGCCGCCAGCTCGAAAGATAATCCCCGCTCAGCAATATTGCGCTGTTGTTTTGTTGGGTCGTAGCTGATTTTCATGAGGTTATTGTAGTTACACAAACGTCTTTTAACAAGCACTCATCAGGAAACATCACCTTGCCAAAAATGATACCGCTGGTTTACAGTGCGAATGTCGCGTTCAATAGCGCGATGCGAGTTTGGCGACTCGGAAATTAGACGACGGGTATCCGCGTAAAGCGGTTTTTTTACGCCCGTTGCACAGTCATACCCCTATGGGTGGGCTGTGTGGGATACCTCCGGGTATGCCGGTTTCGTCTTTCCGGTTCGCCAACCTGCACAGTTCCGCCCACCTTCGTTTGGCGACGAAGACGCGGATTTAATCTGCTAAAGACGAGGTCATATCATGACAAATACTCAGCACGCGCTCGTTCCGAGCAACACCATCCAGTTTCACGGCCACACTCTTATTCTGCTCGACATTAGCGGCACGCAATTCGTCGCCATTAAACCGATCTGCGAAGCAATCGGACTTGATTGGGCTTCGCAACTTAGTCGTATCAAACGTGATGCAGTCTTGAATTCGACTATTGTCATTACGACTACAGTTGCCGAGGATGGAAAGGCGCGCAAAATGGTCTGCCTGCCGATCAGCTACCTCAACGGCTGGCTATTCGGCATCGACACCGCCCGCGTCAAACCCGAGCTGCGCGACACCATCACCCTCTACAAACGCGAATGCTACCAAGCGCTGCACGATTACTGGATCACCGGTTTGGCCAACACATCGCGCGCCTTAAGCACGCAGGAAATACTGACCTTCTGCGACCTCAGCAACATCGCGTCATTGCTGGCCGGTGCGCGCCGGATGCGCGAAGCATGGAAAGCGATCAGCCCCTCATTGCGACTGATGAAATCGCCCCTCGCACGGGAATATCACGACGCCTTCGCCGACGCCGCATTCAACATCCAATACCTGAACCACCTATCCGAAGCCCCAACAACCCCACACGCCCTACCCCGACAAGCAACGCAGCGGCATCGTTGATGCGTGTAAATAAAAGACAACATAAAGCCCGCAGTTGCGGGCTTTATCCATCCCAGATTTACTCAACTGCATTAAACTTACAAGAATCATACACATCAAAAACTAACCAATCATGTCCCCTCACGCCAAACAACTGCTTAATAAATGCTCAACTCAACTCGACATTATTCTTAGAGACATAAGAAATTTCCTAGATGAAAGTACTCTTAATGGAGAAAACAACGACTTAGCAATGCCAATAGCATTCGATCTTGAATTCCGCACCATCACCTTATTGGAAAAAATAAAAAACAATGAAATACCTAGCCAAGAATCAAATAGCTCAGAGCTAAAATTATTACATGATCACCACGAAAAAATAACATCAATTACCGACAAAAATAAAAACGATAAACTACTAAATATATTAACAAAACTATTTAAGCTCAATTCAACAATTTCACAATATCACACAGAGAACCTCAACCAGAAAAAACAATTAAATGAATCAATCAGAATAACCAGCACACCAAACCGAATGAATACAATTGAGGAAAAACTAGAACAATTAGAATTATTCAGACAACAAAATCAACACTCAATCAAAAAACTCAAGTCATTTCATGACCACATCGATGAAACCAGCAATCAAATAACAAAACTACACAAAGAAAAACAAGAATTAATAGAAGGCCTTGAAAAATACACCAAGGAAAAATCGGAAGAACTTAGCCAATTTTCACACATCACCAGCAATACAATTACTGATTTCAATACCAATATTGAAAATATCAAAAAAGAATTCAATGAAAAATTGTCTGAATTAAATGAGCTACTTGATGTAGCAAGCCAAAGAACAATTGCAGGCGATTATTCTGGAAATGCTGATAAAGAAAGGAAAGCGGCCAATTTACTTCGAATCTTTGCAATTTTACTCATGCTTGTCGTTGTGGGCATTTTTGCATACGCACTGCACGAAGCGGCTACCAGTGATCTGGATTTGAAAAAGGCAATGTTTCGGTTTGTGGTTGGATTATTTTTGTCTGTTCCTGCTGCTTATTTGTCACGAGAGTCTGCCAAACACCGCGAGCAGCAAAACCATTATCAACACACGTCTCTTGTCCTCAAAACGATTGATCCCTATCTCACGTCACTACCCGAGGCAGAGCAACACAAACTCAAAGCTACGCTGGCCATGCAGATATTTACATCGCGCGAACACCCCAAACACAGTACAGACTCATACCCTATCAATATGCATGAGTTATTAGTTGAACTAATCAAAAAAGTAGATTTTAGCAAAGCAACAGATAAACTTGCCGACAAGCCAGCAGACAAAAAAGAACAGTCATAATCCAATTACAGGACAAACAAAATGCTCGATAAATTGCTCGACACACTGGAATACAAACCGCGGTTGATCACCTTGGCCGGAAAGGCTTTCATGTGGTCTGGCTTTATGCTGTTTATCACAGGGCTTGTTATTCGCTTATTCGATCAAGCCATTCAAAATCCGCTATTGAAATACAGCTCACAGAATGCGCCATCAGTCAGAAATACACTTCCCGACATACTGAACACCATCATTCCCGACAGCGCCATTGGGCTGACCTGTGCAGCCGCGCTCGCTGCGTACGGTGCTTGGGTTGCTCACATAGGCAAAGGGGAAGAAAAGAAATTGAAGCAATGGATAGAAAGCTAAATACCAAGCTGGTCAATTAAGAAATCGAGCGCCAAAGCTCCAAAATCCTGATCGAAGCCTTTAGCCTACACGTCTTCTTTGACCGGCTACACCAAATCCAAGAAGCCTGGCAAACCCTCGCCCCAGCCCTACGCCAACTCGAATCCCTCATCTACCGCCGCTACGTCAACACCTTCCAAGACTTCAAACTCAACACACTCAACCTGAAGCGCGTCGAGACGATCGCCGCCAAGCAATACCACAACCGCAGCAACCTGCTTGGACATTGATCGTGCAAATAGCAGACAAGAAAAAGCCCGCGGTTGCGGGCTTTTATATATCTTCAAATAATCAAAAGGATCGCCAAGATGAACAACAAAAAAGCATAAGCAATTCCAGCAGTATCAAGTGCCCTTGAGAGGATTAGCTTGGCTTGATTTATTGGGGCATCAGATAATTCAGCTTTATCAACAGATGTTAAATTGCTAAATATTCGCCTACTCCAAGATTCACGAGCAACCTCAGCGGATGCAAAAAATTGTCTGGAAACGTGTAAAACAGAGTATGCCCTGTAAGAAATATAAACTATTGCCATTAATATTAGCAACTTAGCAAAGAAAGGATCCAATTTACCCTTTTCAAACAATGCAAGTCTTGTAATCAACAAACCTACAATAGCAACAATATCTCCAGCGACACGATTTGATATTTCCTGCGCATCTTTAGATACTTGCGCAGCAACATCAAATACAGCCTTTCTTATATCAACCATAACTTTAATACTTTCTCTAGCCTCTTTGTCCAGCAACGAATCATAATTGAGCTGCGCAGCTTCAAGAGCATGAGTAGCTGAAGATTTAAGGCAATCCCAAATAACTCCTCCCACTCCTTCGCGAACAAAACATCCTAAATAGATTTGATGCCTTGTCTTAGCATCTCTTTTTGGCGAAACAATCCAGGATACAATATCTTGGAGCTCTTGAAAGCAATCAACATGGATGCCACTTGCATCATTTAGTACAAAATCTATTTTTTTGTCTGCTTTAATTGTTAATACTCGAACATCATGTTGATCTCTTACTATTTTATTTCCCATCAATCTCACTAAAACTTCAGAACAAGTTCTTCTCCATATATTAAAGTAATCACAATCATTATCTGGCAGCGTCCGCAACAAAAAGAAAGGAATAACTTGATCAATCAAGCTTTCCAAATGCCCATTCAAGAATGTAGAAAAACTTCTTTCAATATCAAGAGAGTCATCAACACTAACATGCGACGAGTCATATCTTGAGATCGGCAAAAATTCACATGATAAAGAAGAAAACCCAAAAACAGAGTTAATCAACACTAACCTTCTAGCCGATATCTTTACTAAACTTTTTTCAAAACCTTTGTGGGTAACGAAGAAGCATGGCAATTCAATATTTTTCAGAAAAATGCAGCTAATCGAATCGCCATAAATTTCCTCATTCAAGTCATCTGACCCTATTAACTCATCTAAGTTATTATTTCTAATCGTGACACTCTTAAAAAATTCACCTGAGCCCAAGAGAATTAATTCATTGAGAGCAATAACCGTTTCAGCGCAAGCATTAAACTTGATCGAAAAATATCCACAATCTTCATCACAAGAAAATTCATGGAGATCAGCTAGAGCTGCGAATCTACTAACCCAATTGATCAGCATCTTCTTCTAGACCATTAGATATATCAATCACAATAGTCTCCCCTTCTTTTCTGTACTTCCCAGAGTCAATATGACTCTGATCAAAATTAATTACAATACCATCTAATGTTTTTGTTCTGTATTTTGATGGTTTTTTAACTGATTCTTTATCAAACTCAAATTTCTCTCCCTCTATTTTCCCTTTCTTCAGTTCTCGTTCAAACACTTCAACCAAGGCAGGCGAATCATCCCCAACTAAAACCCCCAAGAAAACTGCAATTTCATCAGGATCAAAGCGAGCCCCATCTCTTTGTGAATATTCATATAATCTAGATTTATATGTCTTCCTAATTTCTTTAGGCAACAAATCATTACCGACTGCAAACTTGACAAATGAATCCACTACTTTTTGAAATTTCTCAGTCAACTCTAAATCATCATAGAGTCGAACAACCCCTAAATAATTCCTGAAATATTTAGTGATACCCTTTCTTTCACTTCTATCGATCACATATACAATCGATTCTTCACCACTAAAAGAAATCAGAGCTGATTTTTGCATTGCCTGCGGCTTCTTAACAAATGTAGTATCAAGCAACTCAAAATCTAAAACTTCCTCGCCACGCTCATTGATTTTACTCTTATAGTGCACAACATCATCATGCTCATATTTTATTATCGAGTAAATTTTATCTTCATTATTTTCTATTTCAAACAACAAAAAAGCACCAGGAACTGCTCCACCCTGACTTGTAATTGCCAAATGAAATAAGTCTGCCAGATTAATACTTTGTTCATTAAAATTCTCGCCACGCCCTTTAACTCCTTTTAGAACGGAATACACACCAGACGCGGGGAGAAATTCACATTTGCAGCCTTTAATAGTTTCTTGAATTCTTCCAAGAAAAAACTCCTGATGAACAACATCAGTAGCTGGTAAGTGTCTAGATCGTTCTTCGCCATCCTCACCAACAACGTGCATTGCCATCTTTAAAATAATAGGATTATTTAGTTGAATTTCCATTTATTTATCACTTTTCAAACATAAGTCATTATAAAGGCAATTGATACAAAAACGGCCTAGTCTGCGTCAAATCAATCTAATTTACTCACTAAAGACGCGGGGTCTTCCCGATAGTACGTGTTCATCAAAATTCGCAATCCCTATGCCCAGATACCTTGGTCAACTCCATCGGCATTAGTTTTTTGGCCAAACGTGTTAGGCCTTCAGCGCGGCTATTGTGAAAGCACAACCCTTCAATCAGAGCATGATCGCGCGCTTTGCGGAATAGCACATCCAGCGAGGCAGATTTCATCGCAAACACCGGCTGGCCATCGCTGGCGATACCTTGCTATGACTGTAAAAGTCTAACCGCTTCGCGGGACAAAGGCACGTCCCGCGGGTGACCATTCTTGGTTTGTGGTAAATGCACGAATCTGGGCAATCGGAACAGCGCCCAACCTCATCGCCGATCACTACGCCCACCAACATCCACCGGGTGCAACACCTCCCGATGCAAATCCTCAGCCTTAAGCTGGGTATAGCGCGCCAAGTTTTTCCAGCTACGATGGCCGGACACCAGCGCCACTTCCTGAATCTGGTAGCCCTGCTCGAATAAGCGGCTAATCGCCTCATGGCGCAGATCATGAAAAGTCAGGCCGTCGATCTTGGCCAAGCGGCACAGGCGCTCGAACCGCGCCCGTACGCCGTCTGCGTTAAAGGGGAAAATCCGCTCATCCGTCACCGGCTGCACCTTGATGATGGAGAATGCTTCGCCCAATAGCGGCACGATCTGATTGTTGCCCAGCTTTTCTTTTGGATCTTTGCGATCCCGAATCACGATGGTTTTTTTGCTCTCATTCAGATCAGCCCAGCGCAGGCCCACAATCTCGCTTTGACGCATACCGGTTTCGATCGCAAAACGCACGATATCGGCGATGGGAATCACGCCCTTGTGCTTCCACTTTTCGGCCTGAGCCAGAAACGCCCCCAGCTCGCCCGGTTGCAAACGGCGATCACGCTCCGCCGATTTGGCCAGCAGACCCAATTGCCGGCACTGCTCTTTGCCCAGGTCAAACTCAGCCACCGGCGCATCGATGCCGAAATACGCTTTTGCAGTGCGCAGCACACCACCCAGATAAATCACATCCTGGTTGATCGTTTGCGGCTTTGCACCCTGCGCACGCCGCTCGCGGCAATGATTGATCAAGGCCACCGCAGTCAAATCGACCAGCCTCATTTGACCCAGCGGCGCCGCCGACACAATCCGCAATACACTGCGCTTGCTATCGCCCAACGGCTTGTCTTTCTCGACAAAGGCAACGTACTTATTGATCAGCTCGGCAATCGTCATGCCTTTGAGGTGACGGGTTCGCAGTGCCGTGTCATCTTTCATGGCCTCGGTGAGCTTGGCCGCCCACTCTTCGGCCTCCCGCCGGGTAGCGGCCTCGACTCGCGCGCCTTTGCCCAATACCAGAAAATTGCGCGCCTCAGAAAGCACGGTCTTGCCACCCCGCTTTAAGCGCACCAAAGCCTTAAAACTAATCGTGCCGTCTTTGTTTTCTATGCGTAAAATAGTAGCCATCGCAAGCCGCAGTGTACCGTGACAAAAAATCAGTCAAAACAGTACACTCACGGTACACTTTACGCAAACAAATACGCAGTAAACCCAATAAAACCAAAACAATGCCAAACAACGAAAACCAAGCAAAACAAGACCTAAACCCAATAGAATCAACAAATACAAGGTCTAGACGCTTTTGCATCGCCCCGATGCTCGACTGGACAGACCGGTTTTACCGGCGCTTTGCGCGTGAGTTATCCACTCAAACCTGGCTTTACACCGAAATGGTCAATACCGGTGCGATTTTGCATGGCGACCCAATGCGGCATTTGCGTTTTGATGCGGCCGAGCATCCGGTTGCGCTGCAATTGGGCGGTAGCGAGCCGGCTGATTTGGCTCGTTGCGCCAAAATCACCGAAAACTGGGGCTATGACGAGGTTAATCTGAACGTCGGCTGCCCGAGCGAACGCGTGCAGTCGGGCTCTTTTGGCGCCTGCCTGATGCTCGAACCCAAACTGGTTGCCGATTGTGTCAAAGCGATGAAGGACGCCTGCCAGATCGACGTGACGATCAAGCACCGTATCGGCATCGACAAAGTGGAAGAGTATGCTTTTGTCCGCGACTTTGTTGGCGAAGTCGCCCAAGCCGGTTGCCAGACGTTTATCGTTCATGCGCGCAACGCCATTCTGAAAGGGTTAAGCCCCAAGGAAAACAGGGAAATTCCGCCGCTGAAATATGATTATGTGTATCAGCTCAAGCGCGACTTTCCCGAGCTGGAAATCATTATCAATGGCGGAATTAACACGATTGAACAGAGTCTAAGTCATCTGGAGCACGTCGATGGCGTGATGGTTGGTCGCGAGGCTTACCATAACCCATGGATTCTGACCGAAGTTGATGCGGCAATATATGGACAGCCACAACGTGAGCAAACACGGCTTGGCGCGATGGCCAATCTGCGGCCCTTTGTCGAAAGTGAACTTTCAGCCGGAACGCCATTGCGTTTTATTGCCCGGCATATCCTTGGGCTGTATCAGGGGCAGTACGGTGCAAGGCAATGGCGCAGAATGCTATCTGATGCCACACTGTTAAAAAACGCGGATTGGCGGCTGATCGAACAGGCGCTCAATCAGATCGAACAGAGCCTTGCCCTTCGTGAATCACCATATAGCGAGTCTTGATATGTCCAAATTTGCAGTGTCTATCATCCTGTTGCTCGGCCTAAACAGCATCAGTCTGGCTGACGATATTGTCCTGCTCGGCACGATGGGCAACAAAGGTCTGTTCCAGATCAATGGGCAGAAAAAAACCCTGCAAGCCGGACAGGAAAGCGGCGCATTCAAAATCGTCACCGTCAACGCCGAATCGGCCATGATCAGCAGTAATGGCAAACAGCGGCAACTGCAACTCGGGCAGGGTTATGTCTCGCAAGAATCAGGGCAAGCCACTGGCGGCGGCTCGCTGACGCTGACACCCGATGAGCGCGGCCATTATATGGTTGACGTCGGGATCAATCAGACCGCCCAGAAAGGCATCGTCGATACCGGAGCGACTCACCTTTCAATTTCTCGCAACACGGCCGACAGCATGAACATCAAGTACAAGGATGGTCAGATCGGTTATTCGCAAACCGCCAATGGCCGGATTGGTGCCTGGCTGATCAAATTACCTCAAGTCAAAGTCGGCAATGTCATGCTCTATGATGTGCAAACGGTGATCCGGGACAGCGTTGACAATGGCCCTATCCTGGTTGGAATGAGTGTCCTTAACCGTTTCCAGATGAAGCGCGAGCAAGAGCTGATGATACTCAGTAAAAAAGTTTATTAATTACCCCGCCACAGTATATGGCTGCAAGGCAGAAATTTCATTTAGTACAGCTATATACCCAAAGATTAATCTATGCAGAAAATCGTCCTCGCCAGCAATAATGCGGGCAAACTCAAAGAGTTTGCCCATTTACTATCACCATTCGAGCTGCAGATCATCGCACAGGGCGAGCTGAACGTCCCCGAATGTCCCGAGCCCTATGGCACTTTTGTCGAAAACGCACTCGCCAAAGCGCGGCATGCCGCCAAAATCACCGGCCTGCCCGCGCTGGCCGATGATTCCGGGCTTTGTGTTCACGCGCTAGGCGGCGCACCCGGCGTTTATTCAGCCAGATACGCGGGCGAGCCCAAATCGGACGAGCGTAATAATGCCAAGCTGCTGACTGAGCTGGCCGGCCAATCTGATCGTCGTGCCTGGTACTATGCTTCGCTGGTGCTGGTACGCAGTGAGCATGATCCGCAACCGCTGATTGCCGACGGCGTTTGCGTCGGTGAAATTGCACAAGTTGCACAGGGGGCAGGCGGTTTCGGTTATGATCCGCTGTTCTGGTTGCCGCAATTGAATAAAACCGTCGCCCAGATTACGCATGAAGAAAAAAGCCAGATTTCACACCGCGCCAAAGCGCTTAAAAGTCTGATCGCGAAACTGCAGGAAACCGGTTTATGAGCCACCCCCATCTCAGCCACGGCGAAAGCCGCTGGGCCAAATGGTGCCGCGACGATGGCAGCGTGGTGTCGTGCACCGAGAAAGTCAAAGTCATGAATGAAAACCTCGATGAATTGTCGCAAATGGCACAAGACCTGTTTGAAGACGGTTTATTGATGGAAGTCTCGGCCGAACAGATGCGGCAAGTGCTGCATCAACTGGTCGATAGACTGCATGACCCCTATCGCAAATCCTGAATCCCCCAATTTCAATTCAAATCCACAGAGAAATCACATGAAAAAAGCTCTATTGGCGCTCGCGCTCGTTTTCCCGGTTGCCACCAGCATGGCGGCAACCCCGTCCAAAAAAGCCAGCCAGGCTTCGGCAGTGAGCGAAATCAACAATCCATTTACCCCCGAGCGCAATCAGGCCACCGGCAATCTGAGCATGACCATCATCATTCAGCAGAAAATGGCGATGGCCTGCAAGGACAAACCCGATTTGAACGAAGAAAAAATCAAGGCTTCACTCAAAAAATGGATCGATAAAAATAAAATCTACCTGCAAACCCACGCCGATTATATGGGCGGCTATTTTGCGACAGTCCAGCAATTTGAAGGTGAAGAAACCGCCAAAAAAGTACAGGCGGATATGAAAAAAACCTTCAATGAACAATCCGATTCAGTCATCAAAACTGCATTCGAGAAAAAAGGCCCGGAAGCCGCGTGCAAACAGTATTTTGCTGCAATGAATGACGGCAAAATGGACATTAAAACTAGCCACCCTGACTACAAAGTGCTCAATGGCATGGTCGAATACTCCAAAAAAGCCATGGCCAAAACCGCCAAACAATAAGCACCATGCAGACCATTTCGCTTCAGCAACTCTCGTCCGGCCTCACCGCACTGCCGCCACTGGCTTTGTATATTCATTTCCCGTGGTGCGTGAAGAAATGCCCGTATTGCGACTTCAACTCGCATGCGGTCAAAGATGCCACCACCGCGAGCGGTCTGCCTGAGGATCAATATATCGACGCGCTGATTAGCGATCTGGAAAGTGTGCTGCCGCAAGTCTGGGGGCGTTCGGTTTCGAGCATCTTCATGGGCGGCGGCACGCCGAGTTTATTCTCAGCCGCCAGCATGGACAGATTGCTGGAGGCGATTCGCGCACGCGTCAAGCTCAACCCCGACGCTGAAATTACGCTCGAAGCCAATCCGGGGACATTCGAGATCGAAAAGTTCGCCGGCTACGCCGCAGCGGGGATCAACCGGCTCTCAATCGGCATTCAAAGCTTTAATCCTGAGCATTTAAGCGCCTTGGGGCGGATTCATAATCGCGACGAAGCCTTGCGCGCGGTCGAAATTGCGCATCAGCATTTTAGCAATTTCAACCTCGACATCATGTACGCGCTGCCCAAGCAAAGTCTGGCGCAGGCACAGGCCGATATTCGTCTGGCGATTGAATGCAATTCAACGCATTTAAGCGCCTATCACCTCACGCTCGAACCCAATACGCTGTTTCATCGCTACCCGCCCGCGCTGCCCGACGACGATCTGGCCGCCGATATGCAGGAAATGATCGAAGCTGAACTGGCGAGCGCCGGTTTTGAGCATTATGAAACCAGTGCTTTCGCGAAAAGTGGACGGCGCAGCCAGCACAATCTGAATTACTGGCAGTTTGGCGATTACCTGGGCATTGGCGCTGGCGCGCACGGCAAAATCAGTTTTCACGATAAAATCATTCGCCAGGCACGCTATAAACAGCCGACGGAATACTTGGCCAAAATGGCCGCCGGCAATGCGATTCAGACCGAAAACGTCGTCGAGAAAAGCGAATTGCCGTTTGAATTTATGCTCAATCTATTGCGCCTGACCGAAGGTTTTCCGCTGGCGTTATTTACCGAGCGCACCGGACAGCCGCAAAGCAAAATCTTCGCTGAAATCGAACGCGCCTGTCGTGAGGGCCTGCTCGAAAGGGATTTACACTGGGTCAAGCCGACAGAGAAAGGCCAGCGCTTTTTGAATGTGTTGATGGAACGTTTTTTACCGTAGGATGGGTTAGGCCACAACAAGGCATGAGCAATACACTAAGTCCAAAGGCCGTAAGCCAGCGCAATGCAATCAAGAATACAATGGGTATATGGCTGTAACCTAGAATAATATTAAGCAGCAAGCACATACCTAACACCCGTACCAATAGGATTTTTTATGGAATGGCCAGTCGCGACATTGTCGCCGAGCGAAAAATACAATCTGATCACCGACTGCGTCGTGCCGCGGCCGATTGCCTGGGTGAGCAGCATTGATGCGGCTGGCAAAATCAATATCGCGCCATTTTCCTATTTCAATATTGTCTCCAGCGACCCGATGATTGTGTCGCTCAGCGTCAACCGGCGCATGGCAAACGAAGGCGAGAACGAGCAGAAAGACACCGCGCTCAATTTGCAGCAAACCGGCGATTGCGTGATCCATATCCCGTCGCACGATCACGCACCGGCCGTGCATGCTACCGGATCGGGCATTCCGCCTTCGCAGGAACAAATCGACGCACTCGGACTGCAATTTAGTCCTTCGCAACAGGTCAAAACGCCACGACTGGAAAATTGCGGCGTCGCGCTCGAAGGCCGGTTTTTGCAGCAAATCGCGATCGGCAATCCGGTCGTTGCCGACCTGATTCTGGTCGAAATTGTCCATATTTATGCCGCAGATGATTTGCTGCACAAAGGTCGCGTGCATCCCGAGCCGTATGCGATTAATGCCAATAAACGTAATTAATCGGGCGAGCCCGCTCCTACGGATATTATTTTTTTGATGAAAAAGGAACACACCATGAGCAAAGCAATCATCCATTCCGATAACGCACCGAAAGCCGTTGGCACTTATTCGCAGGCGGTCAAAGTCGGCAACACCGTGTATTTGTCGGGCCAGATCGGCCTTGATCCGGTGAGCGGCGAGCTGGCTGACGGTTTTGAAGCGCAAACACATCGCGTTTTCCAGAACCTACGCGCGGTATGTCAGGCCGCCGGTGGCGATTTGTCCGACATCGTCAAGCTGGGTGTGTTTGTCGTTGATCTGGCCAACTTTGCCAAATTGAATGAAATCATGGGCGAATACTTCAGCGCGCCCTTCCCGGCTCGCGCAGCTGTGCAGGCTGCGGCACTGCCTAAAGGCGCAATTGTTGAAGCCGATGCGGTGATGGTACTGGGTTAATATGGGCAACACCGCGTATCTGATCGCCAAATACCTGATCACCGCCGCCGTGGTGGTCGGTATTTCCGAAGTCGCCAGCCGCTATGAGCGGATTGGAGGCTTACTGGCCGCGCTGCCACTGGTCACCTGCCTGACGCTGATCTGGCTTTATGTTGAAAAACAACCCGATGCCAGAATTGCTGCGCATGCCTGGTATACCTTCTGGTATGTGTTGCCGACTTTGCCGATGTTTCTGGTTTTTCCATTTTTGCTGGCGAAACTGGGTTTTTGGCCAGCGCTGATCGTCAGTGCAGTCGCAACGATCGCTTTGTTTTTTGTCTACGCCCAGCTCTTGGCACGCTTTCAGATTCACCTACTCTAGGGGTGTATACACCCCCAGAGCAATAGCGGATTAATCTACAGCAAGATACCCACAGGATAAGCCAGCATGACTTTCCAGAATCCGTCCGATGCAGAAATCAAAGCCATTTTGCTCGCAACCAAACGCATCGCCGTGGTCGGTCTGTCCGACAAGCCGACGCGTGCCAGCCATGGCGTGAGTAAATTGATGCAGCAATGGGGCTTCAAGATTATTCCGGTCACGCCCAAACCGCTGGCGAGTATCCTTGGGGAAAAGGTATATCCCGATCTGGCGAGCGTTCCCGGCGAAATTGATCTGGTGAATGTGTTCCGCCGCAGCGAAGAAGCGGGTCATGTCGTCGACGAAGCAATTGGGCGCGGCGCCAAAGCCATCTGGCTGCAACTGGGTATTATCGACGAGGCGGCGGCCGAACGCGCCAAAGCGGCCGGGATTCCCATCGTGATGGATCGTTGCTTAATGGTCGAATACGGCCGACTTTTCGCAGATTAACTTGCCGCTGCTGCACTGCAGCGTTAGCCTTATCCAACTTCAAGAAAATACCGACAGCATGAAATTAAAATTCAGCAAAATGCAGGGCCTGGGCAATGATTTTATGGTGATCGACGGTGTTCGCCAGCAAGTAACGCTCAGCAGCGAACAAATTGGCCAGCTCGGTGATCGCCATTTCGGCATCGGTTTTGATCAACTGTTGTTGGTTGAAAAAAGCAGCACACCCGGCATCGACTTTCGCTACCGCATTTTCAATTGCGACGGCTCCGAAGTTGAGCAGTGCGGCAATGGCTCGCGCTGTTTTTCCCGCTTTGTTTTCGATCAAGGCTTGAGCGACAAAACCGAAATCGCCGTCGAAACCGCCAAAGGCGTGATTTATCCCAAGCTCGAATCCGACGGCAATGTCACCGTCAATATGGGCGTGCCGCGTTTCAAACCGCAGGAAATCCCATTTCAGGCTCCCGACGAAGCCATCATTGACCCGCTGATCGTTGATGGTCAGGTTTATGACATTTCGGTCGTTTCGATGGGTAACCCACATGCCGTGCAGGTTGTTGAATCAGTCGATGACGCGCCGGTGCTTGAGCACGGCCCCTTGATCGAAAATCACCCGCGCTTCCCACAAAAAGTGAACGCCGGCTTTATGCAGATCATCAGTCGTCGTCAAATCCGCCTGCGAGTGTTTGAACGCGCGGCCGGTGAAACGCTGGCCTGTGGTACGGGCGCCTGCGCTGCGGTCGTCACCGGAATCCGCCGCGGCCTGCTCGATGAAACTGTGCTGGTGCATACCCGTGGTGGCGATTTACATATTTCGTGGGCTGGCACAGGTCAGCCAGTGATGATGACGGGACCTGCGGTTACCGTATTTGAAGGTTCTATAGATATTTAATCGAGGGCAACATGCAAGCGAATGATATTGTTCTATGGCTCAAGCAAAATCCGGCATTTTTTGACGATTTTGCAGACGATATTGCACAGATTTTTGTCCCGCACAGTCATGGCGGCCATGCCGTTTCACTGGCCGAGCGTCAATTACTGACACTGCGTGACCGCAATCGTCAATTAGAAGTTCGTCTTAGCGAGCTGCTGCAGTTTGGCGTCGAAAACGATAGCATTTCCAACAAACTGCATCACCTCACCGTCGATTTGATGCGCGCGAATGATCTGTCTTCGATTATCGGGACGCTCGAATATCATTTGAAAGAACGTTTTGGCGTTCCCTTTATGACCCTGCGTCTGTGGCTACCTGCTGGTGACTGCAACCTGATGGAATTCTCGCCGGTCAGCGAAACCATCAGCAAACTGGCTGAAAATCTGGTTTCTCCCTATTGCGGGCCTTATGTGACCGACGAGGTACTCGACTGGTTTGCGAGCGATACGGGCGAGCTAAAATCATTTGCCCAGTTTGCCCTGAAACAGGGAGAAACGCCCTTTGGCATCCTGGTATTGGCCAGCAATGACAGCGACCGTTTTTACCCCGATATGGGAACGCTGTATCTGCAGCGCCTGTCCGAGCTGGTGTCGGCGGCCATCAGGCGCGTCATTCCTGACGATGCCCAAGCATAAAGTCGCAGCAAATACATTTACACCAGATAGCGCCACTCAGGCGCTATTTGTCCATTTTTTCCGCCATTTGCAAGGTGAAAAAATGGCCAGCCCGCACACGATGGCGGCCTACGAGCGCGATTTACAACATCTGGCTCGCTTAAGTCAGTCACACAATCTGGAGCAGCTTGGCGCGCAACAAATCCGCGGTTTTATTCGCCAGCTGGCAAGTAGTGGTTTATCTGGCCGTTCAATTGCCCGGATTTTATCGGCCTGGCGTGTTTTTTACCGGCTGATGATTCGCGATTTTCACTGGCCGCTCAATCCGGTCGAAGGCATCAAAGCGCCCAAAGTCAGCAAAGCCCTGCCCGCCACACTCAATAGTGATAACGCCGTCGGCTTTCTCGAAAATATGCCCGACGACGAGGGACTCGATGCCCGCGACAAGGCAATTTTCGAGCTGGCGTATTCGTCGGGACTGCGAGTCGGCGAGCTGGTCAACGTCAGGCTGATTGATCTGGATATACCGCACGGGATGGCCAGCATCACCGGTAAAGGCAATAAAACCCGGATCGTGCCGATCGGCAAAGCGGCAATCGAAGCTTTGCGACACTGGTTAACGATTCGCCCTCAATGGGTTCGTGGCCAGACCAATACCGTGTTTGTCAGCAAGAATGGCACCCCTTTGACGACTCGCGCGGTGCAATTGCGCTTAAGGCACTGGCAAGTCAAACTGGGAATCAAGGAACCGCTCTACCCGCATAAACTGCGCCATAGCTGCGCCAGCCATTTGCTGCAATCATCCGGTGATTTGCGTGCGGTGCAGGAGCTGCTCGGCCACGCCAGTATTGCGACCACCCAGATTTACACGCATCTGGACTTTCAGCATTTGGCCGAGGTGTATGACAAGACGCATCCACGCGCCAAGCTGCCAAATACCCAACCAGAGTATCAGCCCAAAGAGCAGAGCGAACCCAACCTGGAAAGCAATACCCCAATGGATCGCAAATAATCAGTTCAATTCGCCCGTGAATTCGAACAGATCATAACCGTTTTGCTGCTCGATCAGTTTGGCCGCACGGACAAACATTTCGCGCTCGCCCATCAGTACCGAATACTCACGCAACGGTGTGTATTGCCCTTTTGGCGCGGCAAGGCGTGCAGCCTGTTTGAGCGCCGGAATCGCCGGCAGCAGCAGAGCCGGAAAATAACTGCCCGCTTCGCTCTGCTGGGTTGAGCGCATCAGAATGGCGACCGCTTTGGCGCTCATCACCTGCAAACCCATTTCCATTGCGCCGTTATGATGCTGTTGCATCCAGCGGATCGATCCGACCATCCAGTGACTTTCCTTGGCGACCGACAAGGCGACAATCTCGCCGGCTTTGGCACGCTCGTCGGGCAAATGCTGGGTCAAAATCCCATAACCACCTGGGCTTTCGTTAATCACTTGCCACTGCGTCAATTCCAGATCTTTTTCCGCAACAATAATATGCTCCGCGCCGCCGGGCTGCCCCTGATTCAAACGGAATGCGGTACGGCGCAAACCGAAAGCGACGCTGATACTCGAATGAGTTGGAATCCGTTGATACATGCGATGCGGAACAATGCTCCATTGCCGGATCACCCGGCGCAGGATTTCCAGCCACATCAGCACTTTGGCGCGATCTTTGGCCATTGGTGCCTGCGCCTCGACCGAATGCTCGGCTTTGTGCAGTTTTTTGGCCAGCTCTATCGTATCAAACAGCAAAGCTTGCCCGAGATGATTGTCGAGCGAGCGATTGCCGACATAAACCGGTGCCTTGTCAGACTCGAGTTCGATCAGAAAATAACCCGCAGTCGATGACAATTTACTCAGCGGTTGAAAATGTGCATGCGGCGCGTAGTTTTCGATAATCTCGATCACTTTATCGAGCTCGGAGCCGGCAAAACGATGCGGGTCGGCCAAGGCCAGCAAAATCATCTGTTTGTACAAGGTCGCAATCGGACGGCTGGCCTTGTCTTTCGGATTCTCGTTTTTAGGCTCGTCGAGCATCTTGTTTTCGGCGCAATAGCAAAAGGTCTGGTGCATTTCCAGCCACATGCCTTCGGACAAATTCTGGTACAAGCGCCCCGACACCTGGAAAACGCGCCAGTAGGCATACAGCAAAGATTGAAACAGCGCCGGTGCTACCTTATTACCGGTACCGCCAAACAGGCTAAAGCGTTTTTCGTCGAGTTTTTCCTGAATCGCCACTTTCCAGCCCGTTGCCAGCTCGTGCCAGACATTGCGCGCCAGCTGGGCGGCAAGTCGCGCCGACTCTTTCATCGGCAAACCCGGTGAGGCGTAGGCGATTTCAAAAGCGCCGGTCAGCATTTCAATCGAGTTTTGATATTCGGCGAGCAAAGGCGCACGCAAGTCCGGCTCAAGCTTGGTTCGATTGAGTACCGTCAAGGCGTCGAGCATCAAGCGACCAGCCTCGATGACATTGGCCGTTGGCAAGGCAATCAGCCATTCCTTGAGCTTTTTCGGGTCGGTCTCAACCGAGCCAGTCAAGTTGGGGTCAAATTCAGGGAGGATAAATTTCAAAGTCATGGCCGTGGTGGATTTATGCTTCGCTCTAATGCTTGCAATGCCGCAGCGCAGAGCATTTGCGTCTGTGCGACATCAATAATATACGGAGGCATAAAATATACCGTATTTCCTACCGGTCTCAATAAAACTCCGGCATTTAGTGCATTTTGGAAAAATTTCTGTGCGAAATCAGGGGGGGCATCGATCACGTCAAACGCCCAGATCATGCCGCGCTGCCGCCAGTGACGGATTTGCGGGTGCTCGGCCAGTGGCGAAAAAATACGGCTCATTGTCTGTGCCTTGTCGCGGTTTTGCACAATCACGTCATCGTCGCGGAAAATCTGCAAAGTCGCCAACGCCGCCGCGCACGCCAGCGCATTGCCGGTGTACGAATGCGAATGCAAAAATGCTTTGGCGGTCTCGTCGGCGTAAAAAGCCTGATAAATGGCATCGCTGCACAGTACGACCGCCAAGGGCAGATAGCCGCTGGTAATGCCTTTGGACAGGCAAATCAGGTCAGGCTTGATCCCCGCCTGCTCGCAGGCAAACATCGTACCGGTACGGCCAAAACCGACTGCGATTTCATCGGCAATCAGCAGTACATCATATTGATCACAGAGTATACGCGCCTGAGCCAGGTATTCCGGCGCATACATCGCCATACCCACCGCCCCTTGCACCAAAGGCTCGACGATCAGCGCAGCGATTTCACCGTGATGCGCTGCCAGTACCCGCGCCAGATCAGCGAGCGCTCGTGTGGTGTAATCGGCAGCCGATTCTCCCTCGGCGGCCAGCCGCGGATCGGGGCTCATCACCGCAAAATTTTCGCGCACCAAGGGCGCGTAGGCAGTGCGGAAAATCGGCACATCGGTGACCGATAGCGCGCCGACCGTTTCGCCGTGATAACTGTCGGCCAGATAGACAAAGCGGTTTTTTTCCGGCTGACCCAAATTGCGCCAGTAATGCGCGCTCATTTTCAGCGCGATTTCGGTTGCCGATGCGCCGTCCGAGCCGTAAAACGCATGACCCAGCCCGGTCAATTCGCCTAAAGCTTCGGAGAGCGCAACGACTGGCTCGTGCGTAAAACCGGCGAGCATGACATGCTCTAGCGTGTCCATTTGCCGACTGATGGCGGCCTTGATACGCGGCTCGTTATGGCCAAATAAATTGACCCACCAGCTTGAAACGCCATCGATCAAACGACGGCCATCGCAATCGGTCAGCCAGACGCCATCGGCGCGGGCAATCGGCACCAGCGGCAAGCTTTCGTGGCGTTTCATTTGCGTGCACGGATGCCAGACAGCGGCCATGCTACGCGCCAATAGAGATTGATTGTCAGTCTTCATCGCGCCATTCTCGCATACTCTGGCAAAATCAATCAGGGTTAGGATTATCGGCTATAGCCAGAGCGTACTTTGCCCTGCAGAATGAAATGTTCTGTTCCATCCGGATTCTTGCATGAAAGTTCTCGATCTGCGCAGCGACACCGTGACCCAGCCCACCGATGAAATGCGTCAAACGATGGTCAACGCCGTCGTCGGCGATGATGTCTATGGCGATGACCCGACTGTCATTGAGCTGGAGCACGCTGCAGCGTACATGCTGGGCAAGGAAGCTGCGCTCTTTGTACCCAGCGGCACTTTCGGCAATCAGCTGGCGATTTTGACGCATTGCCAGCGCGGCGATGAAGTCATCGTCGGTGACGATAGCCATATTGTCTGGCACGAAGCTGGCGGTGCCGCGGTGATTGGTGGCGTGCAATTGCGAACGATTGAAAGTGTTGATGGCGTCTTGAGCGCAGAAAAAATCAACAGCAAAATCCGCCACGGCATCGATATTCATGAGCCGAAAACCGGACTGATTTGTCTGGAAAACGCACATTCCAATGGCCGCGTGATTCCATTGGCCGCAATGCGTGAAGTATGGCAAGTTGCGCAAGACCAGAATATCCCGCTCCATCTGGACGGCGCACGGATTTTTAACGCCGCAACGCATTTGCAAGTCGACGTACGCGACATCGCGCAATACTGCGATAGCGTGATGTTTTGCCTGAGTAAAGGCTTGGCGGCACCTGTCGGTTCGATGCTGGCCGGATCACACGACTTTATCGCCCGCGCACGCCGTTTGCGCAAAATGCTCGGCGGTGGTTTGCGCCAGGTCGGCGTTTTGGCGGCGCCAGGTTTGATCGCGCTCAAAACGATGAGCCTGCGTCTGAATGAAGATCACGACAACGCACGCGAACTGGCGCGCCAGCTCGCTGCCATTGATGGCATCGAAGTCGATCTGGACTCAGTGCAGATCAATATGGTCTGGTTCCGCTTTACGCGTGACATCGACGCCGCTGCGCTGACCGCCGCTTTTGCCACAGCGAGTATTAAAGTGAATCCACCCGAAAATGGCTGGATGCGTCTGGTCACGCACTGGCAAATTGAAGCCAACGATTTGACACGAATTAGCGCTGTTTTACAGCAGGCATTGCAATGATCACAAACACCGTAGGAGCGGCTTTAGCCGCGAACAAGTTGAGCGTTCGCGGCTAAAGCCGCTCCTACAATAAATGAGCGAAACGTTTCAAAGGCACTCCATTGATTTCATTAGAAAATCTCAGTAAATCGTACCGCGTTGATGGCCGTGATATTCCGGCACTCAAGCGTATCGACCTGAAAATCGCCGCAGGCGAAATCTTCGGCGTGATCGGTCACTCTGGCGCGGGAAAATCAACGCTGATCCGCCTGATTAATCTCTTAGAGCGCCCGACGGGTGGCCGCGTTTTACTCGACGGCGTTGATTTAACCGAACTCTCCAGCGATGCATTGCGCCAATCGCGCCAGAAAATCGGCATGATTTTTCAGCATTTCAATTTGCTGATGAGCAAAACCGTCGCGCAAAACGTCGCCTTTCCTTTGCAAGTGGCGGGCGAGCTAGATAAAACGGCGATTGCTAAACGCGTTGCCGAATTACTTGAGCTGGTCGGCCTCACCGATCATGCAGACAAATATCCGGCGCAATTGTCAGGCGGACAAAAACAGCGCGTCGGCATTGCGCGTGCGCTGGCCAATCAACCGAAATTACTCTTGTGCGACGAAGCGACCAGCGCGCTCGACCCGCAAACGACCGCTTCGGTGCTGCAACTACTGCTTGAAATCAATCAGCAGCTCAAGCTGACCATCGTCTTGATTACACATGAAATGAACGTCATTCGCAGCATTTGCGACCGTGTTGCCGTCATTGACGGCGGCGAAATCGTCGAAATGGGCGCGGTGACGCAAGTGTTTTTACACCCGCAACACGCGACGACGCGCCGCTTTGTCTATGAGAGCGAACACGTCGATGAAAACGACGAAGCCGACGATTTTGCGCATGTGCCGGGCAAAATTGTGCGTTTAACGTATCAAGGCGAAGCAACGTATCAATCGCACTTGAGTGCGCTGGCGCGCGAATACGCCGTTGATTTTTCGATCCTGGCAGGCCGTATTGAACGGATTAAAACCACGCCGTGCGGCCAGCTCACGCTGGGGCTGGAAGGCGAGCAAGTTGACGCGATGCTAGCGCGGCTTGCTGCGGAGGGCATTGTGATCGAGGAGCTGCGAGCATGAATTTGATCAATGAATTGTTCATTAATATCGACTGGGCCGATATTGGTCTGGCGACACTCGATACGCTGAGCATGCTCGGCGGATCGCTGCTGTTTACGCTGTTGCTCGGCCTGCCGCTGGGCGTATTGCTGTTTCTCACCGGCAAAAAACAATTACTCGCCCAGCCTGTCGTGTACGGCATTTTGTCATTTATTGTGAACGTGTTGCGCTCGGTGCCGTTCGTGATTCTGCTGATTATCATGATCCCGTTCACCGTGTTGTTGACCGGCACATCGCTCGGCGTTGCTGGCGCGATTCCACCGCTCGTTGTCGGCGCAACGCCCTTTTTTGCTCGTCTGGTGGAAACGGCGCTGCGCGAGGTTGATCGCGGCATTATCGAAGCGACTCAGGCCATGGGTGCAACGACCTGCCAGATCGTGATCAAAGCGCTGTTACCCGAAGCAATGCCCGGCATTCTGGCGGCGATCACCGTCACGGCAATTACCTTGGTGTCGTATGCGGCGATGTCGGGTGTCATCGGCGGCGGCGGTCTGGGCGATCTGGCGATCCGCTTTGGTTATCAGCGTTTCCAGACCGACGTGATGGTCGTTACCGTGCTGCTGCTCTTGGTATTGGTGCAGGTTTTGCAGATGATCGGCGACAAGCTGGTGCAGTATTTCAGCCGCCGCTAACACGACATACACCGGCGATTATAAAGTTATAAAAAACCGGTCTTTAAGCTCATATACCTACAATGCTAATCTTGTGCGGTGACTGAAAAACAATCACCCAAGGGTATATAGCCATAAGCCATTACCATCAATCATCACAGCAACATACCCCATCCCACAAGGAATTAACATGAAAAAAATGATTTCACTTTTCGCCGCAGCCACCGTGATCAGCGCAGGTGCAAGTTTCGCCGCCGATAAAATCAGCGTCGGCGCAACCGCCGTGCCGCACGCCGAAATTCTTGAATTCATCAAACCGACACTCGCCAAGCAAGGTGTTGAGCTCGATATCAAAGTCTTTACCGATTACGTCCAGCCTAACGTCCAAGTGGCCGAGAAAAAACTCGACGCCAATTTCTTCCAGCACCAGCCTTATTTGACCGAGTTTAACAAAGGCAAAGGCACGAGCCTGGTCAGCGTCGCTGGCGTTCACGTTGAGCCGTTTGGTGCGTATTCGAGCAAAGTGAAAAAACTCGCTGAGCTGAAAGAAGGAGCGACGGTGGCGATTCCGAACGACGCGACCAATGGCGGCCGTGCGCTCTTGCTGCTCGATAAAGCCGGTGTGATCACGCTGAAAGACAAGAAAAACATCCTTGCCACCAGCAAGGACATCGTTGCGAATCCGAAAAAACTGAAATTCAAAGAGCTGGAAGCGGCAACGCTGCCACGCATCCTGAATCAGGTTGATCTGGCGCTGATCAATACCAATTACGCACTCGAAGCCAAGCTGAATCCAAGCAAAGACGCGCTGGCGATTGAAGGCAAAGAATCGCCCTACGTGAATATCCTGGTCACGCGCAGCGATAATAAAGACAGCGTAGCAGTGAAAAAACTCGCTGCGGCGCTCAAATCACCGGAAGTGAAAAAATTCATCACCACGAAATACCAGGGCGCGATTGTGCCGGCTTTCTGATTGAGCGGGTTTGGATTTTAGAATCAAAAAAAGGGGCTTTCGCCCCTTTTTGCAGCTCAATTACCTGAAAAAGCATTCGGATTGAGCAAAGTCCATGACTCAACGCGGGGATTGAAAAAACCGGCATCGGTATAAGCGCGGCGAATCAGCCCTTCTTTGCGCATCTGGCTGAGCCCTTTGTTCAAAGCCTCCAATACCTGAGCGCCAAAAGCGGTCGGTGCCAGCAGAAAATGCCGCGAACCGGGCATCGCTACTTTCATTCCCGGAATCGGCACCAGCCGCACGCCTTCGACTTCGAACGACATATCTGCCGATGATTTAAATGATGCCATCGTGAAATCGCCCCGCCCTTCGCGCAGCATTTTGGCGATCATGCCAAAAGTTGGCGCGCTCTGGACATTGCCTATTCCCAGATTATCCAGCGTTGCAATATCGTTTTTCCAGGCTTTATTGGTCACCACCGTCATGCCACGCAACTCTTTCAGTCCCACTTTGCGCAACTGCGGGTGGCCCTCGACCATATAAAATCCGACGACATACTCACCATCGCGAATCAGCGGGACAGAAAGTCGCGCTTTACTTTGCGTCACATCACTGGCCCAGACCGAAGTTCCGGTGGCCTCGACCGTTCCATTTTCGACTTCCAGCAAACTGCGCGCATAGCTGTCTACCGGAACCAGATGAACCTGCTCGTTCATCCCGCCGCGCTGCAGGGCTTGCTGAAACAAAATGAGTTCAACCGTATCCCGTCGTGCGCCGGGGCCGCTATAGTCGCGGATTTCCTGCACCTCGCGATTACGCAATAATTTCTGGTAATCCAGAATCACATCGCGTGGCACTGCCAGCAAGATCTGCGCATGGGCACATTGAATGCTGAGCAGTAAAACGAGCAAGAAACGATGCATGATATTTCTCTCTGCAATATATCGAAGCCCAATGGATCGAACAGGCTTTTTAATGGCCACAGCCCATTACCTTACAAGCTGAATTGATCATACGCGAGCCCTATTAATCGGCAAATAGATCAAGTCATTTATCGGCAAATCTGCATCTGTCCACGACCTCAAGTCCATCTTCCACTCTGGTTCGACAAATACCCAGCAAGGGTAATCAGCGATAAGCTATTTTACAATTGACTTGCATGAATATACCCAGCATAACAATGGCCATCATTTGAATATTTCCAGCTGTCTCAACAATCACCTTGCAAGCGCGCCCAGCAAAATCAACTCTGCTCGGAATTGATTTTTCAGTTTGCCTGACCATAACAAGTTTTGCTTTGTCAGCCAGCCGGAAACAGCTTATAAAGACTTACTTTTCCATGCGGATACGCACCATGCACTTTCGCCGCTTTGCTGCCCTGTTTGTCCTGATCGCCTTGCTGATCGCGCTCGATTTTGGCGTTTTCAATTTCACGCAAAGTCTGGACTGGCGTCTCGGTGACTGGCTGCTGCAACATAATGCGCAAAATCGGCAAAGTGATCACGAAATCGTGATTGTCGATATTGACCAGAAAAGTCTGGAAGAGATGAATGAGGTCGCCAGTAAATGGCCTTGGCCGCGGGCGATTCATGCCGAGCTGATCGAACACATCATCGCGCAGCAACCCAAAGCGATTGTTTTCGATATTCTGTTTAACGAGCCCGATACTTTTGGAACCGAATCGGATGCGCTGTTCAGGCAGGTCGTTGCGCAATATCCGAATCTGTACTTCGCCCACTCTCAGCTGGCCGACGGCAATCCGATAGAACTGAAAACACTGCCCGCCAGCGTCGGTTTGATCAAAACAGCACAAGCCAAGCCCGATGCGCGTGCGGTTTTGCTGCTGCCTAGCGTACTGGATAAATCTTCGTGGCGCGGCGGGCTGATCAACTTCCAGCCCGATGCCGACGGAATAGGTCGGCATTATCTGATTGGGCAAGCCATCGATGGCTGGCTGATTTCATCGCTACCGTGGCGACTGGCACAGGATTTCAAATGGGCCGCAGTTTCGCAGCAGAAAATTCGCCTGAACTGGCAGCAATCTCACCCGCATATTGCCTATTCGGATATTTACCGCGATGCCAATAGCGAGCAGCCCCGCCGCGCAGCGAATGAATTTCGCAACAAAATCGTCGTGATTGGTACTGCCGCGCCGGGCTTGCAGGATTTGCGTTCGACACCGCTCAATGCGGCCTACCCCGGCGTTGAAATTCTCGCGACCGCGATTGATAACTTGAAAAACGATAACTGGCTGCGCGACCCGCCCCGCTGGCCGTTTGCATTATTCTCGCTACTACTGGCAGCGCTATTGCTGCTGGGTTTTAAGCACAGGAAAAACACGCTCGCTCTGGCCGGACTCATGTTGACACTGAGCATACTGGGCATTGCGTTGATGTGGCTGGGGCTGCAACGCAACTGGTTTTTGCCGCTGGCCGCACCGCTCGCCTGGGGCTGGGCATATTTCTGGCTGGCCGCGCTGATGTCGTATCTGGCCGAAAAAGCCAGTCGCGAACAGGCTGTTGCAATGTTTTCGCGCTTTCTGGATGCACGCGTGGTCGGCGAGCTGATTGCCAGCGGCCAGATCGATATGAACAAAAAAGCCGAGTCGCGTGAACTGACTGTTTTATTCTCGGATATTCGCGGCTTTACCACGCTGTCGGAGAACCATACGCCCGAATACATTGTCGAATTACTGAACCGCTATTTTTCGATGCAGGTTGCCATTATTTTCAAGCATGGCGGCACGCTGGACAAATTCATCGGCGATGCCATCATGGCGTTTTGGGGCGCGCCAGCCAACGACCCCAATCATGCCAGCAACGCCATTGCCGCCGCCATTGAAATGAGCGAAGCACTGGAACACTTCAAGGCCGAACTCAAAGATCTGAACGCCGATTTTGACGTTGGCATCGGCATTCATACCGGGCCCGCTGTCGTTGGTTTTATTGGCGCCGAATCGCGACTTGATTACACGGTAATTGGTGATACGGTGAATTTAGCATCCCGTATCGAAGGTTTGACCAAGGGCATCGCAAGGATTCTGGTTTCTGAAGAATGCATGCGCGCGGCATCGCACGAGCAGTTTGAATTTCAGGATCGCGACATACACCATGTAAAGGGGCGCGAGCAGGCGGTACAACTTTATGAACCGAGGAAAAAATCATGAAATCCTTTGTGTATACCTTGCTGCTGTTGAGCAGCTTCGCACTGGCCGAACCGGGTGAAGTCATCCGCAAAACCGAGTTGCGTGAAAAGCCCTATCTGGATTCGACGGTGCTGCTTAATATCACGGCCAATACACCAGTCGATATCCGTTCGCGCAAAGGCGCGTGGATGGAAGTCAGACTTGCTGGCGGGCAAACAGGCTGGATCAAGCTGCTCAATGTCCGTACCAGTAGCGGCAGCACCAGCTCAAGCAATGCGCTCTCCAATGTAATGAAAACCGGTTCATCGGGCAAAACCGTGACGACAGGCGTCAAAGGACTTTCTGCCGAGCAAATCAAGAACGCCGTTCCGAATCTGGCCGAAGTCAATAAAATGAACAGCTTTGCAGCGCGCCCAGCCGATGCGATCAAAGGCGCCCAGGCCAATCGCCTGCTGGCTGCCAATGTGCCCGAGCTGAGCAGCACCGGTACCGGTACCGGTAATACAGATTCCAATTACAATCCGAATCAACGGAGGCCCTAATCATGCATCCAGTTAAACCTCTCGCGATGAGTGCGTTGATCATGGCAACCCTGTCCATGCCGGCAATGGCCTTCGATCTGAATAAATTGCTGACGCCGGAAAACATCAATAAAAGCATCAGTGTGCTCAATAATGCCGGCGAAGCGCTCAATACCTCGGCCAAAGGGCTGACCCCGGCGCAGGAAGAAGCCATGGGGCAGAATGCAATGGCCAATCTGCTTGGTGCCGCGCCACTGCTGAACGATCCGGCAGTCCAGCGCTATGTCAATCAGGTCGGGCTATGGGTCGCACTGCAATCGGAGCAACCCAATCTGAATTGGCGTTTTGGCGTCATCGATACGCCCAATATCAACAGTTTTGCCGCTGCCGGCGGCTATATTCTGATTACTCGCGGCCTGTGGGATCGCATCAAATCGGAGGCCGAGCTGGCCGCCGTGCTGGGGCATGAAATTACCCACGTCACCAAAAAACACCATATCAGGGCGCTGGCCAGCAGCAAAAGCCAGCAAGCCGGTGCTGATTTGATTTCACTGATTGCTGACTACAACAGTGGTAAAGCCGGCGCACAGGTTGGCGCCAAAGGCGGCAAGGCTTTGTCTGAAGTCTTTGTCCGCGGGCTGGACAAAAATGATGAATACGAAGCCGACGTCAACGGCATGGTGCTGGCAGCGCGCGCCGGATACAATCCGTATGCGCTGGTTAGCGTTCTGCAAATGCTCGGTTCGGTCAATCCTGGCGACAGCGCGGTCGCATTGTTATTCAGTACACACCCATCACCGCGCGACCGGCTGGATCGGCTTGATCAGACCGTTGGCGATAAACTCGAAGCCCATGCTGGCGGAGCTGAAAGCACCAAGCGCTTCAATCAGGTAAAGCGATAAGATTGCGCAACACCTAAATCTAAATACAATTGACCTCGACACAGGCCGCCATTGCGGCCTTGTGTATTGTGATGCATACACTGCGGTGTTCCCCGCCCCCCATCGGCCGATCTGGAGACTCATCAATGCAACAGCTTATCGACACCTGTATCGCGCGTCGCCAGCAACTGGCCAGCCAGCTTGCGCCCGGCATCGTGATTATTCCGACGACACAGGAAATCATCCGTAACGCCGATACCCATTATCCTTTCCGCTTTGATTCGGGGTTTTACTATCTGACCGGTTTTACCGAGCCTGATGCGGTGCTGGTGCAAATCATCGGTGAAAACAAAACCGAAAACATCCTGTTCTGCCGCCCCAAAGATGAAGAACGCGAAATCTGGGATGGTTTCCGTTATGGTCCTGCGGCAGCGGCACGTACTTTCGGTTTTGATGCGGCCTATCCGCTGGACGAACTCGATACCCGCATGATCGAACTGATGCAAAACCAGCCACGCATCTACTACCCGCTCGCCAAGGAAATGCGCTGGGACCGAAATATCAATCGCTGGCTGACCGCAGTGCGTGCGATGGCGCGTACCGGCGTCTCGGCGCCTGGCAGCATCA
Source organism: Chitinibacter sp. S2-10 (assembly GCF_046530675.1). Lineage (GTDB taxonomy): Bacteria > Pseudomonadota > Gammaproteobacteria > Burkholderiales > Chitinibacteraceae > Chitinibacter. The sequence continues at coordinate 2,405,953 of NZ_CP172558.1, read as the reverse complement.
TCGATGTGCGCAGCGTGCTCGATGAAATGCGCCTGATCAAGGACAGTTTTGAAGCGGGTATATTGCGCCAAGCGGGATCCATCAACGCTCACGCGCATATACGTGCCATGCAGTTTGCCAAGCCCGGTCAGTTTGAATATCAGGTTGAAGCCGAAATGCTGCACGATTACTATCGTCAGGGTTCGCGCTCGCCAGCGTACAACAGCATTGTTGCCAGCGGCGCCAATGCCTGCTGCCTGCATTACGGCGACAACAATGCCCGTATGAACGACGGTGATCTGCTCCTGATCGATGCCGGTTGCGAGCTGCACGGCTACGCCAGCGACATTACCCGTACTTTCCCAGTCAATGGCCGGTTTACGCCGGAACAGAAAGCCGTGTATGAAATCGTCCTCGCAGCGCAATACGCCGCTTTCGAGCACTGCCAGCCCGGCAAGCTGTGGAATGAAATTCACGACGCAGCGACCCGCGTGCTGGCGCAAGGCATGCTCGATCTGGGTCTGCTCACCGGTTCGCTCGACGAAGTATTGGAAACCGGCAGCTACCGCCAGTTCTACATGCACCGTACCGGCCACTGGATGGGGCTGGACGTGCACGATGTCGGCGCTTACAAAGTCGAAGGCAACTGGCGAACTTTGCAGCCCGGCATGGTGCTGACGGTCGAACCAGGCTTTTATATTCGCCCGGCGGCCAATGTCCCCAAAGCATTTGAAAACATCGGCGTGCGGATCGAAGACGACGTACTGATTACCGAACTCGGTCACGACAACCTCAATGTCGAATGCCCGAAAACCGTCGCCGAAATTGAAGCGGTCATGGCGGCAGGCAAATAAGTCGCGCGCGACTCGCTTGAGCGGTAAAATAAGCCCGCGCCAGCCGATGCTGGACGCGGGTTTTTCTTGGACTGGACACTGGCGATGCTGATCGAACATTTACCGCAACACGTTGACATCCTGATTGTGGGCGGCGGCCCGGTCGGTGCGCTGCTGGCGCAAACACTGAGTGCCAGCGGACACGATGTGCTGCTGGTTGAAGCCAGAACCGAAGTCGGCAAAGATCCGCGCGCGCTGGCGCTTTCGCATGCCAGCCAGATCAAATTGCAGCAAGCCGGCCTCTGGCACGATACGCTCCTTGCCACACCGATCAACAAAGTCCATGTTTCACAAGCTGGCACATTGGGACGCACCGTGCTCGATGCGGCGGATCTCGATCTGGCCGAACTGGGCTGCACCGTCCCGTATCAGACCTTGGCACAAAGCGCACTCGATGCACTCAAGGCGGGCAGCACGCCGTTGGCGCTGGGCGTTAAAGTCACAGCGATCAAACAGATGGCCGCCTTTGCCTACGTAAAGATGGAAAATGGAACGGAAACTGGAAGCAGCGAGCATCAGCTCACCTGCCGGCTACTTATTCTGGCCGAAGGCGGCCAACTGATCAGCCAACTGCCCGACATCCGGCAACAGGTCAAATCGTACGAACAACACGCCGTACTCGCCAAACTGACCCCCAAACATCCACACCTGGGTATTGCCTTCGAGCGCTTTGCAGACGATGGCCCGCTGGCATTACTCCCCAATGGTATGCAATACACGCTGGTCTGGACGCAAACACCCGAACAGGCCGCTGCGCGCTTGGCATTAAACGATGAAGATTTTATCGCCGAAATCGAACAGCGCTTTGCCGACCGAGTCACCGGCTTTACTGCAGTCGCCGAGCGCGCCAGCTGGCCGCTCTCACTCAAGACACTGAATTCAGTCGTCGGCCAGCGCGTCGTGCTGATCGGCAATGCAGCGCAAACACTACATCCGGTGGCCGGACAAGGGCTCAATTTAGGTTTGCGCGACGCCGAAACACTCGCGCAAGTACTCGCCGTCACGCCGAAAAACCAGCTCGGCGAAGCAGCCAGCCTGCAACGCTATCGCCAGCTGCGCGCGCGCGACGCCGGTCTGGTCACCGTATTCACCGACAGCCTGATTCATTTATTCGAAGCGCAGTCATTGCCGCTGAAACACGCACGCAGCATGGGGCTGATGGCGATAGACCAGCTGGAATGGCTACGCAAAGGCTTTGCGCAACGGATGGTTTACGGCGCAAGGTAAGCACTGCGCGAGCCGCAAATCAAACGTCAACAAAGCCAAGGAAGCAGCAGCCGGCTTTTTTTCGATCTTTCAGGGTTTCCCCTTGCCAACGCTCTACCCTCTTTTTCAGATTATTGCACCGGTGATGCTGATTATTGTCATCGGCTGGCTCTATGCACGCCATCGCCCGGTCGATATGAGCGCGGCCAACCGGCTCAATGTCGAGCTGCTGTCCCCTTTGCTGGTTTTTGCCGCGATGGCCGGCAAACATGCGCAGCTGGGACAATACTGGCTGCTGATGCTGCTATCGACCGTCGTCGTTTGCGGCTCGGGGCTGGTGGCCTACCTGCTCGCTCGCACAATGCGCTTTAATCCGATCGCTTTCAGCGTGCCGCAAATGTTCACCAATACCGGCAATATGGGGCTGCCGCTGTGGCTGTTCGCTTTTGGCGAAACTCATTTTCCAGCGGCCATTGCCATTTTTGTGCTGATCAATTTGCTGCATTTCACGCTGGGAATCAAACTGTTCAACCGGCATGCGCCATTAAGCGAAGTGATTAAAACGCCAATGGTCTGGGCATTATTGGCCGGGCTGCTGGTGCAGTACCTGCAACTGGAGATCCCGCTCTGGCTGATCAAGCCGGTCAAAATGCTCGGCGAAGTCGCCATTCCGCTGATGCTGTTTGCGCTGGGCGTGCGAATGGCGCAATTCAAAGTAACGCGCTGGGGTGCCGGTTTGCTCGGTGGCGTGTTGTGCCCGCTTTCCGGCCTGGCGCTGGCCTGGCCGCTGGCGCACGCTCTGCCGCATGCACAGGCCGGCATTTTGCTGCTGTTTGGCGCATTGCCGCCGGCCGTACTCAATTACCTGTTTGCCGAACAATATGGTCAGGATCCGGAGCTGGTTGCAGCGCAGGTTGTCGCCGGGACTTTGGCTTCGTTGCTGTTTGTTCCGCTGGCGTTGGGCTTGGCGCTCAATACCTCGATAGGGTATTAAAACCTAGATCAATAAATATTTAGACTGCGTAGTGATACCCCTCGAGCAAGCTGAGCATTTCGGCTTCGCCCAAGGGTTTTGAATAGTAATAACCCTGCATCGTATCGCAACCTGCATTGCGCAAAGTTGCCATTTGTTCACGGGTTTCAACGCCTTCGGCAACCACGCTCAGGCTCAGCTTTTTCGCCATCGCCACGATACTTTGCGCAATCGCGATATCGTCTTCATTTTGCGGAATCCCCTCGATAAACGAGCGGTCAATTTTCAGAATATCGAGCGGCAAATGCTTGAGCTGCGACAACGATGAATAGCCGGTGCCAAAATCATCAATCGCCAGCGTCACGCCCATTTGCTTGAGCGAGTGCATCATATCGACTACTTCATGAATGCGACGCATGATCAGGCTCTCGGTCACTTCCAGCTCGAGCAAATGCGGCGGAAATCCGGTTTCATTGAGCACGCTGCGAACCTGCTCGATCAGCACACCGGGCTTGAACTGGCGTACCGACAGATTGACGGCGATTTTCGGGACATCCAGCCCTGCCCGCCGCCATTTTTGCGCCGTTTTACACGCTTGCAGCAGCACCCAATGCCCGATCGGGACGATCAGGCCGGTTTCTTCGGCAATCGGGATAAATTCGGACGGCGAAATCGAGCCCATTTCCGGATGTCGCCAGCGCAACAGGCACTCCATTCCGCTCAGTTTGCCGCTTTCCAGATTCATTTGCGGTTGAAAAACCAGTTGCAACTGATTGCGCTCAAGCGCAAAGCGCAGCGCAGCCTGCACCGAAAATTGCTGGGTGTTGAGGCTATTCATGTCTTGCGAATAAAACTGATGCGCATTTTTGCCCTGATCCTTGGCGCGATACATCGCCAGATCGGCTTTGCGCATCAATTCGGACGCCAGCCCACCGTCGGCAGGATACATGCTGACGCCAATCGAGCCGGTAATAAACAGCTCCTGCCCGTCGATCCGGTAGCTTTCTGCCATCGCGTGCAATAAGCGCTCGGCAACCTGCGCGACCTGATTGACCTGATGAATGTTTTCCAGCACGACCGTAAATTCGTCACCACCGAGCCGGGCGACAATGTCTTCCTGTTTCAGATGCGTTTTCAATCGCTGCGCAACGATCTTCAGCAATTGATCGCCGACATCGTGACCCAGCGTATCATTGATCGATTTGAAGCGATCCAGATCGATAAACAATAAAGCCATTGCGCGGCAACGGGTGCTGGCTCGCGTCAGCGCCTTGGCAAGTTCTTCATGAAAACCATTGCGATTGAGCAAATCGGTCAGCGAATCATGACGCGCCAGATAATTGGCGCGCTGTTCGGCCTGTTTGCGGCTGGTGTAATCGGAAAAAATCCCGACATAGCGTTTCAACCGGCCTTCATGATCATGGACCGCACTGATCGACAGCCAGGCCGGGTAAACCTCGCCGTCTTTGCGCCTGTCGAGCATTTCACCTTCCCAGTGACCGCTCTTGCCCAATTCGCTCAATAAAAAAGCCTGAAAATGATTGGGATTACCGGGACGGGTATCGAATATCCGTGACAAGCGCCCCAGCGCGTCTTGCTCCGAATAACCGGTAATCCGGCTAAACGCCGGGTTGACCGCTTCAACGCGCTGGTCGTTTGAGATCAGCATAATGCCTTCGCTGGCATGACTGAAAACCTGTTTGGCAACACGGGCATTAGCGACTGCCTGCTCGTTCTCGCGCCGGGTAACGGCCAGCAGCAAACCCATTTGCAAAGCCAGCGTCAATAGGAATAGCAGATTGGTCACTTGACCATCGGGCAGACTGAGCGTCACCGTCGGGCTGCCCAGAATCAGCAGCAGAATCAGCGCTATCAGACTATTGCTCACCTGTCCCAGCCGCAACGATGACCAGACCATAAGGGGGAAACACAGATAAGTCAGTTGAAACTGCGACTGATTCATATTCGCCAGCATCAACATGGCGCCGCTCATGGCAATCGAAATCAGCGTTGTCGTTTCAATCAGCCAGTTGGCACGCAACTCCAGCCGTTCAGCCCGAAATGCCATCACACCGGGCAAAACAATCAGCATGCCCAGCGCGGAGCCCAGCCATAAGATTGGAAAATTATTCGTCCAGCGCGCCGCTTGCGCAGCATCGAGCAAGGGCATCAAACCGCTGACCAGCAAGGCATACAGCGCACAATTGAGCACGGCGCCGCGCCAGAACAAGCCCAGCGCCTCTTGCTTGTGAAATTCACGCATTGGCAAATAGGGTTTAAACCAGCGATAAGCCAAAGCACAGCTGACCAGCTTGATCAGCGCAAAAACCAGCGTCTGTGACAGTGTCAAATCGAGCAAGACACCCGGCAGGCACATCATTAGAGCCAGCCAGGGCAGAATGCCCCAGCCGCAGAACATCATGGCAGCAAATGCAACGCCACCAGCCAGACTGACCACGCCAAAAACCTGCCCGGTTTTCAGCCATGCAGCATCAATCAGCGATGAGACTAAATAAACGAGGAGCCAGAGGATTAACGAGGTGTTGAATTTCACTTTCGCAAACTAAAGGAACAGGCAATGACTGACATCTTTGCTGCTTTTAGTTTTTTAGTCCATCAATATCGCTTCACCCGCTTCGCAGCGTTGCAAGCAGATTGATTACTGGCGATTAAGTAACCATACAAAAGTTCTCCAGCAAGGCACCGAGCCGCAGGCCGTACAAGTAGTACGACAAGGCGAGGTAACGATGCTGGAAAACTTTTGGTTTACTATTTACTAACGAAGTGGCACGGCGGCCAAAGCACTGCAAAGCAATTGCCAGAAGTGGTCTACGGTACTGATTTCGACGCGTTCATCGGGTGAATGCGCCCCACGGATCGTCGGGCCAAATGACACCATGGCCAGCTCAGGATAAGCCCGGCCAATCAGCCCGCACTCCAGTCCGGCATGAATCACTTTGACCGCCGGCGGATGGCCGTATAGCTGCTGGTAGACATCCTGCAGCAATTTCAAAGCTGCCGAATCCAGATCGGGCGTCCAGCCCGGATAAGCACCACTGGACTCGCAATTGAATTGCCCCAGCCGGGCAATCGCTTCGATTGAGGTTTTCAACTCACTCAGCCCTTGCTCGGTCAGCGAGCGCAGCATCAGCACCGCCTCGAATCGGCGCTCGTCTATTGTCACAACACCGAGGTTATTCGACGTTTCCACCACATCGGCCATCAACGGGCTCCAGCGTCGTACACCATGCGGTAAAGCCAGCAAAGCATCAATCACCAGCCGTGTATCACTCACCGAGAGCGAGCCCGGATAACTGCCGGTTTGCGGCATGGCGCGCAAATCCAGCTTGGGTTCTTTATCGCCCAGCGCAGTCTGCATCTGGATTTTGAAGTCACTAACAAAGCTGGAAAAACACTCAAGATCGCACATCGGAATCGCGATTTTGGCGTAGGCTTCGCGTGGCAAGGCATTGCGCAAGGAGCCGCCTTTCAGGCTTAACAACCGTGCATCAAACCGGGGTATTGCCTCAGAGATCATACTGGACAATAGCTTGATGGCATTACCCCGCTCCAGATGAATATCAACACCGGAATGTCCCCCTTTGAGCCCGGTTAAAGCCAGCTCGTAAACCATATACGCAGCCGGAAGCGGCTCATGATGCAGAACACGGCTTATCGTTATGTCGATCCCGCCCGCACAGCCGACATAAACCTCGCCCCAGTCTTCGGTATCCAGATTCAGCAGCAATTGCCCTTCGAGCAAACCGCCTTCCAATCCCTGCGCTCCGCTCATTCCGGCTTCTTCATCGAGGGTGAAGAGCACTTCCAGCGGGCCGTGAACCACATCGCGACTGCCCAGCACCGCCAGTGCGGCAGCAACACCAATCCCATTGTCGGCGCCCAGCGTCGTGCCCTGCGCCAAAACCCAGCCATCGTTGATTTGCGGGATGATCGGATCAGTCAGAAAATCGTGCTCAGTGCCTTCATTTTTCAGCGTCACCATGTCCAGATGCGCTTGCAGCACGACCCCTTGCCGGTCAGCCAGACCGGCAGTGGCCGGTTTGCGGATAATCAGATTGCCGACCTGATCCAGCCGGGTCACCAGACCGCGCGCTTGCGCCCAAGCTTCAATATGATTTCTGAGTGCGGTTTCATGCTTGGACGGACGGGGGAACTGGCAGATACGGGCAAAATGCTGCCAAAGATCGGACGGAGAAAGCTGATCAATCGACATGGAGCGCTCTTGGTTATGTAGTTATACAACGTAATACTGAATATCACGCCAGCATAACACTACATGATCATCCATCGCACTTGGGGATTTACCATAGGCTCTTATTGACGTCTGGGGCATGCAAATCAAACGTCAACAGCGCCTAGCAACACACAGCACCGCAGCAAATCGAATGAATCATGCTGTTATCATTCAAAACCTTGGGCTAGAACAAATCTTGCCCGCTCAATACCACTTAGGATATAGCCATCCCTCCCAACGCGAGCGCCGATGATGAGTAAAAATCCCCCCGCACTGGCTAGCAACCCTTATTACGAGGGTGTTCCCGACTATATGACCGAAGTGTACGACTGGGCCTATGTTGATCCCAATTGGGTCAAGGCACTCGATCGCAATCTGGTGGTACGCGTTTTATTATTCCTGAATGATCAACGGCTGATGCGTCGCTATCTGGCGCACATTCAACCGGGTCACCGGGTCTGGCAACTGGCACATGTGTATGGCGACCTGGTTCAGCGTGCAGCAGATAAAGTCGGACCGACGGGTGAGTTTCATCTGACCGATGTCACGCCGATCCAGATCGAGCACGGCAGCGAGAAACTCAAACAGATGCCGTGGACGCGGGTGATTCGCAGCGATGCGGCCGAATTTGCCGGGATTGCGGCGCATGACGGTACGAATCGCTATGACGTGATTTGCAGCTTTTTCCTGCTGCATGAAGTGCCAGAGCAGAAAAAACGCGAGATTGTCGACCACATGCTGAGCAAATTAACGGTCGGTGCAAAAGCCATTTTTGTCGATTATCACAATCCGAAACGCTGGCAACCGATTCGCTACATTCTCAAACTGGTCAATCATTATCTGGAACCGTTTGCCAATGCCTTATGGGACAAGGAGATCAGCAGTTATGCCAGTCATGCCGAGCAATTCAACTGGGAAAAAGAAACTATTTTTGGCGGGGTATATCAATCAGTGATAGTTACAAGAAAGCCTTGAGCGCTATACCACCATGATGTATAAAAAAACGACGCGAATGCGTCGTCAGGCTGCTGACAAAGTGGGTTACGACATTTTTCAAGTCTCGGCAAAGCCGAGCCTAGGAAATAAGGCTTTGAATTCGCAGCCTTTATGTTTTATTCCCACCCCTCCCGTCCCCTCTTCGAGGGGAGCACCCCAAGGGCACTTCCTGCGGGGCGCCTCGCTTCGCGAGTGGGGTTTGTCATCAATCTGGCGACGCGATTGCGTCGTTTTTTGGTTTTCAGTCTGATAGTTACTGATCGTCATCAAGCACATCGTCAGCGTCGGTATGCGGTATCACTTTGACCATCACAATACGCGGCCCGTTCATTTTCTTGACGACCACATCAAAGCCTTCAAACTCGATGCGCTCGCCCTCAACGGGTAAATTACCCAGCTTCCATTGAATCAAGCCGCCGACCGTTTCAGCCTCCGGGTGGTCGATATCCATTCCCAGCGCGCGACCCAGTGAAAACAGCGGCAAGCTGCCCTTACCGAGCAAAGCACCGTCGTCCTGGCGCATCCAGTCATTCCGGCTTTGACGAAATTCATCGCGGATTTCGCCGACCAGCGCAGCCAGCAAATTATCCAGCGTCAGAAAACCCATCGGTGCTTCGTCACCATAGGCGGCAATCGCAAAATGCGGCGCGCCATCACGAAAACGCCGGAACAAATCAATGGCCAGATCATCGGGGCTAACCACTTCGACCGGGCGAACAAACTCGTTCAAGTCGCTTAACTCGGTATCGCGCAATTCGGCCAGGAACAGATTTTTCAAATGGATCACGCCCAGCACCTGCCCAGCTTCGTCCACATAGGGATAGCGGCTAAATCGCTGCTCGGCGATGGTTTGCAGATTTTCATCCAGCGTACGATCAGTATGCAGCACTGCAGCTTCATGAAATGGCCGCATCAGATCGGATACCTTGAGTTTGCTAAAATCCAGCGATTGCGCGACGACGTTCCACTCCTGCGGGTCCATCACATCGCTATCCTGTCTGGCGCGCAAAATCAACTTGAGTTCGTCGTAGGAATAATGACTGTCATGGCCGCCATGACCATTCAAACCAGCCAAATGCAAGACGATATTGGCGCTACGATTAAGCAGCCAGATCGCCGGATACATTAACCAGTAAAAGAAATACAGTGGGGTTGCGGTCCACAATGCAATTTTTTCGGGCTGGCGGATCGCCATCGACTTGGGCGCCAACTCGCCAACGACAATATGCAAAAAGGAAATCAATGTGAAAGCAAAAACAAAAGAAATACTGTGAATCAGCGCGGCGGATTCGACACCGATCCAGCCGAGCACGGGAGAGAGCAGATTGGCAAAAGCGGGCTCACCAATCCAGCCCAGCCCCAGCGAGGCCAGTGTAATGCCGAGCTGGCAGGCCGATAAATAAGCATCGAGCTGGCCATGGACTTTCACCAGCACCCGGCCACGCCAGCCGGTTTTCGCGATGCTTTGCACCCGCGTTTGCCGCAGTTTGACCAGACCAAACTCGGCAGCAACAAAAAAGCCATTCAAGGCCACCAGAAAGAGCGCCAGCAGCGTCAGTAAGAAATTATCCATAAATGCGGGGCTAGTTCGTGCAAAACCAAGACCCGTCCGGAACGCAGAAGCTGTTATTTTAGCGTTTCTGCCCACTTTGCGCGAATGCAGGAGCGATAAGGAGTAAAATTGCGTCGTTTCGCAAGCCCTAGGTTCTGTTGACGTTAGTTTCACGGTCGCGCTGGAACGATTTTTTGACGAATCAAGGCATTGGCTGCGATACATAGTCATTCTATGTGAGCAGTCAATAACGCAGAGTCGTCAAAAAAGCGCCCAGCCGCTGGGTTTGGCTGTTTTTAGCCTGACACTGCGTTGCAAAACCTTGACATAGAATGGTATGCGTCAGGTTTTTCGCCTAGTTTCAGGCTAAAACCAGCACAAACGCGACTCGTAAAACTAACGTCAACAGAACCTAACGAGCAATATGAAAAACAGCCCACTTCGGCGCATCGCCAGCAAGCCAGCCTCAAAAGGTGCGACAAAATCTCGCTTCGCTCAGGCTGCGGGAACAATGACGGGGCGAACATCGGCCAAACCCGCATCCGGCGTGAGTCTGGCGCGAGCGCTGTCCAAACTCGGTTTTTGCTCGCGAACTGAAGGTGAAAAACAGGTTCTTGCCGGCCTTGTCGCCGTGAACGGGAAAATCTGTCGTGATCCCGAGCTGCGGATCAATATCGAACGAGATCAACTCAGCGTCAATGGTCAAACCATCGCCGCACCGCAATTCATTTACCTGATGCTCAATAAACCGCGCGGGCTGATTACCAGCGCCAGCGATGATCAGGGACGCGAAACAGTGTTTAGTTGCTTTTCCAATGCACAATTGCCGCATCTGGGGCCGGTCGGACGGCTGGACAAGGCGAGCGAAGGGCTACTGCTGTTGACCAATGACACGCGCTGGGCTGCGCGACTCACCGATCCGCAAAGCCATCTGGATAAAATTTATCATGTACAGATTGACCGCATTCCCGATGCAGGATTGATCGCAGCCATGCAGCGCGGCGTAGCACTGGATGACAGCAACCTGCTCAAAGCAAAAAAAGTACAGATTTTACGGACTGGCGACAAAAACGCCTGGCTGGAAGTCACGCTCGACGAAGGTAAAAACCGCCATATTCGCCGCTTGCTTGAAGCACATGGCGTGAATACCTTGCGACTAATCCGGGTTGCAATCGGCAGCTTGCAACTGGGTGAACTGGCCAAGGGGCAATGGCGTGAACTCACAAAAGAAGAAGTCAAAGTTCTCGGCTAATCGATGGGTATACGCCGCAAATCTATAAGCAGCAATGGCTATACAGCAATACCCACAGACATTAAAAATGCGGTCGATCTACCGCATACTGAACCAGCGTTTCCAGCGAGATCAGATCAAGAATTTCTTCGTGCGTGGCTGCCAGTACGATTTGCGGTGCAGCACCTTTTTGCAAAGCTTCCAGCCAGCGCCGCGCGCACAGACACCAGCGATCTCCGGCTTTGAGTCCGGAAAAACCATATTCGGGTCGCGGCGTCGACAAGTCATTGCCCGCCAGTTTGGAAAAAGTCAGAAACTGTTCGGTCATGACCGCACAGACAATATGCTGACCCACATCGGATTCATCATGCTGGCAACAACCATCGCGAAAAAATCCGGTTAACGGATCCAGACTGCATGCTTGCAAACGCTGACCCAAAACATTAATGCTCATCACTGCTCCTTACCCGTCTGAATTTTCATTCCGTCGTAACCCACGACCATACCGGCCGGCAAACGTTGACTCAAAGTATGGTATTCAAGCTCATGCGTCATATGGATCATGACGGTTTGTTCGGCCTTGATCTGCTGAGCCAGCGCAATCGATTGTGCCACCGACAAATGCGTCGGATGTTCGGCTTCGCGCAAGCAGTCCAGAAACAGCACTTTCAAGCCTTGCAGTCGCGCAAGACTGTCATCACTGACACCCGAAATATCGGTCAGATAAGCCACATCGCCAATCCGCCAACCCAGAATCGGCCATTTGCCATGCATGACCGGAATCGGCTCGACGATCACGCCGTGAAAATCAAAAGCCTGATCTTCGGTTTCGTGTAAAGCCAACACCGGTTTATCCCAGAAATGCGTCGGCTTCATCAGCGTATAGGGAAAACGTTCCTGAATATGGCTGAGCATCAGTCGGTTGCCATAGGCTGGCAGCGCGGCCTTTTGCAACCAGCAAAAAGCACGCAGATCATCAATGCCATTCAGATGATCTGCGTGCGGATGCGTATAGAGCACAGCGTCAACGTGCAGCACATTTTCGCGCAAGGCTTGCTGGCGAAGATCGGGACCCGAGTCGATCAGAAAAGTTTGATTTCCGGCACGAATTAGCGCCGAAGCGCGTGTGCGCACATTGCGCGGATCACTCGAACTACAAGTCGGGCACTGGCAACCCAGTGCCGGCGAGCCACCGCTTGAGCCGACGCCCAGCAGCAGCACCTCAACTTCGCCTTGCCAGCGCGACAAACTCATTGCGCTGCTCTCGCAAAAAGACGGAAGAAATTGGCCGTTGTTGCAGCAGCGACCTCTTCCAGTGCAATGCCTTTCAGTTCGGCAATATGCTCGGCGACATGCCGCACCCAGGCAGGCTGATTTTGCTTGCCGCGATGTGGCATCGGTGCCAGATACGGCGAATCGGTTTCAATCAGCAGCCGATCAAGCGGCATTTTGCGCGCGACGTCTTTGAGCTCTTCGGCTTTTTTAAAGGTCACGATGCCGGAGAGCGAAATATAAAAACCCAACTCCATCGCCTGCTGCGCGACTTCCCAGCTTTCGGTAAAACAGTGCATCACGCCGCCAACTTCGTCGGCGCGTTCTTCGCGCATGATGCGTATCGTGTCTTCCGACGAAGCGCGCGTATGAATAATCAGCGGCAAACCCGATTCGCGTGCTGCACGGATATGCGTACGAAAACGTTCGCGTTGCCATTCCAGATCGCCAGTCAGGCGGAAATAATCGAGACCCGTTTCGCCAATTGCGACCACTTTGGGTGTTTTCGCTAATTCGACCAACTGTGCCACGCTAGGCTCGGGCGTATCTTCGTAATCGGGATGAACGCCAACCGAAGCAAAAATATTGTCGTGCGCGCCAGCCAGCTCAAGCACGCTGGGCAACTCGGGTAGGTTAACAGCGACGCACAAGGCGTGACTAACCTGATTATCCGCCATGCGGCTTAACAAGCCGTCAATATCATTGGCAAGGTCGGGAAAATTGATGTGGCAGTGCGAATCGACAAACTTCATGGCAAATATCCAAACGTAAAAAAGCCGCACCAGCCGGTGCGGCCTTCCTGACAATCATACTCGAATTTACATCGTGTGCGTGGTACGCCCAGATTGCAAATAGCCTCCCAGGAGATTTTCAATTTTCAGCATGGCCTGCTTACCCGCCTCATTGGCCGAAAATTGCACGCCGATGCCCTGCTGGTGACTATTTTGCGCTCCCGGCGGCGTAATCCAGACCACGTTGCCCGACACGGCAATTTTGGCAGGGTCATCCAGCAAAGAGAGCAGCATAAAAACTTCATCGCCCAGGTTATAAGCCTTGTTCGTCGGAATAAAAATGCCACCACCTTTGATAAACGGCATATACGATGCGTATAAAGCTGCTTTTTCCTTGATATTGAGCGACAAAACTCCGGGGCGCGACGTGGGGGCACGGACTAAATCTTGACTCATAACAATCAACCTCGGCGATCCTGACCGCGTAGCGCATCAAGATATCCAAAAAATAAACTTTCCAGCACAAGCCGCTGATTCAGGGGATGGTACGCCAATCGCTGAGCTTCATTTAATTCATTGAGTAAATTGAAGAGCAAATGGGCGCGGGGAGCTACACGCTCAAGCGCATCTTTCCAATCAGGATAATAGCGAATAATGCCTGTCATACCCAAACTGATTACGTCATAAACCCATTTCTGTAACCATTCAATGATCAAGCTCGTATCAAGTTTGGCTTTTTCCAGCTCTGCAGCAAGGGTCAATACGTTCAAAGTAGCGGGTTCGGCGATTTTTTCCAGCATTGCGCTACGCACCGGCAACCATTCGGCTGCAGCATCCTCGGCTGCCGCCAATGGCGCCCCGCCCACATGCGCCAAATGCAGGACGGGGTTGACCACAAACTGAGTTTCCAGCCAGTGCATTGCCGTTTTATGATCAGGAATCGTCAACGGGAAAACCCGGCATCGGCTGCGTATCGTCGGGAGCAAACGTCGCCAGTGATCGGAGACCAGAATAAACACGGCACCGGCTGGCGGTTCTTCCAAGGTTTTCAGAAAAGCATTCGCAGCGGAAGTATTCATCGCTTCGGCAGGCGCCACAATGGTGACACGGATTCCGCCACGGTGAGCACTCAGATTGACAAAATCACTCAGATCACGAATATCCTCGACCCCGATGACCGATGATTTCTTCTTAGGCTTTTTCGCTACATCGCTCTCTTCGACGCTATCTTCCGCATCTGCTGGCTGCAACAGGCGATAATCAGGATGGTTGCCGGCGATAAACCAGCGACACGCATCGCAAAGTCCACACGGTTGAGTCGTTTTTGCATCCGATTCGCACAGTAAAAATTGCGCCAGATATTGCGCCAGCGCCAGCTTACCAATGCCAGCCTCACCGGTAAACAGCAAGGCATGTGGCAGCTTTTCCTTCTCGCGCATCAATTCATGCCAGGGGTTTTCCAGCCAGGGATAGGGAATCGTCATACGAGAAACTCATCCATCAGTTGCGCCAGCTCAGTTTGAATCAGCTCAAGACTACGACTGGCATCAATCACCCGGATGCGCTGCGGATTTTGTGCGGCACGCTGCAAATAAGCAGCACGTACTCGTGAATGAAAGTCGGCCTGTTCACGCTCAAACCGATCCAGCACCCGGGTTCCGGCCATTCTGGCCTGACTGACTTCCAGCGGGACATCAAAAATCAACGTCAGATCAGGCTCGATCAAGCCATGCTCGCGACCTTGCACCCATTGTTCCAGTGTGGCAAAACGCTCAACAGCTAGGCCACGGCCGCCGCACTGGTAGGCATAAGTCGCATCAGTAAAACGATCACACAGCACCCATTCCCCTTGTGCCAAAGCAGGCAGAATTACCTGTTGCAGGTGTTCGTTGCGTGCAGCAAACATCAACAAGGCTTCGGTATCCAGATGCATTTCGTCATTGAGTAACAAAACTCGCAACTTTTCACCCAGAGCAGTCCCACCCGGCTCACGGGTTTGCCGCAACACCAACTGCCGAGATTGCAAATATTGAACGAGCCAGGTCAGCTGGGTGCTTTTTCCTGCACCATCAATACCTTCAACTGAAATGAAGCGACCACGCAGCATGCGACACCAAGCAAATAGAAAGATGGGGTAATTGTCTCACAAGCCGGCGACACAAGGTCAACGACCTCATCTGCACCAATGCGGTGTTCGCTCGCCATCGTCAGTAGGAATGGCATTGAACAGCCAAATTGACTTGATCATCAAAACATCAAGGTTGAACAGCAAACTGTAAATTGCTGATTTCTTTACTTAAATTAGCAATCCAGCGATTGTAATTCGGGTGAATTTCAGGATTGCCATCGTTTGATTCATAATTCATATTAAAGCTATCTACATATTTTATTTGAAAGCCTTTATCATCATAATCAACACTGATTTTCACCATGTGTTTTCCATTTCCCTTGTCATACTTCAATGTTATTTTTCCCGGATCATTCCCGATTACAGTCCAATTAAAACGGTTTGCCGCCTGCACAATCATCGCACCCACTCGTTCCTTACTCAGTGCTTGTTTCGCGTCCGCAACAAACAACACACGTTCTGGCTGCAACATGGGATTTTGACGAGCATACACATTATTACCCGTCGCCAATCCTGCACAAATCAAAATAATTCCGAATAGTTTTTTCATTTTTTTCTCGCTAATTAAATTAACACAATGAATGTATTATGCAGCAGCATGCCTTAGCACTGCTTCAGCCTCAGAGCAAAACTACTTTTTAATCACCATCAAAAAAATAGCCAATCCCCTGCTGTTTGAGGCTGGATTATGGCAAAATTGACCAACTCGTGCAGCTTAAAACAAAAAATTACAAGATTTTTAGCGACAAAGTTAACTTTTATCCGCAGGTTTGTCATTTAATATGCAGTCCACTTTCTGGTCTATTTCCTTGCATCTGGCGAGCCTAGCCCTTTGGCAACCTCATGTGCAGAGTGCGCCCAACCTGGACTTTATCCCTGCATTACAACGTCGGCGCCTTTCACCTTTAACAAAAAATTGCTTGCAACTGGCTCACTCAAGCCAGCCAGCAGAGCAAACAATGCAGTGTGTATTTGCCTCCCGCCACGGAGAAATACAACAGACTGTCGATATGCTCAAAGCACTGGCGCAGGGCGAGCCACTCTCACCCGCTGCATTTAGCCATTCGGTTCATAATGCCAGCCAAGGCCTATGGTCAATTTTCGAGCAACAAACCGGCGAATGCAGCGCCATCGCTGCCGGCCTTGATTCACTCCCGATGGCTCTGCTCGAAGCCGCAACGCTCCTCGCCGATCACCCAAGTCAGCCCGTTCTGGTGATTGTGGCTGATGAAGCGTTGCCCGATTGTTTCCAGACTGATCGCATGAAAATAGATGACGAACCTTTTGCGCTGGCCTGCGTGATCACCGCTGACACGCCCAATCTTCAGCTCACCGCCATAGCTCATACCACAGCATCAGTCCATCCAGCATTGGCATTCAATGCCTGGTGGCATTCGGATTCAGATGCGCTGATCACTATCGGCGAACGGAACAACTGGGAATGGCAACGTCGATGAATTGCTCCCGACAACTTGACCGGATAGCTCGCCTTGTCGGCACCGCGATTGCCTTTAGCAGCTTCGGTATTGGCGGCGCATTACTGGGTTTGTTTTTCCCCATACTCAATGCAGCAACGCCAAGCAAGCGCAGACAAATACAAGCCCGCCGTATTATCCATCATGTATTCTTGCTGTTTCTGCGCTGGATGCGCTTGCTCGGCATTATGGAATGGCGTATCGATGGACAGGAAAAATTAGGCCATGCGGGGCAGCTCGTCGTTGCCAATCACCCCTCGCTGCTCGATGTCGTTTTTATGATGGCGCACATCACCGAGCCCAATTGCATTGTGAAAGCTAGCCTGTGGCGCAATCCGTGCATGGTCGGCCCCGTATCGGCGGCGGGTTTTATCCCGAACAACAGTAGCGAGCAAATGATAGAAAGTGGTGTGACCGCACTACAAGGTGGTGATTGCCTGATTATTTTCCCCGAAGGAACGCGCACCACGCCGGGGCAGCCCTTAATGTTGCATCGTGGCGCAGCAACCATTGCGATCAAGGGTGCCAAGATCCTCACGCCGGTCGTCATTACCGTCACGCCGACCACTTTGACCAAAAGTGAAAAGTGGTACAAGATTCCGCCCCGTCGCTTTGTGATGACATTACGCGTTTGTAATGACATTGAGCTTGCGCCTTACCGCAACGCCAGCAGCGATCCGATTGCGGCGCGCCGTCTGAATGCCGACCTCACCGACTTTTATACGCAGGAATTAAATCGTGGATCACACGCTGATTAATGAAATCAAACAATTTGTCATCGACACGCTCAAGCTGGAAGACCTGAGCATCGACGATATTGATACCGATTCAGCGCTATTTAGCGACGGACTGGGGCTCGATTCGATTGATGCACTGGAGCTGGGCGTTGGCTTGCAAAAACGCTATGGCATCAAACTGCAAAGCGATACGGCTGAAAACCACAAGCATTTCGCTTCGATCCGCGCTTTGTCCGAGCTGGTCAGCTCGCAAGGCAAGCAATAAACGACCATGACAGAGTTAGCAGAAATGGAAAAAACCGCCCTACACGACGAAATCGTGCGCATTATCGCCGAACTATTTGAAATCGACCCAGCGCGTATCACACCCGATGCCCAGCTTTATACCGACCTGGAAATCGACAGCATTGACGCAGTCGATATGGCTGCGGAGCTAAAAACACTGGTCGGCAAAAAAATCAGCCCCGAAGACTTCAAGCAAGTGCGTAGCGTGCAGGACGTCGTTGATGCCGTCTATAAACTGCAGCAAAACTAAAACCCTGCTGACGCTGATCGGCGTGCTATTGAGCGCGGTCTATCCGCTGCTGGTTTATTTCTCGCTGGGGCACTGGTCAACGCGTTCTTTTGCACTGATTTTAGTGCTGATGGCGGCGATTCGTTTTTTTACCGCAAAGCAGGGTATGTTGCTGCAAGTTACAATAATATTGGCCTTGGCGGCAATACTCTATGTCCAAAACGTACCCGACTATTTGCGTTTTTATCCGGTGTTGATCAATGGCGCAATGCTGGGCGTGTTTGCCAGCAGTCTGTGCTCTGGCCCTACTGTGATTGAGCGGCTGGCGCGTTTAAGCGAACCGGACTTACCCGCCACTGGCGTGCAATATACGCGGCGCGTGACGCAAGTCTGGTGTGGATTTTTTTTCATTAATGGCAGCATTGCGCTGTGGACTGCGCTCTTTGCCAGCTGGGAAAACTGGACTTTATACAACGGCCTGATTGCCTATCTGTTGATGGGGCTGTTGCTGGCGAGCGAATGGATACTGAGGCAGCGTATTCGCAAGAAACTATCATGAACCAATGGCTAGACAGCAATACCCCCTATGACTTTGCTCTACAGCATGGCCGCGTCATCCGCAGCGATGAATTTGCCACGCACGTCGCTGCGCTAGCGCATACGCTGGCGGCGCAGAGCGAAACACAGCTGAGCCTGTTCTGCCGCGACGTCTACTGGTTTGCCGTTGCGCTGTTTGCCGCCTGGCAAGCGGACAAAGTCGTCCATTTGCCAGGCGATGAAGCGCACATTCACACAACACCTGGTACTTTGCGACTATCGGACGATGAAGCCTGGGGTTTGCTGATTACTGATCTGACCGTCGCAGCACCAGCAGGTCATTGCTACGCCTTGCAAAAGCTCAAACCCGACACGCACGCGCTGATGATTTACACTTCGGGTTCGAGCGGCGAGCCCAAAGCCATTCGAAAAACGCTGGCTCAGCTACTCGCTGAAGTGAAGGCGCTGGAAACGCTGTTCGGTCAAGCGATGAGCGATTCGCTGATTCTGGCAACCGTAAGCCAGCAGCATCTGTATGGTCTGCTATTTCGCGTGATCTGGCCGATCGCCTTTGGCCGGGTTTTCGCTGCTGAAACGGCTTTTTTCCCAGAACAATTGTTTGCGCTGTCACAAAACGCTCGCAAAGTCTGCTGGGTCGCCAGTCCGGCGCATTACAAACGCCTCGGCAATCATCTGCCCTGGACTGAAATCAAACCGCAACTCTCGGCGCTGTTTTCATCGGCGGGCGTCTTAGCCACCGAAGTTGCTGCGCGGATTTCTGCGCACAGCGGCTTGGCCATCAACGAGATTTTTGGTTCATCCGAAACCGGCGGCGTCGCGTGGCGGCAGCAATCTATTGAGGAATCCGCAGACTGGCAGCCACTCCCCGATGTCGAGTTGCGTGGCCATGAATCAGGCGCGCTCGAAATCCGTTCTGCGCACTTGCCCGATCATGAATGGCATATCATGGACGATGCAGCGAATATCGCCGCCGATGGCAGTTTTACGCTACTCGGCCGACTCGACCGCATCGCCAAAATCGAAGAAAAACGGATTGCGCTCGCCACTGTCGAGCAGGCACTGCAACATTTGCCCGAAGTCGACGAAGCAGCCGTATTTGCCGTCGATGAAAACGGGCGGCAAAGCCTCAATGCTGTGCTGGTGCTTAACGAAGCTGGCGCGGCGCTGCACGCGCAACTGGGCAAGGCGGGTTTCGTAGCCTTACTCAAAAAACAGTTGCACGGCAAAATCGAACGTATCGCTCTGCCGCGCCGCTGGCGCTTTGTCGCAGCCTTGCCGGTCAATACACAGGGCAAAATCCCACATGCAGCGCTGTTGGCGCTATTTAACGAGCGCTTACCCGAAGTATTGGCCATCAGCAGCGCAGGCAATCGCCGCACACTGCAATTGCACGTCAGCGCCGAGCTACCCTACTTTGCCGGACATTTCCCCGGCGCGCCAATTTTGCCCGGCGTGACGCAAATTCATTGGGCGGCACAACTGGCGCAGCAATACTTCCCGATCACGGGCCAATTTAGCCGGATGGAAACGCTTAAATTTCAGCAGGTAATTGCGCCCGGCGCATCGATTGCATTGCAGCTTGATTGGGACGAGGTCAAACACCGCCTCGCCTTTGTCTATAGCTCGGCCAAAGGCACGCATTCGTCGGGTCGCCTGGTCTTCGCCACATGAGTCAGATGAGCCGCATAACGCCAGATTTCAAACCCTGCATCGTGATTCCGGTCTACAACCATGAGCACGCGATAGGACAGGTTGTTGCCGGGTTAAAAGGCTTTGCCCTGCCCTGCCTGCTGATCGACGATGGCAGCCGACCCTCGTGCCAACAGGTACTTGAACAACTGGCTCAGGCCGAAAATCACTGGCTCAGCCTGAAGCGGCTGGCAGTCAATCAGGGCAAAGGCGGCGCAGTCAGCGCAGGTTTACTCTGGGCAGAACAACTAGGGTATAGCCACGCAATCCAAATTGATGCTGACGGCCAGCACCATACCCCCGATATGCATCAATTCATTGCCGCAGCACAGAACGCGCCCAAAGCACTGATTGCCGGTCAACCGGTTTACGATGCTTCGGTTCCCAAAGGCCGTTTATACGGTCGCTATCTGACGCATATCTGGGTCTGGATTAATACGCTCTCGCTCGCAATCAAAGACTCGATGTGCGGCTTTCGCGTTTATCCGCTAACCGCCACCTGTGCGCTATTGCGCCGAAGCCAACTCGGCAGTCGTATGGATTTTGACGTCGAAATCATGGTTCGCTTGCACTGGGCAGGGATCGGCATTCAGCAACTGCCAACGCCAGTGCAATACCCGCTCGACGGTGTATCGCACTTTGCAGTCTGGCGCGATAACCTGCTAATTTCACGCATGCACGCCAAGCTGTTTTTCGGCATGCTGTGGCGCAGCCCCATCCTGATCGCAAGGTGGTTTCGCGCATGAGTGGCATTGCCAAACAGGATCACTGGAGCGCGCAAAACGAGCGTGGCGGTCATCTGGCTTACTGGGGAATGAAATTAATGCTGGCCGCGTATCGTATTGGCGGCCGGGCACTATTTGCGCTGATTCTCTACCCGGTGCTTGGCTGGTTTTTTGTTTTCGGCGCCAGCGCACGCCAGTCCTCACAACACTATCTACAGCAACTGGTGCGGTTTGCCCCGCACTTGCAACTTAAACCGTCGCTCTATTTAAGCTGGCGGCATTTTCTGAGTTTTGCCGACACGCTGTTCGATAAATTTCACGCCTGGTCGGGTCAATTGAGCCATGCAACGGTGCAAAGTAGCGGCAAGGACATGATGCTGGAACGGCTGGCGCGGCGCGAAGGCGGCATTATGCTGACTGCGCATCTGGGCAATACCGAAGCGATGCAGGCGCTGGCTGAAGAAATCCCCGATCTGCAGCTGAATGTGCTGGTTCACACCCGGCACGCCGAACAATTCAATCGCCTGCTCGCAGCACAGGCACGAACTCGCGCGATCAGGCTGATCCAGGTTGAAGACCTCGACGCGGTGCTGGCTGCCGATCTCTCGGAGCGCGTCGGTCGTGGCGAATGGCTGGTGATTGCGGCTGATCGTGTTCCAGTCTCAGCTCATCAAAGCGGAGAGCGCATCTTGCACGCCGATTTTCTCGGCCAATCCGCCGCATTGCCGCTCGGCCCGCATCTGCTCGCGCTCTTGCTGCAATGCCCTCTGGTACTGGCACTGTGCCTGAAACAGCCGCACGGACTCAATTTGTATTTTGAAACCCTAAGTGAAGCACAAACCGTTTCGCGCTCGCAAAGGCAAGCTTGGCTCAATCAATCGGCGCAACGCTACGCCGACCGGCTTGCTCATTATTGCCAGCTTGCACCTTTGCAGTGGTTTAACTTCTACCCTTTCTGGACGCCACATGAATAGCCCCGCCAACTGTATCGAATTTGGCGCTTCGCGCCTCACCATTGAGGATATTCTCGCCGTCGCCGCAGGCAGTGGTGCGCACCTATCTGAAGATGCAGCTTTTCGCCGCCGGGTCAATTCGGGCAGCCAGTTTCTGGAAAACCTGCTCGCTGAGCATGGCGAAATTTATGGCGTGACGACCGGCTACGGCGACTCATGTACCGTCGGGATCCCGCCGCATCTGGTGGCCGAACTGCCGCGCCATTTGTATACCTACCACGGCTGTGGTCTGGGCGCATTTTTTGACGAATACACCGGTCGCGCGATTCTGGCCGCGCGACTCTTGTCGCTCGCGCAAGGTTATTCGGGCGTGCGCTGGGTCTTGCTCGAACAGCTTGCAACGCTGATTAACGAAAATCAGGTTCCGGTCATTCCCGAAGAAGGCTCGGTCGGTGCCAGTGGCGATTTAACGCCTTTGTCATACATAGCGGCAGTATTGGCTGGTGAGCGTTATATCTATAAGGCTGGCAAGCAATACCCTACTGCCGCTGCCTTTCGTGAACTCAATATCGCGCCATTGACTCTCGCGCCGAAAGAAGGTCTCGCCTTGATGAATGGTACGGCGGTGATGAGCGCGCTGGCGTGTATCGCCTACAGCCGTGCCGAATATTTAGTCAAACTGTGTTCGCGACTGACCGCACTCGCCTCGCTCGCAACCGACGGCAATGGTTATCATTTCGACGCCAAGCTGTTTTCGGTCAAACCGCATCCGGGGCAGAACGAAGTCGCTGCGTGGATACACGATGACCTGCTCGCCGGTGAAGCGCCGCGCGAAGGCTTGCGCTTGCAAGACCGCTATTCGATTCGTTGTGCACCGCATGTGATCGGCGTGCTCGCCGACGCGCTGCCGATGTTGCGGCAATTTATTGAAAACGAGCTCAATAGCGCCAACGATAATCCCATCATCGACGGCGAAGGCGAACACGTGCTGCATGGCGGGCATTTCTACGGCGGCCATATCGCTTTTGCGATGGACAGCCTGAAAAACTGCGTCGCCAATCTGGCCGACCTGATGGACCGCCAGCTCGCGCTGATGGTCGATACACGTTACAACCACGGTTTGCCGAGCAATTTATCCGGCGCACAGGGCGAGCGTCGCGCGATCAATCACGGTTTTAAAGCGGTGCAGATCGGCGCGTCGTCGTGGGCTGCCGAAGCGCTGAAATTGACGATGCCAGCCAGCGTTTTCAGCCGCTCGACCGAATGCCACAATCAGGACAAAGTCAGCATGGGCACCATCGCCGCGCGAGATGCTTTGCGCGTGCTGCAACTGACCGAACAAGTCGTCGCTGCGCACGCGCTCGCTGCAGTACAAGGCGTAGAGCTACGGGTACAGCAGGGTGAACTGAAAACCGGGCAGCTCTCAAGAGGTGTTGTCGCGCTCATGGCCGAAATACGCGAATTTTCGGCGCATCTCTTGGAAGATCGTGCGCTCGATAGCGAGCTGCGCATAGCGATCAGCAAAATCCAGTCGCAGCATTTGAGCGTTCCGGGGGCGGCATGAACGACAAACTGACGCACAGCATTGAAATCACGCCAGCGTTTCACGACATCGACGTGATGGAAGTCGTCTGGCACGGCCATTATGTGAAATATCTCGAACTCGCCCGTAGCGCACTCTTAGGCAGTTTCGACTACGACTATCCCGGCATGCGCGAATCTGGCTACGCGTGGCCGGTGATCGACCTGAATATCCGCTACTCGCGCCCGGCCAGATTCGGACAAAAACTGCGCGTCAGCGCCAGCATCGTCGAATGGGAAAACCGGCTGAAAGTCAGCTACCGGATTCACGATATCGCCAGCGGCGAGCTATTGACCAAGGCTTATACGATTCAGGTCGCGATTGATATGGCAAACCGGGAAATGTGCTTTGTTTCGCCCGATATCTTGTTCGAAAAACTGGGATTGCCCAAACCATGAAATTCAAAATATTCTGCGGCGCACTGTTGTTGCTCGCCAGCCAGCTTCACGCCGCGCTGCTCGACGACGTCAAGGCGCGGGTGACGCTCAAAGACAGTCAACGTGGCGAGTTCAGGCAGGAAAAAAATATTGCTTCACTGTCCAAGCCGCTGGTTTCGAGCGGAACATTTATTTATCTGAAACAGCGCGGCCTGCTGTGGCAGCTGGAAAAGCCGTACGCGTCCGACGCGATCATCACCGGTGAAACACTGATTCAGCGCGTCAAAGGTAAAACCATCGTCAAAGTCGATGCCAAATCGCAGCCCGGCTACAGCGCCGTGTCACGCGTTTTCATGGCGCTGGTCGGTAGCGACTGGCGTGTGCTGGAACAGGATTTTACGATCACTGGCAAAGTTGACGGGACGCGCTGGCAGCTTGAGCTGACGCCCAAAGGCGGACTATTTGCCAGCTTTGCCAACACACTAACGCTGACAGGCAACAGCACCTTGCAGCAGCTCGATATCGCCGAGAAAAACGGCGACAGCACGCACTATACATTCAGCAATGTCAGCGCTGTGGGCAAACTGTCCAGCGATGAAGAAAACAAATTCCAGCTCAAATGATGGGTATATCCGAGAAGGGCAGACTCTACCTATGGTGTATCGGCATACTTATTATAGGTATCTTGTTCGCCCAATTACTCCACCGTGGCCTGCCGATCCAGACCAACCTGATGGCACTGCTGCCAGCGGGCGAAACCGATCCGGTGGTACAAACTGCGGTCAAACAGCTCGAAAGCCAGCTGGGTGAACGAAATGTATTGCTGATTGGTGCTGTCAATCGCGAAGTGGCAATTGCCGCGGCAGATCGTGCCGCACAGAGTCTGACGAAATCAGGCGCCTTTTCCAGTGTCGCCTTGCGTCACAACCGGGTCGATGCCTTGGTCAGCGCCAAGGCATTTCGCTATGCGCTGGCCAATCCGACGAGCATTGCCCAGCTCGAACAGGGTCAGCTCGGTGATTTTTTGCAACAACAAGCCGCACAACTCTATGGCCCACTGGGCAGCCTGCGCGCAGCCTTGCTGGCGCAAGACCCGCTGTTTCTGGCTGGCGATTTGCTAAATCGTCGTCTTGAGCGCGGTGTCGATTTCGATCCGGCCAGCGGCATTATCTTGTTACATGGTAAAGACAAAGTCTGGGCGCTGATTGAAGCTCGCAGTAAAAGCCAAGCTTTTGATGACAGCGGCGACAATGAACAGGCGGGTCCGGCGCCGACGGCCAAAGCCATTTACAACGCGATGATCGCGGCTCAAAGCAGTGCGAAGCTGACTAAAAAAACCGAGATTGCAGCGCTCGCCGCCGGTGTTGCCCTGCATACCGACCAAGCGAGCAAAACCGCCAAGGATGAAATCAGCCGTATCGGTATTGGCTCGTGGATTGGTTCGATTCTGCTAATGTGGCTGGTGTTTCGCCGTATCTCGGCGATTATGCTGTGCCTGCTCCCTTTACTCGTCGCGACCGGCGTTGCCATTGTGGTCACCGCGCACATCATGGGCAGCATTCACGTCCTCACACTGGTTTTTGGCGCCAGCCTGATCGGTGTTGCGATTGATTATGGCACGCATTGCTTTGCTGACAGCCTAGGCGCTGACCAGCGCTGGAGCATGAGCCACGCAGTCGAACAATTACGCCCCGCACTGTTTTATGGTGCAGCGACCAGCGTCACCGGCTATCTGGCTTTGGCGATTGCACCCTTCCCCGGCCTGCGCGAAATCGCGGTTTTTTCATCGAGCGGGCTGATTGCAGCCTATCTGACGGTGGTGCTGGCTTTCCCGGTGCTACTAAAAAATTACCGCCCCAATACCAAGGGTATACATTTCACAGACTTGATGATCAAGGCTTACGAGCATATACCCAGCAAAAAATGGCTTTGTATTTTCATCATCCCCATTGCTTTTGGCTTGGCAAAACTGCACGCCAATGATGATCTGCACAGTTTTTATACCGTCGATCCACGACTAGGACAGATGGAGCAAGACATCAAATCCTTGTTTCAACGCGCGCCGGAAAACCAGTTTTTTCTGGTCGAAGGTCGCGATGCCGGCGAAGTCTTGCGCCGCGAACAGGCCTTGCTCAAGCAACTTGATCCGCTGATTACGCAAGGCAAAATTAGCGCTGTGCGTGCATTGTCGCAACAAATCCCTGATCTGGCGACGCAATCGAAAACGATTAGCACGCTGCAGGCTGCACTGTCCTCGCCGCAATATCCGGCGTGGTTACGCGAACTGGGTTTGTCCGAAAAGGCGATTGCAGCCGATGCCAGTGCCATCGCGCAAGCCAAGCCGGTCAGTTTGGAACAATGGCTCTCTAGCGATCTAGGCCGTGGCGATACGCTGCTGTGGCTGGGCAAAACCGAGCGCGGTTACGCTTCGCTGGTTTTGCTGTCGAATATCAAGGATAAAGCGGCGCTCAACGCGATCAAGCTCGATGGCGTACAGTTTGTCGATCGCGTCGACAACTTGTCGCAACTGATGGCGCGTTACCGCAATCTGGCGCTGACGCTGACTGCTGCTTCTTTGGTCGTCATGCTCTTACTGATGGCACCGCGCCACGGCTGGCAAGGTGCAGCGCTGATCATTCTGCCGTCGCTGCTGGCGGCGTCGGGCGCGCTGGCACTGTTTGGCCTGATAGGTATAGCGCTGAACCTCTTTTCTGCCTTTGCTTTGCTGATCGTACTCGCCCTGGGTATCGACTATGCGATTTTCTTTCGCGAGTCCGGTGAGGAGAGTCATCAGGCCATGCTCGGCGTGACGCTCGATTCGAGCACAACTTTGCTGTCATTCGGTTTGCTCGCCATGTCCAGTCTGCCTGCAGCACAATCATTCGGTCTGATGGTGCTGTTTGGCATCACGCTGGCATTTGTTTTTGCGCCGATGGCGCGTCGTGATTCACAGACAGGAGTTGCTTAATGCGGGCTCTGCTGCTGACTGTATTGAGCACCTTATTGCTGGCTTGTACCAGCGAGATTCCCGCGCCAATGCTGCCGGTCAGCGCATTTGGGTCTATCGCGCAGAATGAGCTGATTACGCTCGAAGCGGGCGACAGGGTTTTTGCTTTTACCGCCCGACTGGAAAGCGATGGCGAAACGCTTAAAGTCGTTGCGATTACACCGACCGGGCAACGGCTGTTCAGCATCACGCGAACTGGTGAGCAATTGCTGACCGAACCTGGTGTATTGTGGCCGCGCGCCATGCCATTGCAAGCGGTCTGGGCCGATATTGAAATGGTTCATGCGCCAGCGGCAATGAGTGTTGCCAGCCCGTGGCAGCGGATTCGGAATCAAGATAGTAACGACTGGCTATATCACGGCAAAAAGCTCGCGCAAGTCAAACATGAAGCCGGTAAAATCACGCTGACGCGAGACGCTTACACGCTAACCATCGAGATATTGCCTGAATGACCGCGTATTTAAATCATCTGGGGCTGGTTTCCCCGCTGGGCAATCATTACAGCGACACCATCACCGCTCTGCTGACAGGGCAACGCCAGCTCAAACCCGCGTCTGAATTGTTGATTAACCGTCCGGCGTGGATAGGTGAAGTCGCTGGCCCTCTGCCGAATCTGCCTACTGAAGTAAGTCAATTTCACAGCCGTAATAATCAGCTACTCTACGCCGCCAGCCTGCAAATCGACGCCGAAATTCGCCAGCTGATCGCACGTTTTGGCACGCATCGCATCGCGATTGTGCTCGGCAGCAGCACGTCGGGCATCGCCGAGAGCGAAATGGCGATTGCCGCGCAGCAACGCGGCGAAGCGCCGCAATCGGGCTACAGCTACCAGCGGCATGAGATGGCTGATCCGGCGCGTTTTCTTGCCGCCTTGTACCAGCTCGACGGCCCGGCGTATGTGATTTCAACCGCGTGTTCATCGAGCGCACGCGCGCTAATCGCTGCGCGTCGATTACTGCAAATGAATCTGGTCGACGCCGTTCTATGTGGCGGTGTCGACAGCCTGTGCCAGCTGACACTCAATGGCTTTGCTGCACTTGAATCAGTCAGCAGCCAGCCGTGCAATCCATTTCGTGCAGGGCGTGACGGCATCAATATTGGCGAAGCGGCTGCGTTGTTTGTGATGAGCCGCGAAGCGGCACCGGTCGCGCTCGTCGGTTGCGGTGCCAGCAGCGATGCCTACCATATTTCAGCGCCCCACCCTGACGGCCTCGGCGCCAGCGCGGCAATGCAGGCCGCTTTGCTCAATGCCAATCTGACAGCACAGCAGATCGATTATCTGAATCTGCATGGCACAGCAACCAAACTCAATGATGCAATGGAAAGTCGCGCCGTCGCAGATACCTTTGGCGAGTATTTGCCGCCAGCCAGCTCTACTAAAGCGCTAACCGGACATACCCTGGGTGCAGCCGGTGCATTGGAAGCCGCATTTTGCTGGCTGCTGTTGCAAAAAAAATTAAATCCGACAGGCAGGCTGCCGGTGCAGACTGGCGACGGTGATTTTGACCCAAGCCTGGCACAGCTGAACTGGCCGCAGACCGGCCTTACCTATCATCCTAAAACCGCGATGAGCAATTCATTTGCTTTTGGCGGCAATAATGTCAGCCTGATTTTTCAGACAATGAGTACGGTATGACGCGCTATTTACCCGCACAGGTGCTGCCACATGCGGCACCGATGATTTTGCTCGACGAGATTATCGAATTTGGCGACGAGCATCTCGTTGCGGCGCTGACGATTCCTGTCGATGGTTTATTTAATGATGCGGCACTGGGCGGAGCAATCCCCGCTTATGTCGCCATCGAATATATGGCGCAAGCCGTTGCTGCGCACGATGGCTGCCGCGTCCGCGCAGCCGGTGAGCAACCTAAAATCGGCTTTTTGCTGGGTACGCGTGCGTTCGATTGCAATGTGCCCGCCTTTGCAGTCGGAACCCGGCTGACCGTGCATGTTCAGGAAGTCATCAAAGGGGAAAACGGCATGGGTGTATTCGAAGCCCGCGTCGAAGGCACACAAGCCGATGGCTCGCCGATTCGGGTCAGCGCCCGCATCAATGGTTTTCAGCCGCCCAATCCACACGCATTTCTGGCAGAACACACATGAGCAACTTTATTTTGATTACCGGCGCCAGCGGCGGCCTTGGTCGCGCGATGGCGCTCAAACTGGCCAGCGATGGTTTTGATCTGATTTTGCATTACCGCAGCAATCAGGCGAGCGTACTGGAACTGCAGCAACAGATTGCAGCGCTTGGACGCGCAAGTCGTTTGATCTGTTTTGACGTCGCCGACCGCGAGCAAACACGACAGGTACTTGAAGCTGACGTCGAACAGTTCGGGGCGCCGTACGGCGTCGTCATCAACGCAGGGATAACCCGCGACACGGCTTTTCCGGCGATGAGCGAAGACGACTGGGATCTGGTGCTCAGCACCAATCTCGATGGTTTTTATAATGTGCTGCATCCGCTTTCAATGCCTATGGTGAGGCGCAGAAAAGCGGGTCGCATCGTCGCGATTGCATCGGTTTCCGGACTGATCGGCAATCGTGGTCAGGTCAATTACAGCGCGGCCAAAGCCGGACTGATTGGCGCATGCAAGGCATTGGCGCTGGAGCTGGCCAGTCGCAAAATCACCGTCAATTGCGTTGCACCAGGCCTGATTGAAACCGAGATGATTGAAGATCTGCCGGCGCTGGAAGAAATCAAAAAAATGATCCCAATGGCACGTATGGGCAAACCAGAAGAAGTTGCGGCAGCGGTGAGCTATCTGATGAGCGAAGGCGCGGCGTATACGACACGGCAGGTGATCGCAGTCAACGGCGGGCTGTGTTAAGGTAAAATGCAAGGATGAAAAGAGTCGTCGTTACCGGCATGGCCGGCATTTCTTCACTGGGTTGTGATTGGGCAAGCATTTCTGCCGCCATGCGTGCTGGGCAGACCGGAATTCGCCGCATGGCTGAGTGGGCTGAGTACCAAGATTTGAACACGCAACTGGCCGGACCGGTCACCGATTTTGCGATGCCCACGCACTATACGCGCAAGCACACTCGTTCAATGGGGCGCGTGGCACAGATGTCAGTACTGGCTTCCGAACGCGCTCTGGCCGATGCGGGCTTACTTGGCAACCCCGTCATTCAAAGCGGCACAATGGGCGTGGCTTATGGCTCGTCAACGGGCAGCACCGATGCAATTCGTGAATTTGGTTATTCGCTGATTGAAAAAGATGTGAATGGCCTGAATGCCAACTCATATTTACGAATGATGAGCCATACCACGGCAGTCAATATTGGCGTTTATTTTGGACTGAAAGGTCGTGTTATTCCAACCTCAAGCGCGTGCACTTCAGGCAGTCAGGGAATTGGTTACGCTTTTGAGGCTATCAAATATGGCCAGCAAAAAATGATGATTGCTGGTGGTGCAGAAGAGCTGTGCCCGACCGAAGCGATGGTGTTTGATACGCTGTACGCGACCAGCACCAAAAATGACGCGCCGCATACAACGCCGCGCCCTTTCGACTCAGGTCGTGATGGGCTGGTCATCGGCGAAGGTGCCGGTACATTGATTTTGGAAGAACTCGAACACGCGCTGGCGCGTGGCGCGCACATTCACGCCGAGCTGGTCGGCTTTGCGTGCAACTCGGACGGCACGCACGTCACGCGCCCTGAAAGTGCAACGATGGAAATCGCAATGCGAATAGCCTTGGACAATGCTGGGCTGCAAGCCTCACAAATCGGCTATATCAACGCACATGGCACAGCGACCGAACAAGGCGATATTGCAGAAAGTCAGGCGACGCACCGCATCTTTGGCAAGCACACGCCGATTAGCTCGCTCAAAGGTTATTTCGGCCACACGCTCGGCGCCTGTGGCGCACTTGAAGCCTGGATGAGTATTGAAATGCTCAATAACGGCTGGTTTGCAGGCAACGTCAATCTGGAGCAAGTTGATCCGGCTTGCGGCGAGTTGGACTACCTGCCACTTGCAGGGCGGGAATTGGCTTGCGACTACGTAATGAGCAATAACTTTGCATTTGGCGGAATCAATACGTCGCTGATTTTCCGCCGCTGGGATCAAAAATAGTAAGTTAGTCTGTGGTGGCCGTCCATCTGCATCCACTCACAATAAACACCACAGAGGGATTATTTGGCGATTTTTTGAAACTGCAACAAAGAATGCGAAATCCCCAGCCCATCCCAGATTTGCGTCACTTGCAAACCGGCCTGCTCAGCACAGGCGATGTATTCATCAGCACGATAGATTTTGCTATTGCCACTCGCCATTGCGGTGAAATACGGTGAAGTATTAATCAGACAATACGCGGCAATATCGAATTGCTGCCTGTCCCAGCAGGTATCGAGAATAAACAGCGAACCGCCATTGTCCAGCGACTCTGCCGCCCGCGCCAAGATTTTGCCAATTTCAACCAAAGAGAAACACGATAAGAACTGGCTCATCCAAATCGCGTCATGTCCTTTGGGGAAAGACAAAGCGGGGTCAAGCAAATCACGCGGCGCGAGCGAAACTCTGCCAATCAAGCCTGCTCCGCTCAGGTTTTGCTGGGCCACATTCAATTGGATTGGCAAATCTACCAGCGTCATTTCGACTTGCGGGTCATAGTTAAGGCACAGCATTGCCCATTTACCGGTATTCGCGCCAACATCCATCAGACGTTTTGGTTTACTGGCGAAAACCTTGGGCAAAGCTTCTGGAAATGCCGAGTCTGAATAAAAGTGATCAAATTCAAACCATGACGTTTTGGCGGGTTCAGGTAAATCAGACAGGCCTTCGTAAATTGTCGCCCACGGTCCCAGATGTTTTAACCCCAAAGGTTTTTCAGCATCCAGGCAGGCCTCAAGCTCGAACAAACCTTGCCAGCACACGTCGTGGATGTAATTGAAATTGACCTGAGTCAGCTTGTCATTGACCAGCATATAACCGGTTTTTTCCAGCACCCATAAGCTATTTTCAATCGACACCACGCCAGCCGAAAGACAGCTTTCCAGCAACACATCGAGCACATACGAGCTAATCTGATGTTCGTCCATCAATTCGGCACTACTCATCGGTTTTTGCGCAAGGCTGACGAGCAACCCTTTCTTCCATGCAATCCGTACACACTGAAAAACCACGGGACCAAACGCGATTTTTTGCGCTTCAAAACGCGCTTGAAATGCGCTTAACTCGGTTTGAAATCGTTTATTTTCTGGCATTTTTTCACTAAAAAATTAAGCAACAATTTATATTGATCGGGAAAACAATCTAAAACCCATAATTAAAACAAGGGTATATTATCAAAACCAAATAAAGCCAATGATCAAAATCTCATACCCATGCATGTATATAAAACATTGCATTATCCACAATCACAGATAGCAAAAAGCCCAGCTCGGTTGAGCTGGGCTTTTCTTTTAGGGAGTCTGGCAATGTCCTACTTTCACACGGGCAATCCGCACTATCATCGGCGCTGAGGCGTTTCACTGTCCTGTTCGGGATGGGAAGGAGTGGGACCACCTCGCTATGGTCACCAGACAAAACTGGGTGAGTTGACTGCTTAGGCTTTTACCTTTGCAACCACTCGAAATCAATAGAAGAAGTAATCTTTCATCAGCTCAGCTTTCGCTTCACCGGTCTCTCTTTATCTTATTCAATTCGCAATCGGGTCAATTGCACCTTCATCGCAACAACGCGTCTCAGGTTATAGGATCAAGCCTCACGGGCTATTAGTATCGGTTAGCTTAACGTATTACTACGCTTCCACACCCGACCTATCAACGTCCTGGTCTCGAACGATCCTTTAGAGGTCTTAAAGACCTAGGGAAGTCTCATCTTGAGGCTAGTTTCGCGCTTAGATGCTTTCAGCGCTTATCTATTCCCGACTTAGCTACCCGGCAATGCCACTGGCGTGACAACCGGTACACCAGAGGTCAGTCCACTCCGGTCCTCTCGTACTAGGAGCAGCCCCCCTCAAACTTCCAACGCCCACTGCAGATAGGGACCAAACTGTCTCACGACGTTTTGAACCCAGCTCACGTACCACTTTAAATGGCGAACAGCCATACCCTTGGGACCGGCTACAGCCCCAGGATGTGATGAGCCGACATCGAGGTGCCAAACTCCGCCGTCGATGTGAACTCTTGGGCGGAATCAGCCTGTTATCCCCGGAGTACCTTTTATCCGTTGAGCGATGGCCCTTCCATTCAGAACCACCGGATCACTATGTCCTGCTTTCGCACCTGCTCGACTTGTCGGTCTCGCAGTTAAGCCGCCTTTTGCCATTACACTATCAGTACGATGTCCGACCGTACCTAGGCGACCTTCGAGCTCCTCCGTTACAATTTGGGAGGAGACCGCCCCAGTCAAACTGCCTACCATGCACGGTCCCCGATCCGGATAACGGACCAAGGTTAGAACCTCAAAGGGGTCAGGGTGGTATTTCAAGGACGGCTCCACTGAAACTAGCGTTCCAGCTTCAAAGCCTCCCACCTATCCTACACAAACCACTTCAAAGTCCAATGCAAAGCTACAGTAAAGGTTCACGGGGTCTTTCCGTCTAGCAGCGGGGAGATTGCATCTTCACAAACACTTCAACTTCGCTGAGTCTCGGGAGGAGACAGTAGGGCCATCGTTACGCCATTCGTGCGGGTCGGAACTTACCCGACAAGGAATTTCGCTACCTTAGGACCGTTATAGTTACGGCCGCCGTTTACTGGGACTTCAATCAAGAGCTTGCACCCCATCATTTAATCTTCCAGCACCGGGCAGGCGTCACACCGTATACATCCACTTTCGTGTTAGCACAGTGCTGTGTTTTTGATAAACAGTCGCAGCCCTCATTTCTCTGCGGCCTCATTGGGCTCCAGTTGTACACCTTCACCTACTAGAGGCACACCTTCTCCCGAAGTTACGGTGTCAATTTGCCGAGTTCCTTCTCCCGAGTTCTCTCAAGCACCTTAGAATACTCTTCCTACCCACCTGTGTCGGTTTGCGGTACGGTTCGATATTAGCTGAAGCTTAGTGGCTTTTCTTGGAAGCAGGGTATCGCTCACTTCGTCGACAAGTCGACTCGTCATCACGCCTCAGCGTTAAAGTAGCCCGGATTTGCCTAAGCTACACGCCTACACGCTTAAACCAACTCTTCCAACCGTTGGCTGAGGTAACCTTCTCCGTCCCCACATCGCACTAATACCAAGTACAGGAATATTAACCTGTTTCCCATCGACTACGCATTTCTGCCTCGCCTTAGGGGCCGACTCACCCTGCGCCGATGAACGTTGCGCAGGAAACCTGGGGTTTTCGGTGAGGGGGCTTTTCACCCCCTTTATCGCTACTCATGTCAGCATTCGCACTTCTGATACCTCCAGCATCCTTCTCAAGACACCTTCACAGGCTTACAGAACGCTCCTCTACCATATGTACATCGTACATATCCGCGTCTTCGGTTATCAATTTGAGCCCCGTTACATCTTCCGCGCAGGACGACTCGACCAGTGAGCTATTACGCTTTCTTTAAATGATGGCTGCTTCTAAGCCAACATCCTGGCTGTCTGTGCCTTCCCACCTCGTTTTCCACTTAATTGATCATTTGGGACCTTAGACGGCGGTCTGGGTTGTTTCCCTCTTGTCCCAGGACGTTAGCACCCCAGGACTGTCTCCCATGCTCGCACTTGACGGTATTCAGAGTTTGCCATGGTTTGGTAAGTCGCGATGACCCCCTAGCCATAACAGTGCTTTACCCCCGTCAGTGATACATGAGGCACTACCTAAATAGTTTTCGAGGAGAACCAGCTATTTCCAAGTTTGTTTAGCCTTTCACCCCTAGCCACAGCTCATCCCCTAACTTTGCAACGTTAGTGGGTTCGGACCTCCAGTGCGTGTTACCGCACCTTCATCCTGGCCATGGCTAGATCACTTGGTTTCGGGTCTACGCCCAGCAACTGTGCGCCCTATTCGGACTCGGTTTCCCTACGCCTCCCCTATTTGGTTAAGCTTGCTACTGAACGTAAGTCGCTGACCCATTATACAAAAGGTACGCAGTCACCCAACTTGTGGGCTCCCACTGTTTGTATGCATCCGGTTTCAGGTTCTATTTCACTCCCCTCCCGGGGTTCTTTTCGCCTTTCCCTCACGGTACTGGTTCACTATCGGTCGATGATGAGTATTTAGCCTTGGAGGATGGTCCCCCCATCTTCAAACAGGATTTCTCGTGTCCCGCCCTACTTCTCGTACGCTTAGTACCACCCAATGCTTTTCATATACGGGGCTATCACCCACTATGGCGGCACTTTCCATTGCCTTCTATTAAGCTTTGAGTTATCACGTACAGGCTCTTCCCATTTCGCTCGCCACTACTTTGGGAATCTCGGTTGATTTCTTTTCCTGCGGTTACTTAGATGTTTCAGTTCACCGCGTTCGCTCTACATCACCTATGTATTCAGTGATGAGTGACCCAAAAGGGCCGGGTTTCCCCATTCGGAAATCGTGGGATCAAAGCGCTTTGCCAGCTCCCCCACGCTTATCGCAGGCTATCACGTCCTTCGTCGCCTATCATCGCCAAGGCATCCACCAGATGCACTTATTCGCTTGATCCTATAACCTCAAACACGTTTTACCGTACTCTTGGTCAGAGTTTCGTATTTACGACTTGTTGTAGGGTTTCTCAGGTCCTACAACGGCTGATCTTTCGATCAGCAGATACAATCAACCCAATTTATTACTGTAAAAACAAGTTACCCTGTTTTCACATTGTTTAATTAGGAGATATTACTTCTTCTATTTTGTTAAAGAACGATACAGTCACACATTCCTGTGTGGGTCTGATTTAAGAAACCAGAACAAAATCACCAGACCGAATCATTATTTCTGATTCGTCTACTGACTGAATTCTGAACTCTTGTTTGCTGCGCCACCGCTTGCACAGTGCTCGCCGCAAGGCGTGGTGGAGGATGACGGGATCGAACCGACGACCCCCTGCTTGCAAAGCAGGTGCTCTCCCAACTGAGCTAATCCCCCAATCTGGCATGACTAAGCTGTTTCCATTGACTCGTCAATGGTGGGTCAGATAGGAATCGAACCTATGACCCCCGCGTTATCAACACGGTGCTCTAACCGACTGAGCTACTGACCCAGCTTCCAACTCAACAACTTCTTTCATTTATGAATGAAGTCGTCTCTGTATCTTCAAATTTACAGCCGATGAGTGTGAGTCCTTGACCCGCAGGTCTTGCTCTTGAAAGGAGGTGATCCAGCCGCAGGTTCCCCTACGGCTACCTTGTTACGACTTCACCCCAGTCATGAATCCCACCGTGGTAAGCGGCCTCCTTGCGGTTAGCCTACCTACTTCTGGTGAAACCCACTCCCATGGTGTGACGGGCGGTGTGTACAAGGCCCGGGAACGTATTCACCGCGACATGCTGATCCGCGATTACTAGCGATTCCGACTTCATGCACTCGAGTTGCAGAGTGCAATCCGGACTACGATCGGTTTTGTGAGATTGGCACCCCCTCGCGGGTTAGCGACCCTCTGTACCGACCATTGTATGACGTGTGAAGCCCTGGTCATAAGGGCCATGAGGACTTGACGTCATCCCCACCTTCCTCCGGTTTGTCACCGGCAGTCCCATTAAAGTGCCCAACTGAATGCTGGCAACTAATGGCAAGGGTTGCGCTCGTTGCGGGACTTAACCCAACATCTCACGACACGAGCTGACGACAGCCATGCAGCACCTGTGTTACGGCTCCCGAAGGCACTCCTCGATCTCTCAAGGATTCCGTACATGTCAAGACCAGGTAAGGTTTTTCGCGTTGCATCGAATTAATCCACATCATCCACCGCTTGTGCGGGCCCCCGTCAATTCCTTTGAGTTTTAGTCTTGCGACCGTACTCCCCAGGCGGTCAACTTCACGCGTTAGCTGCGTTACTAAGCTCCGAAAAGCCCAACAACTAGTTGACATCGTTTAGGGCGTGGACTACCAGGGTATCTAATCCTGTTTGCTCCCCACGCTTTCGTGCATGAGTGTCAGTATCAGCCCAGGGGGTTGCCTTCGCCATCGGTGTTCCTCCACATCTCTACGCATTTCACTGCTACACGTGGAATTCCACCCCCCTCTGCCGTACTCTAGTTAGCCAGTTCGCAATGCAATTCCCAAGTTGAGCTCGGGGATTTCACATCGCGCTTAACAAACCACCTGCGCACGCTTTACGCCCAGTAATTCCGATTAACGCTTGGACCCTACGTATTACCGCGGCTGCTGGCACGTAGTTAGCCGGTCCTTATTCTTCTGGTACTCTCATCCCCGGTGGGTATTAGCCACAAGGATTTGCTCCCAGACAAAAGCGCTTTACAACCCGAAGGCCTTCTTCACGCACGCGGCATTGCTGGATCAGGCTTGCGCCCATTGTCCAAGATTCCCCACTGCTGCCTCCCGTAGGAGTCTGGACCGTGTCTCAGTTCCAGTGTGGCGGATCGTCCTCTAAGACCCGCTACTGATCGTCGCCTTGGTGAGCCTTTACCTCACCAACTAGCTAATCAGCCATCGGCCGCTCCAATAACAAGAGGTCTTGCGATCCCCCTCTTTCCCCCGTAGGGCGTATGCGGTATTAGCTATCCTTTCGGATAGTTATCCCCCATTACTGGGTACGTTCCGATGTATTACTCACCCGTTCGCCACTCGCCACCAGACCGAAGTCCGTGCTGCCGTTCGACTTGCATGTGTAAAGCATGCCGCCAGCGTTCAATCTGAGCCAGGATCAAACTCTTTCGTTTAATCGCTATGCTATTTTTACTACTTGGCTTGTACTTCAATACTCAAAGAAACTGCGAGATAAACTCTAAAGAGTTCGTCTTTCAATTTTCTTTTCAATTGAGTGCAAGCACTTGATTTGACTTACGAATCAAGGGCTCACACTCATCGGCTGTAGATTGTTAAAGATCGGGCTGAACAACCAAGAAACACACTTCGTTTCGTTGCGTCATCAGCAGAGAGGCCGAACTATACCCACCGGCCCCAGACCCGTCAACACCAAGCCACCGACAAAAACAAAGATAAACCTTACCTTATTGATTTTAATCACAAAAATCATCTGGAATTTTTACCCTTGCATAATCAATCATGCACCCCCAACTTATATTGCATCGCCAATCTTAATCCCTGAGTCAAAGGGACTTCTTAAATGGAGCCGCATTTTGCCCAAAGTACTGATGTACAGCACTGGCTACTGCCCTTACTGTGACCGAGCCGAACGATTGCTGACGCAACGCGGCGTGACTGCGATCGAGAAAATCCGTATTGATCTTGATCCTGCCCAGCGTGACATCATGATGGAACGTACCCAACGGCGCACTGTGCCGCAGATCTATATTGATGATTTTCACGTTGGCGGCTTTGACGACTTGGCCGCCTTGGATCGCGCCGGAAAATTAATTCCCCTACTTAATGGCGAAATAACTCACAGTTAAAGCAGCCTTTACCACTATCCACGCCACCCGATAGTCATTGCCCGTTATTTTGTGCGATGATTTCGCCGCGGTGATTCATAAAGCCAAAGCAATATCGAACAACTCAACCGACTCACAAGGAATGAACCATGAGTGAAGTAAACCAAGCAGCAAGCCAAGAAGAATCAAAACAACCTGTATTTGCCGTTCAAAAACTGTATGTGACCGATATTTCTCTTGAGTCACCAACAGCACCGAACTCATTCATGGAAGAAGCTCAGCCAGAATTCAATATCCAATTCCGCAATCAGGCGCGCAGCTTTGACAACGGTTTTTACGAAGCCAGCCTGACCGTAACTGCAACGGCTAAATCCGAAGATCGCACAATGTTCCTGGTCGAAGTCACCCAAGCCGGCCTGTTCCAGATCCAGAATATTCCTGAGCAGGAACTCGATCCACTGCTCGGCATCGGCTGCCCAAGCATTTTGTTCCCGTACTTGCGCGAAGCCGTATCTGATCTGACTACACGCGCCGGCTTCCCACCGCTGATCCTGCAACCGATCAACTTCGAAGCCATCTACCTGCAACAACGTCAGCAAGCCGCAGCTGCTGCAGCAACACAAGACGCCAATGCGCAAACCACTCACTAAGCCGCTCGTCATCGCAGCACTACTGGCTCTGGCCAGTAGTGCTTTTGCCATCGACTATCGCTCAACCGCCCGCAATGGTGTGGTGCTGTACGAAGCGCCAGCCGAAACCAGCACCAAGCGCTTTATTCTCAGCGCCAATGTGCCGCTCGAAGTGCTTTCCGAGCAAGGCAACTGGTTGCGTGTGCGTGATAGGGACGGAACGCTGGCCTGGCTCGCCAAGGCCGACGCCAGTACGACGCGCTATCTACAAGCCAACCGTCTGGCTGAAGTACGTAAAGAAGCCAAAGCCACTGCAGCACTGCTATTCAAAATTGATCGCAATGTGCTCGTTGAATTGCTGCAGGACAATCGCAACGGCTGGCTTAAAATCCGCCATCGCGACGGCGAAACCGGTTTTATCCGCATTGAAGATGTCTGGGGCGCTTAAACCCCGACAGGAGAGTGTTCCTTGAAACTTGCTGTATTAGGAGCTGGTGCCTGGGGCACTGCCCTGGCGATCCGCTTCGCCGACCGCCAATCAGTCACGCTCTGGTCACGCGAACCCGAACAGGTCGCACAAATGCAGCAAGACCGCTGCAACACCCGCTACCTGCCCGACTCGCCCTTTCCCGACCAGCTCGTTGTTACTGCCTCGCTGCGCGACGCGATCAACGATGCACAACTCATCTTGATCGTCACGCCGATGTCCGGCCTGCGCAGCACGCTTAAAGCTTTGCGTGAACTGGGTAATACCGCGCCGGTACTGTGGGCGTGCAAAGGCCTCGAAGCCGGCACCATGCTGCTGCCGCATCAGGTTGCCGAGCAGGAAATGCCGGCGCACATCGCACGCGGTATGCTGTCGGGCCCGAGTTTTGCGCAGGAAGTTGCCAAAGGCTTGCCCGCAGCGGTCACCATCGCATCCAACGACGCCGCTTTCGCGCAGCAAGTGGTCAACGATCTGAATACCAATATTCTGCGCCTGTACGCGTCGGATGATCTGGTCGGCGTCGAAATCGGCGCTGCGGTCAAAAACGTCATCGCGATTGCCGCTGGCGTCGCCGACGGGCTTAATCTCGGCCTGAACGCGCGCGCAGCGCTGTTGACACGCGGTCTGGCCGAAATGGCGCGTTTTTGCACCGCGCTCGGCGGCAAACCGGAAACGATGATGGGTCTGGCTGGCATTGGCGATTTGATGCTCACCGCCACCGGCGATTTATCACGCAATCGACGCGTCGGCCTCTTGCTCGCACAAGGGCTGGATCTCGACGGCGTACTAAAAAACCTCGGCCACGTCGCCGAAGGCGTGCCAACCGCGCGCGAAGTATTACGCCAAGCCAACGAGCTCGGCATCGAAATGCCGATCACGCGCTCGGTCTGCCAGGTTCTGTTTGAAAATGTCGCTGTCAGCGACATCATCGCTGAATTGATGGGGCGCAGCCCGAAGATGGAAGCTGCCCAATAATATAAAAGCCGTCGTGAGACGGCTTTTATATTTTCATATCATTTTTCACTTAAAAAGGCCTCTCGTAGACATTCACAACGCACTGCGGAAATTTATACTCATCTGAACGCCACCCAAACTCCAAGTGATTTGATTCACCATCCGATCTAAATGGAATGACAGCCCCATCATCCCGTTTGAAGCCACCTTTTTCGACTGGATAAAAAAGAGCGACTCTAAATTCTGCTTCATGCTCAAATTTCTTTGGCTTATAAAAAACAAAATCTTTAGCTGACAACTGATCCAGATTAGCTGTAGGTTCATAATACGATACCGCACGTGGATCAACTTCCATTCCATTTAGGGCATGCGAAAAAATCCCTTCAAGCACTGTACGCAGAATACCAACATCGATCTCAAGGCATATATCTGCGCGGAATTTGTCATACAATTCTAGATCATTTTCTTTATGAGAAAGGCACAAACAATAACAATGCTGAACAGGGAATGAAAATACAGGATTTATTGACATAGATTCCGGATTGATTTTGCGGCCATTTATTTCAAGTGAAAATAATTCCTTATCCAGCTCAAATTCCTTTCTCATTTCATCATCTCTCATATTTTCATTCTCTAGACGAGAATAATGAGAAATATCGCTAAACCGGAAAAATTTATCGCCATCAACAATCGGTAGCAAATATTTTTTCTGCCCGTAAAGAAATTTTGTCGCCATAATATTC
This sequence comes from Chitinibacter sp. S2-10, assembly GCF_046530675.1. Lineage (GTDB taxonomy): Bacteria > Pseudomonadota > Gammaproteobacteria > Burkholderiales > Chitinibacteraceae > Chitinibacter. Next base: position 2,364,877 of record NZ_CP172558.1, on the reverse strand, counting down.
AAAAAATAAAAATGCAGTTAATTCCAAATTTTTGTAGGGTCAGTCGTGACCCGCGCGAAACTTGCGGTTGATCCTCAACCATTTTGGCAGGTTACGCCTTCGGCTAACCCGCCCTACATTTTTTTCCCATCACCCCGCCGGAACAAACCAGCTTTTCCCATCTTGATCGATTTTTGATACTGGATGGTGGTATAGCCTTGAAAGATAATCTGCATTTAGCACATCAGCCAATACCCCTGCCTGCCATTGCCCATCACCAAACAAGAGTAAAGCATGCGTTGCAAATTGCGCGGCGTGGTTGGGGTCGTGGCTGACGACGACGATGCTGCGCCCAAGAGCCTGTTCTTCGCGCAAAACCTGCAGCGCTTGTTGCTGATGGCGCAGGTCGAGTTGCGAGAGCGGTTCGTCGAGCAGCATCAGCGGCGCTTGCTGCGTCAGCGCGGTCGCCAGACTCACGCGGCGGCGCTCGCCGCCGGACAGGCTGGCCAGATCGCGCGCAGCAAAGTCATGCAAATCCAGCCGCGCCAACTGCTGCTGCGCCAGCGCGATATCGACCTCGCTCTCCCATTGCCAGCGACCCAAATGCGGATGGCGGCCAGTCAGCACTTTTTCGAGCACACTCAATGGAAACGGGCATTCGTCCTGCTGCGTTTGCCACGCCACCGACTTGGCACGCAGCGTGGGCGACACGCGCGAAATCGGCGTTTCGCCCAGCAAAACTTCACCCGATTCGGGCGCAAACCAGCCTGCCAAGCTTGATAACAGCGTGCTTTTACCGCAGCCATTTTCACCGAGTACGATCCACGCTTCGCCCGCTTGCACGGTGAAATTGAGGTCGCGAATCAGCGTTCGCCCGCCCTGCGCCAGAGTCAGGTTTTTGGCCGTCAAATTTTTAACTTGGAGCAAGCTCATCGACGCGCCCCTTGCCGTGAAAGCAGGCACAGAAAAACAGGAACGCCGAGCAACGCCATCACGACGCCGACCGGTACAGACTGCGGCGCAATCAAGGTGCGCGCTAGCATATCGGCCAAGAGCAGCACCAGCGCACCGGCCAGCGTCGCGGCGGGTAACAGCAGCCGTAAATCCTGCCCCACCAAGAGACGCAGCGCATGCGGGACAATCAGGCCGACAAAACCGATCATTCCGGCGGTCGTAACGGCAAAAGCACTCGCCAGTGCAGCAGAAAAATACAGCACCCAGCGCAGGGTATTGTGGTTTAGACCCAATGAAAATGCGGCTTCTGACCCCATACCCATGATATTTAGCTCACGCGACAGCGGCCACAGCGCTGCAAGCAGAATCAGCAACACGGCCAGCGCAAACATTGAGGCTGGCCATGCACTCCCGCTCAGATCGCCCATCAGCCAGAAAATCATTCCGCGTAGCAGCCCATCGGGCGCAATGCTCAGCAGCAGCGACGACAAAGCGCCGCAAAAAGCCGCCAACGCAACGCCGGTCAGCAGGAGCCGGGTTTGCGTCGCCGAATGATCACGGCCTGCGAGCAGAAAAACGATCAGAATACTCGAGAGCGCACCCGCACCTGCCGCCAGATTGACGCCTAAAGTACCCACCCCCAGTAATAGTGCAGAGAGCGCGCCCACACTGGCGCCGCCGGAAGTACCCAGGATGTAGGGATCGGCGAGCGGATTACGCAGCAAGACTTGCTGCAAAGTACCGGCCAGCGCGAGCAAGCCGCCGACGCCAATCGCCGCCAGACTGCGCGGCAAGCGCAAATCAAGCACCACATTGCGCGCCATTTCGGCATCGGGACCGAACAATTGCCACGGGCGGTAACTGGTACTGCCCACACACAGACTCGCGAGCAGCACCAGCAGCAACAAAAGCAGCAATGCGCCGAGCGTCAGCAGCAGTTTTCTGACGGTAAATGGCCGAGTCGCTGTTTGAATTGCCGTCATCGCGCTCACCGCCTCGCCCTGGCTAAGGTTTCGCAAACGATTTTAGCCCCGTCGACCAGCCGCGGCCCCATCACGCTGACGCTGTCTTTGGGCAAAATATAAAGCTGCTTGTTTTGCACCGCTTTCAGATTCGGCCAGCGCTGCCACGGTGCCAGCCAGTCGGCCTTGATGCCGGGCTCACCGCTGGTCATGATCACGTCGGGATTGGCCGCCAGCACCGCCTCGACATCAACGCTGGGCGTCAGATCGGGCAAAGCCCCGAACACATTGACGCCGCCGCAGACGCGCAGCACATCGGCAATGATTTGCTCATCATTGATCGTCATCAGCGGCTTTTCCCAGATCTGGTAAAAAACCCGCACTGGCGTGCGCCGGGCATAGCTGTGCTCCAGACTGACAAGCTGTTGGCGGTAACGCTGCGCAACCGCGCTGGCCGCAGCCTGATTGGCTGTCAACTGGCCAAAATGCTCGATGGTGCTCGGTACATCGCGCAGTTTTCTGGCCTTGCTCAGAAATAGCGGAATGCCGAGCGAGCGCGCCTGATCGAGCATGCGCTGCGGGTTGCCACCGACCCAGCCGATGATCAGATCGGGTTTCAGCGTACGAATTCGCTCCAGATCGAGTCCATTGTAACTGCCAATGCGCTCAATCTGTTGCGCCGCAGACGGATAATCGCTAAACGCCATCGTCCCGACGATGGCTTTGCCAGCGCCAATCGCAAACAGGTCTTCGGTAATGTGCGGCGCGAGGCTGATAATGCGGCGGGCAGGCTGCGCGAGCGTGATCGTCGCGCCAGCGTCGTCTTTGACGGTAATGCTCGCATGGGATGCACAGCTCAGAGTCAGTAAACAAAGAAAAATGCTAATTTGCTTATGCAATTAAGCTCACCATTAGGACTTATTCTTCACATACATAACTTTTGGACTTCCCTGATTGATTTCCCGTTCACTAATCATGAAATAATCAGTATATGCTTTTATTAAATTACTTAATTTCTTGTGACCATATTTTCTAGAATCGAAATCTGGCTGCAACTTAGTAAGATAGTCACCAAGTCTTGAGATCAAAGCAAACCCTTGATCATCGGACATTTCTTCAATTGCAGATGAGACTAATTTAACAATTTCTGGCTTAACAATAACATCAGATTTTTTTAGAGGTTGCTGAGTTTGCTTCTCTGAAATTTTCTCGCTATTTTTTTGTTCTACAGGCAATTCTGGCTCATCAGTTTTCAAATATTCAGTCGAAATAAATTTATCACACGCTGATTTAAATGGCTGTGGCGTTGTATCACGACCAATACCATAAACAGTTAAACCTGACTCGCGAATACGAGCTGCAAGACGGGTAAAATCACTATCACTCGAAACCAAACAGAAAGCGTCAAATCGTCCAGTATGAAGCAAATCCATTGCATCAATAATTAACGCACTGTCAGTTGCATTCTTACCTTTCGTATAAGCATACTGTTGCATTGGTAAAATAGAATTATCCAATAAGACATTTTTCCATGAATTTAAATTTGGCAGCGTAAAATCGCCATAAATCCTCTTAACCGTTGCGACACCATATTTACCAACTTCAGCCAATATTGCATTGATTAATTTTGCCTGAGCATTATCCGCATCAATTAATACTGCAATTTTTTGATGTTCGTTCTCTGGTTCAAATTTAAATTCAAACTTCTGATTTGGTTTGCTCATACATTACCACTCCAACCCTTTTTGGGCTTTTATTCCTGATTTATAAGCATGCTTCATATCTTGTAACTCAGAAATTGTATCAGCAATCTCGCGCAACTCGGCCACGGCGGCGCGGCCGGTGACGACGACGTGTTGCATAGACGGGCGTGATTCAATGTCATGAATGACGGTCGCTTTATCGAGATAGCCGTAAGACAGACAATAAGTCAGCTCGTCGAGCACGACCAGATCGTAGCTCGGATCGCTCAGCATTTTGGCGGCCATCGCCCAGGCGGTTTCGGATTTGGCCTGGTCGGCGGCAAAGTTTTGCGTATCCCAAGTGAAGCCATCGCCCATCACATGCCATTCGCAGTGCCGGCCGAGAAAAGCTTCTTCGCCGGTGTCGGTACGGTTTTTGATAAATTGCACGACGCCGACTTTCATGCCGTGGCCGATTGCGCGCGCGACCATGCCAAACGCTGACGACGATTTGCCCTTACCATTGCCGGTCAGCAAAATCATCACGCCGGTATCAAGATTGGCCTCGGCAATGTGCGCGTCGACAATGGCTTTTTTGCGCGCCATCCGCTCGGCGTGGCGCTGTTCACGCGTCTGTTGGCTGGTTTCGGTCATTTTCACCCCAGTATTCTATTTGCATTGCAACCACACGGGTATTTCAATGCAGACCATATCCATCAAGGGCTACAAAGAAATACCCATATCAAAAATTCCGATCACGTCTTTTCTTCAAACGGTCAATGAATACATCATCGTAAGGTCAACTTCAGTCGAGCTGATTGACCGGAATTGGTCGACTGAAGTCGACCCTACGACAATTTCTAAAGTAGAAACATAATCAGAAAACTGCTTACTTCGGCGCCCAGCTAACCGTTAGCATACCGTTCACACCAAGCGAGCCATAGTCTTTCGCCACTTCATACTGTCTGTCAAAGACATTGTTCAAGCGCGCCTTGAGCGTCCAGTCTTTATCCAGTTGCCAGTTGGCCGCCAGATTGGCCAGTGCGTAGCCCGACATGCGTTTCAGGTTGGCCGCATCGTTATAACGCTCGCCGACCGCCTGCCATTCGATGCGAACATCCCAAGCTGTTTGTCTCCAGCCCAGATATGCCAGACCCGCATGCTTGGCGCGACGCGCCAGCTGATTGCCATCGTTGAGTCCGCCCGATTGATCGCTCGCGTCGAGATAGTCGTAACTCAACCCTGCGAGCACGGCGTCGCGCTGCCAATCGGCCTGGAGCGTGCTGCCTTTGAGCAGCGCCGTGCCAACATTACTCGGCTGATAGAAATACGGGCTGGTTTCCGACCATTCGATCAGATTATTAACCTTGTTGTAATAGCCGGTCAGCGAGAGCTGCAACTGATTGCTCGCATAGCGAACAAACAGTTCTTTATTGTTCGAGTCTTCCGGTTTCAGATTGGGGTTGCCGCCGCCGTAGGCGTCAGTCGGCCAGTACAGATCGTTGAACGTCGGTGCCTTGAACGCAGTGCCCATCGTTCCGCCGAGCTGCCATTCGCTATTCGCTTGCCAGCTCAGACCGAGATTACCGGTATTGGCGCGACCAAATTGCGAATTGTCGTCAGAGCGGCCATTCACTTGCAGCGTCACCGCATCCCAATGCGCCAGGAAACCCGCCTGTACGCTATTGATGCGGCGATGATCCTGCGCATAAGCCTGCGAGCCGCTCACTTGCTGCGACAAGGTTTCCGCGCCCAGCGTCAGCGTGCCGGTGCTCAGCTCAATATCATTCTGCCAGTTGAGCATATTTTGCTTGGTTTTGATTTTCTGCACGTCGTCACGGTAATCACTGGCGCTGACCGGATTGAATGTTTTGTCCTGATCAATACTGCTACCGAGCAAGATCTTGCTCTGCCAATGCTGGGCAAACTGGTTTTTCAGCCAAACGTTGGCGCTGCCGTTCAGGCTTTCATTGTGATAATCGTAACTTTGCGCGACCGGATTATAAAAACTGTCATATAGATAACCGTCGAACTGATTGTCGCCCCATGCGGCGAGCACACTGCCGCCCAGCTCGTGACCCGCGGCAATACGATGGCTGAGCGACGCGCTCAGACTGGTATTGGTGTAACCATCCTTATCGGCATAAAAAGCCGGATTGGTCTGATTGACAATCGCATTGATGCCATCGGTACGCTCATGCGCCAGATTGAAGGCGTAGCGGGTTTCGGCATCACCGCCAGTAGTTCCCGTGAAGCCGGCGCTGGCTGACACGCTGTTTTGCGTGCCGATACCCAGCTCGGCCGATGGATTGAACTGAGCCCCAGAGCCTGCCTGCCCTTGGCGGGTAAAAATCTGGATCACGCCACCGATGGCGTCACTGCCATACAGGCTGGCAGCTGGCCCGCGCAAAATCTCGATCCGGTCGATCTGGCTGAGCGGAATATTCTGGAGCGCCGCAATACCGAGCGTCGCCGACCCCAGCCGCATGCCGTCAACGAGCACCAGCGTATGACGATTGCTATTGCCACGCATAAATACCGCGCTCGGCTTGCCTGCGCCACCGGCCTGGTTGATCTGAATACCGGGCTGGCGCGAGAGCACTTCGAGCAGATCAGCCGATCCGGCGATCTCTTTGCTGCTGATCAGCGTGACATCGCCGACCACTTCGCGCACCGGCTGGGCAAGGCGTGAGGCTGTCACGACGATTTCATCGAGCTGGGTGACTTCGGCGTGGGCATAAAATGGGATGGACAAGGGAGCGGTCGATAAAACCAGCAGGTATAGCTTTGAAAATCTTGCTTGCATTGAGGTCTCCGGCAATACACCCCGTGTGTATTGCTAAACCAAAAATTCCCACACTGCGTTGCTTCGCCTTGCCGTACCTTGGTACTGTCTGCGGCTTTACGCCTTGTGTGAAAATTTTGGCTTAATTACTTATTGCATTAAAAAATCGGCAGGAGACTTCAAACAACAGTAGGCAAAACCTGTCGCCACGGTCACCCTGCCGTGCGGGTGTGCCTGCGATGATGATGAATCGCTAGCACGCAAGGCCGGTATCCGGACTCAACAGACTTAATCAATCACCTTCCCATTGCGGGCATTGCGCCGTCGCGACAGTGGCTGCGTATTCAAACGCCAGACCGATTCACACTGTTTTACCGTTGCAGGGGCAGTACAGGCATTTCACCTGTTTCCCGTTTAAAGGCAGCCAGAGTTCTGTCAGAACCCCGAACCGCCTCACCTTTGCTGGCGCGCATTGTAGCGTAAAGCCCTCAGCCCTACCTGACTTGAATATGACAAAGCCAAATCAATTAGTTTTTTTCAATCGACTTTATAGCTAAATACAATCCCTCCCAACTATTGCCGTTCAAGAGATGTAAGAATATGATCCAGATCAAATTTCACAATTTACTGAAAATTCAAAACATTCATGAACCTCACTCCTTTGATTCAATCTTTCGTGCTGCACTTTGGCGAAATGGGCAGCCGCTGGGGCATTAATCGCACCGTCGGCCAGATTTACGCGCTGCTGTTTGTCAGCGAAAAACCGCTGAACGCCGATGAAATGGCCGAAGCTTTGGGCTTTTCGCGCTCGAACGTCAGCATGGGTTTGAAAGAGCTCGAATCGTGGCGGCTGGTGAAGTTGCAGCATTTTCCGGGTGATCGGCGCGAGTACTACTCAACGCCCGAAGATGTTTGGTCGATTTTCCAGACGCTGGCCGAAGAGCGCAAAAAACGCGAAGTCGAGCCGACATTGACGATGCTGCGCGGCGCGCTGATGGAAACGCCAGCCAACGACGCCGAACGCCACGCGCAAGCGCGCATGGCCGAAATGCACGCGCTGATTGATCTGGTCACGAGCTGGTTTAGCGATATCCAGAATCTCGACGTTGAAACACTGCAAAAGCTGATGAAACTCGGCGCGCAGGTACAGAAATTTTTGCTGTTTACGCAAAAACTGCCCTTCATCGGCAGCAATGGCAGTAATGAGACTCAGAAAGAATCCCAGAAAGACGCCAAAGAGGAATAACCATGTTGCCCGACTCCACCGCCCTGCTCGACCCGATTGTGCTTGCGCGCATCCAGTTTGCCGCCAATATCACTTTCCATATTCTGTTTCCAACGATCAGCATCGCGATGGGCTGGGTGCTGCTGTTTTTCAAGCTGCGGTTTAATAAAACCGGCGATGCGAAATGGATGGCGGCGTATGGTTTCTGGGTCAAAATTTTTGCGCTCACCTTTGCGCTCGGCGTCGTTTCCGGCATTACGATGAGTTTTCAATTCGGCACCAACTGGCCCGGCTATATGAAAACAGTCGGCAATATCGCCGGGCCGCTGCTGGCGTATGAAGTGCTGACGGCGTTTTTTCTCGAAGCGACTTTTCTGGGGATTATGTTGTTCGGCCAGAAAAAGGTCAGCAACCGCATGCACACGCTGGCCACCGTGCTGGTCGCTGGCGGAACGACGCTGTCGGCGTTCTGGATTATCGCGCTGAACTCGTGGATGCAAACACCGGCTGGCTTTGTGATGATTAATGGTCAGGCGCATGTCACCAACTGGCTGGAAGTCATTTTCAACCCGTCGATGCCGTATCGGCTGACGCATATGCTGCTCGCTTCGGGCTTGACCGTCGCTTTCTTGATCGCTGGCGTTTCGGCGTTTCAATGGCTCAAAGGCCAGCGCCAGGCTGGTGTGCAGGCGGCGCTGAAAACCGGGATTACGCTGGCGGCAGTGCTGATTCCGCTGCAGATTGTCGTCGGCGACGCGCATGGACTGAATACGCTGCAGCACCAGCCCGCCAAAATCGCCGCCGTTGAAGGCGTCTGGCACACCGAGCGCGGCGCGCCATTGATGCTGTTTGCGCTGCCGAACGCCGAAACGCGGACGAACGACTACGCGATTGGCATTCCCAAAGTCGCCAGCCTGATTCTGACGCACGAACTGGACGGCGAGATCAAAGGCCTGAACGAGTTTAACGAGCACCCGCCGGTGTCCAAAGTATTCTGGTCTTTCCGCGTGATGGTGGGAGTGGGTATATTGATGCTGCTCGCTAGCTGGCTGGGCTGCTGGCAGATACATCGCAAAAATACTTTAAGCCCGCTGGTGGGTAAGCTATTGATTGCGATGACCTTCGCTGGCTGGGTGGCGACCGTCGCCGGCTGGTACGTCACCGAAATCGGCCGCCAGCCGTGGCTGGTGCAAGGCGTTTTACTCACCAAAGACGCAGCATCGAACGTCCCCGTCGGTATGATTTTAAGCACGCTGCTGATGTATCTGGCGCTGTATTTTTTCCTGCTGGCCTCGTATATCTCGGTGGTTTTTTATCTGGCTAAAAAAGCGACGCAAACCGAAATCAGCTAGCCATTCCCCCCTTTGAAAAAGGGGGGCTAGGGGGGATTTGGCACTGTTTGGGCGACAAAAGCTGCTTGGATATTGCAGAAATCCCCCTACCCCCCTCGTTTGCCCACTTGTGGGGTCAATGAAGGGGGGAACAAATGCAGGATTCTGCGATAGATATAATTTTTCCAAGTTGGAATCTCGCCCAAGACGAACGGGCTGTGAAACAAGGAGTTCATGATGGATCTCAATTACTGGCTGCCGGTGCTGTTTGCCGCGATGATGATTATTGCGATGTTCGCCTATGTCGTTCTTGACGGGTATGACCTTGGCGTCGGCATATTGCTTGAGCTGGAGAGCAATACCCAACAGAAAGATAAAATGATCGCGGCGATAGGCCCGTTCTGGGATGCCAATGAAACGTGGCTGGTACTTGGCGTCGGATTGCTACTCGTTGCTTTTCCGCTGGCGCACGGCATTATTCTGGGCGCGCTGTATTTGCCCGTTGCGCTGATGCTGCTGGGGCTGATCCTGCGCGGCGTGGCTTTTGATTTTCGCGTCAAAGCGCGCGCGCATCACCAGCCGCTGTGGAATAAGCTGTTTTTTGCCGGATCACTGCTCGCAGCGGTTTCGCAAGGCGTGATGCTTGGCCGTTATATCACCGGTTTTGCGCCGGGCTGGGGCGCGTGGAGCTTTGCGCTGCTGGTCGGCGCGAGTCTGGCCGCTGCCTACGCACTGCTCGGCGCAGGCTGGCTGATGATGAAATCGACCGGTGAATTGCAGCAACGCGCGGTGCGCTGGGCGCAAGGTAGCTTGGGTTTTGCCGCGCTGGCAGCGGTGTTGGTGTCAATTGCCACGCCGTGGATCAGCCCGCGCGTTTTTGCGCTGTGGTTTTCGCTGCCAAATGTCTTCCTGCTCGCGCCGGTGCCACTGATGAGCACCGCGCTGTTTGGCGTGATCGCGTATTCATTGCCGAAATTGGCGCAACGCCAGCGCAATGGCAACGACAATTACTGCTGGATTCCATTCGCCGCCACCGTCGGCATCGTACTGCTGTCTTTCTTTGGCCTGGTGTTCAGTATTTTTCCGCATCTGGTCATCGATCAACTGACGATCTGGCAAGCTGCCAGCAGCCCCGAAGCGCTGCTCATCATGGCCATCGGTGCCGCCATCGTGCTACCGACGATTATTGGCTACACGATTTATTCATATCGGGTGTTCTGGGGCAAGGCAGGCGAGTTGAGTTATCAGTGATTTGAAAACTTAAAAAAGGCGACTCGAATGAGTCGCCTATGGCGTTGCATCGGAACGACGGCAGCACTGGTCAACGGCGAGCCATCACTGGCTGCTGTTATGCTAGGTGTTTTCCCTAGTCTGCGCAGCATCATGGATCACGAAATTACCCAGCTTATCCGGCAACAGCACCCTGATACCCGGGTGCGGTTTTTGCTCAGCAAAATCCTGAAATTCCAGCAATACAGCAACCGAAAAAGTCGGCAACTCAAGCTCATTACCTATACGCTAAAGTTTTCCATTCTGACACTGGCCGCAGCGTCAACCATCGTGCTGGGGCTAGATCTGGTCGCTCTGCAGCCATATGCCAAAAATATTGCGCTGGTTTTGGGCGCGCTGGTGACCTTGCTCGGCAGCATCGCCAGTTTTTTAAATATCGAGGAATACTGGATGCGCAACAATGCGATCCACTTGCGCCTGAAAGCTTTGCGGGATCAGCTGATTTATCTGACAGCCGATTTGCAAGCCATCGAAGAGCAGGCGCTGCAACAGCTGATCAGCGAATTTCATGCGATTACCGAGAGCAATATCAATTACTGGAACGATGCGATTAGCGAGGGCAAGGCCTGATAAGTGCGGTTTGGCGCTGCCAAGCCACGCCGCTGGCGGTACAATGGCGGATTGTTGTCCGGATACCGCCAACCACCATGCTCAGTTACCGCCACGCCTTTCACGCCGGCAATCATGCCGATGTCCTCAAGCACGCCGTTGAAGTTTTGTTGCTTGATTATCTGAACCAGAAAGAAAAACCGTGGTGGTATATCGATACGCACGCTGGCGCTGGCGTGTATTCGCTGACTGAGGGTTACGCGACCAAAAATGCCGAGTTTGAAACCGGCATCGCGCGCATCTGGCAACGTAACGATCTGCCCGAAGCGCTGAAAAAATACGTCCAGATCGTCAAAACGCTCAATGCAGGCCAGGATCATTTGATGTTTTATCCCGGCTCGCCGTTTGTTGCACAAGCCCTGCAGCGCTTTGACGATAAATTGCGCTTGTTTGAATTGCACACTAGTGACGCCAAGCTGCTGGCTGATAATTTCGCCTCGGCCGGCAAACGTGCGCAGGTGATTCATGCTGACGGCTTTGCCAGCATCAAAGGCGTTTTGCCGCCACCGCCACGCCGCTCGCTGATGCTGATCGACCCGCCGTTTGAAGACAAACACGATTACGTTCGCGTCGTTGACACGATGAAGCAGGCACTCGAACGCTTTGCGACCGGCGTTTATGCGATCTGGTATCCGCAGCTCGCGCGAGTTGAAGTCAAGGAAATGCTCGATAAATTAAAAAAGATTCCGGCCAAGGGATGGCTGCACGTCAGTCTGACGGTACAAACGCCAAGCGCCGACGGCTTTGGCATGCACGGCTCGGGGATGTTTGTTTTCAATCCACCGTGGACGCTGGAAAAAGACCTCAATACCCTGATGCCGTATCTGGTCAAACATCTTGGCCTGGATGGCGGAGCGGGATATACCCTCGAATGTCATAGCATTTAGATCCAGTTATTAGATCTGTTCCCGTATCAGATTTCGAGTCAGAATCAGCCCCTGCAAACATATGATTGCAGGGGCTTTTTTTTGCAGCTAAGGGATATATTATGAAGAAATGCATCATCGCTTTGCTTGCAAGCAAGCGGCGTTCCAGCCGAACTGCTTAGATCAAGGCGCTGCCCTTATAAGTGTTTCGCGAGATTGACATGCTATTTAATATTCAATCAGCATATACTTACATAAGTCATGTAAGCTAACCGTGGCTCAGCAGTAAAAACGCAAAACAGCCTGCCGCGAATTAATCCGATGCTACCGTGCAAATCCATGAGGAAGCGATTGAATGCCTAACAAGAACGCCCGTGACCGCTTCATTCTCACTGCGGTCATTAGCTATATTTTTTTCGCCTTAGCTTGGATATTTCTATCGGACAATCTATTAGCAATGTGGGTGGATATCAACGCCATCACTTATATATCAACCGTTAAAGGCGTGTTTTTTGTCCTGACCACTGCTGCACTCTTTTTTGTTTTACTCAAAAATGTACCCAGCCCAGACGTGGCGACTGGCGTCACCTTCTTAGATTCAATGGTATCTGGCTCGATCAAACATCAATATCCCGCGTGGATTAATTATGCGCTTGCCATTGCGCTCACTATTTCAATGCTTATTTTTCATCAAAAATTTGCACTAGGAACTGACAATGAACCCAAGATGATATTGCTCATCTTTCCGATCATCCTGAGTGCCTTGCTGGGTGGCTTCTGGCCCGGTTTACTATCAACATTCATCGCGGCGACCGGAATTATCCTCAGTTTCCATCCTAATTTTTATTCAGTATTTTCCTCCCCTTCTCTCCTGCTACGCTGGGCCTTTCTGATTATCAACGGTTTAGCCATCAGCATCCTGAGCGCACTGCTTCGCAAATCAATCCGCCGCGTGCAAATCAATCAACAGCTCCTTGAGTCGGTGGCATCAGGCACCTCCGATGCCATATTTGTCAAAGACTTGCAGGGGCGCTATTTATTCATCAATCAGGCAGCGGCAGCATTTGTACATAAAACCCCGAGCGAGATTCTGGGGTGTACCGATTTTGAATTATTTGATCAAGATTCAGCGCAAGATCTGGTTGATAAAGACCGCCAAATCATGCAAATCGGCAAGGTGCAAACGCACGAGGAACATCTCAATATCCTTGGGGGCGAATCGCTGTTTTTTCTGGTTACCAAAGGCCCTACGTTTGATCATTCCGGTCAGGTTAATGGCCTGTTTGGCATTTCCCGTAATATCACGGAACAAAAGAAAAACCAGATCATTCTTCAGGAAAATGAAACCGCCCTCAAACTGGCGCAGCAGCTGGCTGGCATCGGAAGTTGGGAATGGGATCTAAGCACAGGCCAGCACCGCTGGTCCGAGCAGGTTTATCGAATCTACAATCGTGATCCGCAATTGCCGCCACTGGACTATCCCGAAGTGCAGCAATATTTTAGCCAATCGAGCTGGGAGGCACTGACTGCGGCAATCGAACAATGCCTTAGAGATGGTCAGCCCTACGAGTGCACCGCCGAATTAATCCGCCTAGACGAAAAGGTTCGCTGGATCTCGGCACGAGGAGAAGCTCATCGCGACTGTCATGGTCAGATTACCCGTCTTAGCGGCACCGTGCAGGATATCTCGGTACATAAGCAATTGGAGTTACAATTACAAAAAAGCCAGCAACAATTACAGCTGGTCATTGATGCGACCAGCGATGGGTTCTGGGATTGGGATTACCGGAGTGGCTATATCTACCGCTCAAATAAATATTACGAAGTCATCGGCTTAAGCGCCGATGATGACACCCACGATCTGGCTTTTTTCCTTGATCACATCTGCCCTGAAGATCGACCTCATGCCCGCAATACAATAGAAACCCATCTGAGTGGTGCGTCGCATAAGATCGAGTTTGATTGCCGTGTACTGATGCCAAATGCTGAAATTCGCTGGTTGCAAGCACGCGGACAGGCCGTTATACGTGATGAAAGTGGCAAGCCTGTACGCATTGTCGGCACTTTGTCCGACATTACCGACAAAAAACAGGCCGAACTTGCACTCACCCAGCGTGAGCAGCAATTGGAACGCGTACTTGAAGGCTCAGATCAAGGCTACTGGGATTGGAATCTGCAAACCGATGAATTCCAAGTCAGTGCCCGTTTTGAAACCATGCTCGGCTACCAGCCGGGCGAGCTCGATGTTTCGACCGAAAACTGGCCCAATTTAGTCCATCCGGACGATTTGAAACTGGCGATGATTTCAATCGATCAGCATCTGGCAGGTCAAGCGCCATTGCATGAACTTGAAATGCGCCTCAAAACCAAAGCAGGAGAATGGCGCTGGATATTGTCGCGAGGCCGTGTCGTGGACAGGGATAATAACGGACAAGCCTTGATGATGTCCGGCACGCATACCGATATTACCGAGCACAAATTACTGGAATTGGCACGAAGTGAAGCTGCCATCGTCTTCGATGGCAGCGATGAAGGCATTATGCTGGTCAGTCCGAACAAGGTCATTACCAAAGTCAACACAGCATTCACTCGCATCACCGGTTACAGCGCTCAAGAAATTTTAGGACAAAATCCCCGGATACTTTCGTCAAACCAGCATGATCCGCAGTTCTATCGTGAGTTATGGGCGTCAATTGAAAAAAATGATTTCTGGCGAGGAGAAATTTGGAATCGACGTAAAAATGGAGAAGTCTATCCAGAGCTATTATCCATTTCCGTCATGCGCGATGTAGTGGGCCAGATACAGCATTATGTCGGAATTTTCTCCGACATCAGCATGATCAAAGCACATGAAGCCGAGCTGGATCGGGTCGCACATTATGATCCGCTCACCGGCGTCCCCAATCGTCTGCTGCTGGCGGATCGCCTGAATCAGGCCATTTTACGTTCAGCCCGCAGCAATACATTATGTGCAGTGTGTTTTCTGGATCTGGATGGCTTCAAAGCAATTAATGATCAATATGGTCATGCCGTGGGCGACCGGCTGCTTATTACCATTACGGAACGTTTGCAGGAGATATTACGCGCGGAGGACACCATTGCCCGCCTCGGCGGCGATGAGTTTGTACTGATTTTTTCAGAAATCAATGTCACAGATAAATGCACACAGATTCTGGATCGGATTTTGTTCGCGATTAATCAGCCCGTACTAATTGATCATATCTCGCTCCAGGTCACGGCAAGTATCGGGCTCAGCCTCTATCCTGATGATAATGTTGATCCTGACACCTTATTACGTCATGCCGATCAGGCCATGTGCTTTGCCAAAGAATCGGGGAAAAATCGCTATCAATTATTTGACCCCGAAGGTGATCGCAAAGCCCAGACGCACCGACAATTCATGAAAGTGCTGCAAGAATCGCTGCAGGATGAGCAATTCGTTCTCTATTATCAGCCCAAAGTGGATCTGTCTAATGATGCCGTCATTGGTGTTGAAGCACTGATTCGCTGGCAGCACCCCGAGAAAGGAGTATTGCCCCCGCAGGAATTTTTGCCTGATATGCACGGCAATGAGCTCGAAGCGGTGTTTGGACAATGGGTCATTCAATCGGCCATTGCACAAGCATCCGAATGGCACCTTTCAGGTATGGCGTTCAAAGTCAGTGTCAATATTTGCGCCAATCATCTGCTTAAGCCTGATTTTTACGAGCAACTTGAGCAAAGTTTTGTTCCCTACCCTGATTTGCCCAAATCATTTTTGGAATTGGAAATTCTCGAATCTGCCGCAATTGAAGACATGACTCAAGCAGTTGAAATTTTAAATCGCTGCCGTGACTTAGGCGTCAAAATTGCACTCGATGATTTTGGCACCGGCTATTCGTCACTGACCTATTTACGCAAGCTACCAATTGACGCCTTGAAAATTGACCAAAGCTTCGTCAGAGATATGCTGATTGATGCAGATGATTTAGGCATCGTAGAAAGTGTAATCAAACTGGCTGCAGTGTTTAATTTACAAGTCATCGCCGAAGGCGTTGAAACCATGGAACATGGCGTACTCCTGCGTAGTCTGGGTTGCCGCTATGCACAAGGTTATGGCGTAGCCAGACCCATGCCAGCAGATCAGATTCAGCAATGGCATACCAACTGGCAAACCAGAGCACAATAATTTTTTCAACAGCCCATATAAAACAAGACCTTTGTCTGTCCGGACAAAGGTCTTGAAAAAATCGCAAGGATATTCATTTCCCGCACAAGGAAACGCGATATCCTTTCAGTGCGTATGCTTTTAAACCAGCGCCAGCAACAGCGCCGCTGCGCGCGCAGGCAGGCGCGCATTATCGGCGACGAGCCAGACCGTCGCGCTCTTGCCGTCTTCCGACAATTGCAATTGATTGACCCAAACCTTGTCGCCACCAATCGCGTCTTGCGGCGTCGCGATCCCTGCCGCGCCGCTACCTTGCAAGTAATACAAAGCTGGTGCGGCACTCAAGGCGGCTTCAACGCTTTCTCGGGTTTGCGGCTTTGCAAACTGCACGGCCAAACTGACGGCATGGCCAAAAAAGACCGGAACACGGCTCACGGTCAGGCTATTGATCGCATGACCGGCGGCAGAAAGTTCGGAATAAATCCGTTCTTCTTCACCGCGTTGCGCCGTTGGCAGAATGTTGAAAGCGAGCCGTTTCGGATAGCCCGCCAGCTCGACGTCCTGCTGTGCGAACAATTGGCGGGTTTGCATCGACAGCGCTTCAATCGCTGACTTGCCGTCTTCCGACACCGACACCATCGCCGTTGCTGCGGCAAAATCAAGGTCACTCAGTGTTTTGAATGCCGCCAGTGATGCGGAAATCATCGAAGTCAGCACATGCGGCAAGCTGACGATCTGGCCAGCCTGCGGCTTGCCGACTTTGCTTTTGGTCGCGCCAGTCAGATCAATCACGGCAACATTGGCTTGTGCAGCCAGCGCAGCATATTTGGCCGCCAGCTCGGGCGCGCCGACAAAAACGGCAGCATCAACCGATTTCCAGTCAAATAGTTCAACATCGACCACTGGCAAGACATGCTCGCGCAATTCAACCGTGCCAGCATCTTCGTCATCCGACAAGGGATAGAGCGAATCTAAAGCAATAGGCAATTCGCCCAATACATCCAGCAACGTTTGTGCTGCGGGGGTATCTGCACCAACTAGCGCAACAGAAATGGCTTTAGACATATACTCACTCCAGGTATCAATAAAAACAAGCGCCGCAGCTGATCTAGCTGCGGCGAAGTGGGCATTTTACTCGGGAATGGGCGATAAAACGAGCGTCGCGCTTCGATCACGAGGAGGGGCTATTTGCCTTGATTGATTTCGCGCCGGCTTGTTTCGATCAGACTGGGCAGCTGCCCACTGTCGGTCAAAGCCTGTAAACCTTGGTTGAAACTTTTGACCCAACGCGGTGCATTCGGGTTTTTACGGTTAAACACCACATGCAGCGGTGCAGTCCAGTACGATTGATTCTGACAAACGATTTTTTCGCGCTCGGCTGCCGTCAGATGTTTGGCGATCAGATAAGGGCCGACTTCGATGTCGATTGGCAATAAGTCGATATACCCGGCATTGAGTTTTTTAAAATTGCTCACATCGCTATAGCTGGTATCGACCTGAAGCACGCCCGTTTTGCTCAATTGATCAAATTCGGTTGAATAAAAATTGCCGCTGGTAATGCCGATCTTATAGGGCGCAAGGTCTTCGAGCTTACGCCAGACAATGTCGCGGCCTTTTTTCTGGCAAAACACCATACTTAAAGACAAAACCGGATCGGTAAACAGCAAGTCTTTCTCGCGTTCCGGATTTTTTGCCCACCCAAATCCACCTTGATAAATCCCGATTCGAACACCATCAATTGCACGGCGATTGGGCACAGGAAGCAGATTCACGTCGATCTTTTGCTGATTAAATGCGGCGACAACGATGCGCGTCAACAGGCCTTGATATGGCAGTTTTTCACCCATATAGGGCGGATATTCTTGTAGGGTGAGCGTAATTTGCTCGGCATGAGCGCAGCCCATCATTGCGGCAATAATAAGAGAACCAGCCCATTTTCGGTTCATGATAAAGCCCCAATGCATACGCGATTCTCGATATCTGGATATTAGCAGCTCATCGTTCACCCCAATAAAAAAGAGTCCCGAAGGACTCTTTTAAAGGACTAAATGGTCAACCCAATTTTATAAAGCCGCAACCACCGCATCGCCCATCGCCGAGCAGCCGACTTTGGTCGTGCCTGCTTCATAAATGTCGGCAGTACGCAGGCCTTGCGCCAGCACTTTCTTGACGGCATTTTCAACGCGCTGTGCAGCGGCTTCGTTATTGAAGGTGTAACGCAGCATCATTGCGACTGACAAAATCGTCGCCAATGGGTTCGCCACGTCTTTACCTGCGATATCCGGCGCTGAACCGTGGCTAGGTTCGTACAGACCTTTATTGTTCGCGTCGAGCGAAGCGCTTGGCAGCATGCCGATTGAGCCGGTCAGCATCGATGCTTCGTCAGACAGGATGTCGCCGAAAATATTGCCGGTCACGACGACGTCGAATTGCTTCGGCGCTTTAACCAATTGCATCGCGGCATTATCAACGAGCATGTGGCTCAATTCGACGTCCGGATATTCCTTGGCCAGATCGGTCATGATTTCTTTCCAGAATTCAGTCGTTTCCAGCACGTTGGCTTTATCCACCGAGCACAGTTTTTTGCCGCGTTTTTGCGCTGCCTGGAAAGCCACGTGACCGATACGGCGGATTTCACTCTCGGCGTACAGCATGGTGTTAAAGCCTTCGCGCTCACCGGCTTCGTTAGTACGAATACCGCGTGGCTGACCGAAATAGATGTCGCCAGTCAGCTCGCGAACGATCAGGATGTCCAGACCCGAAACGACTTCCGGTTTCAGCGTCGACGCATTAGCGAGTTCCGGATACAGAATCGCCGGACGCAGATTGGCAAACAGGTTCAGATCTTTACGAATCGCCAGCAGGCCGCGCTCTGGGCGTAGTGGACGATCAAGTTTGTCGTATTGCGGGCCGCCAACGGCACCGAGCAGGATCGCATCAGCTTCGCGCGCAAGTTTTTGCGTGAATTCGGGATATGGTGCGCCGTATTGATCGTAAGCTGCACCGCCCAATGGGGCTTCTTGCAACTCCAAAGCTAAACCGTCATTTTTTAATACTTCGAGCACTTTTTTAGCTTGAGCAACAATTTCTGGGCCAATGCCATCGCCGGGCAAAATCAATACTTTCATGTTTATCTCGTGGTTTTTATCGGATTAAAGATGGATTGCAATTACTCACTATAGGTATAGCTCTGCGCATCAATTAGATGATGACTCCTAGAGCAATACCCACAAACAAAACTCCAAGTGAGTACAATTATTTTGCAGCAAGCAAACGTAGAAAAAGAGGGGCAAGCCCCTCTTTTTGACTCAGCACGTTCGCTTAGAACGATACTTTGTAATCGACATCGCAATCGGTCATCACAATGACGCGCGGGTGCGTTTGCAGCAATGAGGCAGGCACTTGCGTCGTGATCGGGCCGTTCAGTGTCGCGTCCAGGATCGCTGCTTTTTCAGCGCCTTTTACGACCAGCAAAATGGCTTTGGCCTGCATGATGGTTCCCATGCCCATCGTCACCGCGTGCGTTGGCACTTCGTCGATGTGGTTGAAGAAACGTTTGTTGGCTTCGCGGGTTTCTTGTTTCAAGGTTACTTTGTAAGTACCGCGAGACAAGTGCTCGTCCGGCTCGTTAAAACCGATATGGCCATTGCCGCCAATACCGAGCAATTGCAAATCAACCGGACCTTGCTCGAACATCATTTTGTCGTAATTGCGGCATTCAGCGTCAACGTCAGCGGCATTACCATCAGGTACGTGCGTATTTTCACGTTTGATGTCGATATGATCAAACAGATTGCGCTGCATAAAATTGCGGTAGCTTTCCTGATGCGTGATCGGCAGGCCGACGTATTCGTCCAGATTGAACGTTTTTGCGTGCGCAAAACTCACCAAACCCGCTTGATGCGTTTTCACGATTTCTTTGTACAGACCGACTGGCGTGCCGCCTGTCGCCATCCCCAAAACGGCATTGGGCTTTGAGCGCACCATAGAAATAATCAAGTCTGCTGCGGCACGATCTAGATCGCTTTGATTTTTGAATTTATGCAGGATCATTGGTTTACTTTCCAAAATATGAATTCGACCGTAAAAGGATACGATAAAATTCTGGTCATAATATTGATAAAGCCTAAAAAATGAGCCCCAATTTATTCAAAAAGGGGCTCAATTAATTATTTTGCAAACAACCACGGTTGCTCGACACGGCGTTTTGCTTCAAAAGCAGCAATTTCATCGCGGTGTGCCAACGTCAGGCCGATTTCGTCCAAACCATTGAGCAGGCAGTGCTTACGGTGTTCGGTAATATCAAACGAGAAAACCTGACCACTCGGCGTCGTGATGGTTTGCGACGCCAGATCAATGTTCAGGCGATAGCCTTCTGCTTTGGCCTCATTAAACAACTGGTCAACCACTGCAGCAGGCTGCACAATCGGCAACAAGCCATTTTTGAAGCAGTTATTAAAGAAAATATCGGCAAAGCTGGGGGCAATCAACGCACGGAAGCCGAAATCTTCAATCGCCCACGGTGCATGCTCACGCGAGCTACCGCAACCGAAGTTATCGCGCGCCAATAGCACTTGCGCACCCTGATTGCGTGGCAAATTCAGTTCGAAATCCGGGTTGAGCGGGCGCTGGCTGTTATCCATGCCTGGCTCGCCCTGATCGAGATAACGCCATTCGTCAAACAGATTCGGACCAAAACCCGAGCGCTTGATCGATTTCAAAAACTGCTTTGGGATGATCGCATCCGTATCAACGTTAGCGCGATCCATCGCGCAGACCAAACCATCTAATTGCACAAAAGGTTTCATTTCGCTGCCTTTTCGATGGCTTCGCCACCTTTTTGAATGTCTTTACCAATGCCCGACATCGTATTGCAAGCACTCAAAGCCAAAACCAAAATACAGAGGGTTAGTGAACGCATCCTCAGTCTCCTTAGGCAAAGTGACGTACGTCGACAAAATGACCGGCAATTGCCGCAGCGGCAGCCATTTCCGGGCTAACCAGGTGCGTACGACCACCCTGCCCCTGACGGCCTTCAAAATTACGGTTGGATGTAGACGCACAACGCTCGCCCGGCGCCAGACGGTCGGCATTCATCGCCAGACACATCGAGCAGCCCGGCTCACGCCATTCAAAACCGGCGTCGGTAAAGATCTTGTCCAGACCTTCCGCCTCAGCCTGTGCTTTGACCAGACCGGAACCCGGCACGATCAAGACCAGTTTGACGTTATCGGCTTTCTTTTTGCCTTTCACGACGCCCGCAGCGGCGCGCAAATCTTCAATACGGCTATTAGTGCACGAACCAATAAATACTTTGTCGATGGCGATGTCGGTCAGTGGGGTATCGGCTTGCAAACCCATGTATTGCAAAGCACGTTCGTAACTACCGCGTTTAACCGGATCATTCTCGCTTGCCGGATTAGGCACTTTGCCCGAAACCCCCAGCACTTGCTCGGGTGAAGTACCCCATGTGACTTGCGGCTCAATGTCTTCGGCGCGCAGTTCAACCACGGCGTCAAATACCGCGCCTTCGTCGGAAACTAATTCTTTCCAGCTTGCAACCGCGGCGTCCCATTGCTCGGCGCTCGGTGAGAATGGACGACCTTTCAGGTATTCGATAGTTTTGTCGTCAACGGCAACCATACCGGCGCGCGCGCCGCCTTCGATTGCCATATTGCACAAGGTCATCCGGCCTTCCATGCTCAGGCTACGGATAGCTTCGCCACCAAATTCGATCGCGTAGCCGGTACCACCCGCCGTACCGATTTTGCCGATGATCGCCAGCGCCACATCTTTGGCGGTGACGCCAGTGCCCAGCTTGCCGTCAACACGAACGAGCATGGCTTTGGATTTTTTGGCGACCAGTGTTTGCGTGGCCAACACATGTTCGACTTCGGAAGTGCCAATCCCGTGCGCCAGCGCTGCAAAAGCGCCATGCGTCGAAGTATGGCTGTCGCCACAAACGACGGTCATGCCGGGCAAGGTAGCACCATTTTCCGGGCCAACGACATGCACGATCCCTTGGCGGTGATCTTTAAACGGGAAATAAGCCAGCGCGCCGAATTCTTTGATATTGGCGTCGAGCGTTTCAACCTGCAGACGGGAAATCGGGTCTTGAATACCCTTGTCCCATTCATTGGTTGGGGTATTGTGGTCGGCAGTCGCGACCACAGAAGAGTTGCGCCACGGCTGGCGATGCGCCAGCTTCAGGCCTTCAAAGGCCTGCGGGCTGGTCACTTCATGCACCAGGTGACGGTCAATATAAATCAGGCAGGTGCCGTCGGCTTCTTCACGAACTACGTGCGAATGCCAGAGTTTGTCATACAGGGTTTTAGCCATAGCAAGGATCGCCAATCGGGACAATCTAGGAAAGCCCTGATAGTAGCCGATTCGCCACTTTGCGACAACCGACGCCGTCGGCCAAAGCTGCAGTTTTCCCCTCAGACAATAATTGCAACAAGGCAGTGCGAACGGGTCAACCCGGAAAACCGCAGCCCGCAGATTATGCCTTGCCCGCTCACCTCGCTCACCAGCCGCTCAGACTAGGACTCACCAGATACAGCCATGATGTATATGTATAAAACTCAATACTGATAAAGCCAACAGGCATATACCCATCAGATAAATTTAAATATCACTACTTCATTAACTGAATGTGTATTAGTGCCGTATCTCGCCATGACAAAAATTCTTATGATGACAACAACATCTATGACATGCGCTTAGGGGCTTTTGACGACTGGTTTTGCGACCGTAAACCAAACGTCAACAGACCCTAGATAATCTCGCGAGGAATCCAATCATGACAACGACGCTCAACCCCAAACTGATCCGCAAAACATTAGGCATGAACCAATTCGAGTTTTGGAACCGGATCGGTGTCACTCAAAGCGGAGGCTCACGTTACGAAAGTGGCCGAACGATGCCCAAACCGGTACGCGAATTATTGCGACTTGTTCATATCGAGGGAATAGATTTGGCGACATTGAAACGCGAAGAAATTATGGTTTTGAATTATTTGCGCGAACGCCAACCCCAGATGCTGAAAGAATTGATCGCTCTAGCAGGCCGTTGAAAACGGTAGCGAGAAGCTCGAAGGCAAGGCAAAAAAATGGCGAAAAACCGGAGTTTACTGGTGTAAATGAGGATTTTGAGCCATTTTTTAACGCAGATTTCGGGCTTCGCAGTAGTTTTTCAACGGCCTGATAGCCTGCAAGCCTTAATCATTACAGACTGAGTTTCACCGGCAAACCAAGCGCCTCTATTTTCGCCTGCAATGCCTGCATCCATTCGGCTGGGGCTGCACTGAGCCGCGACGCCTCTGCTTGCAAAGAGGGTCGCGCAAGCCCGTATAGTAAGACCCCTTCCAGTTTCACACCTTGGGCGATCTGCTCGGCAAGGAAATCAACGTATTGCCCAAGCGCTTGCTCATCCGGCAAAACGCCATCGGTCGCAAACATGCAAGTCTGAATCCAGGTCGGGCACAATGCAGCCGATTGCGTCAATCTGCGTACGACTTGCGAGCGTTTGAGCGCGATCTGATTAACAAATTCAAACCCGTCTTGCGGGACACGGTCAATCTTGAACCAGACCTCGCCGCGCATCGTCGCCATTTTACGCAGCCCGGCCTGCACCTGAGTTTTATCAAGTTGGCTGCCATTGGTGATCAGCACAGTTTTCAGATCAAGGTGATATTTTTGCTGCGCGGCAGCAATGAGATCGATGACATCAAGAAATTGCGGCGAAGTCGTCGGCTCTCCATTGCCGGACAAAGCAATATCATTCAATCGGCGCGCTTCAAGCGGCACGGCCTTTTGCATAAAATCGCCATTGACGATCTGCGAGAGCATCAGATCAAGCTCTTCGGCCAGCAGAGCCAGATCCGTTTCTGGCGCAGCGCCACGAATCAGCCCCGGCACCTGGCAATACACGCAGCGCCAGTTGCAGGCATTATTGGGGTTCAGATTAACCCCGATCGACACGCCCCCCGCACGACGCGAAACGACAGGATAAACATACTGCAGTCCTGCAATATCCCGACTGTGATCGGTCACTGTCAATGGGGTAACAATTTGAATGCTCATTCTTAACCGGCTTTCCTGATTCACAAAATTTTCACGCAAGACTAGGCCACGTGAATTGTTTGTTTGTGAATTGTTTGTCTTTCTGCTTATTTTGACTCTGTGGCTTTCACCAGCAGTACGGGGATATGAGTATGCCTCATTACCCCTTCGGCGACACTACCGAGCAGCATATGAGTCAACCCGCCATAGCCGTGTGTCCCCATCACCAGTAAATGCGCCTTCCATTTGACCGCATCATCGACCAGAGTACGCGCAATCTGCCCGCCCCAGATTTCCAGCAACTCAGATTCGACCGAGATTCCGCCCTCCTGTACTTGCTGCACACGTTCGGTCAGCAGTTTTTCACCGCTCTCCCTTAATGACGATTGCAACTGAGGCACATCGAGAAATTCATTGGCACTCCAGGCAAACTGAGCCAGATCAATTACATGTACCAGACGCACAATGGCATGCTGCTCGTTCGCCAGCCGAATCGCTTCAGCAAGCGCTGCGGCACTGGTATCACTGTGGTCGACCGGGACTAAAATGCGCGTATACATGATGCTTACTCCTTATCGCTTGGATTTTTCCAGTCTAGCAGGCTTCCCCTATTGCGGCTGGCATGCCGTCAGGCATACACTCAAGCGAACACTATTTAAATTTCAATTTTATGGCACGCCTAGAGCTGCAATTACCGCCCTGCCTGTTATTCAGCACCGATTTACCTGTCCGCATTCGCGACATCAATTACGGCCAGCATTTAAGTAACGATGCCCTGATGGCAATGCTGCATGAAAGTAGAATCCAATGGCTTAAACAACATGGTTTTGCATCGGAATTGGACGTTGGCGGCAAAGGCCTGATCATGGCCGATGTGGCCATCATTTTTAAGAATGAGGCCTTCCATAATGATGTGTTGCGTATTCGCTTAGGTGTAGCCGAAATCAGTCGCGCCAGCTTTGATCTTTATTATGATGTCAGTAAAGAAGGGGTAATCATTGCTCAAGCCAAAACAACGCTGATCGCATTTGATTATCAAAATCGAAAAATGAGCAGTCTACCGCAAACATTACGTACCATATTGGAGCAACAAACATCATGAAAAAATATGCCACCAATAGCCCTGAAGCCATGGCTCGCATCCTTGTCCTGCAAATGATTTGCGATGGTAATTTTGACCCGGACGAAATCGATGAATTAGAGCATCTGCATATTTATGAAGTGCTTGGAATTAGCCGCAAAGGTTTTATTAATGTCCTGCAGGAATATTGCAACGACATTGGCGATGAAGCCGACGAAAGCGGCACTGTACATCTGGTCGATAAAGAGCGCATTGATCAGTTGCTGGAAACCGTCGATGATCCAAAAAAACGCCTGCAATTAGCCGCATTGTCGCTAGACTTGGCCAAAGCGGATCATGAAATCAACGACGCCGAACTGGCCGTATTTAGCCGCATGCTAAAAAAATGGCATCTGAGTCTGGACGATCTTCAGCTCGCTTTCGAGCAATAAATTTCGCGCCAAGTAGCGGTAAAAAATTCTCGCACACTGCCAGCATCAGCCCGATAGCAAGACACGGCAGTGTCCGTATTTTTACCTTGCTCCATACTCACTTTTATCAAAGTAAATTCATTTTCTGAGCATGTCGACTCCTGATTTACAGGAACATGCCTCGACTCAAAAATGACTCTGCTTGCTAAAAATTGAGTACGCAGACCAAATGGGAAATAAAGCATGACATGGTTAGTTGATTTTCATCGCGTTTTTGAACGTAATTTCATACCCACTCTGGGTAGGAAATATGCTTTTATCAGCCTGCTTTGCATCTTCCCATTACTCTCTTTAATTGTTCTTTATTCAACACAAGGTGAGCTGATTGAAATCAGCAAAGCACTGCCGCCCGCTCAGCAAAACATACTCACCGATTTCCTGGCGACGCTGCGTATAGCAAACTGGATCATTTTGCTTGCATCGATCCTGATGTGTGCAATTGAAATCATTTATTTCCATTTGTGGATCACCAAGCCCGTTCGATTAATCACTCGGGTTTTTACCGATGCTGCCGATCATGACGGCGATTTGTCGCACAATATTCCGGCACCCTACAGCGATGAAATTAGCCAGTTGGCAATTACCTGCAATCGCTTCCTAAGCAAGCAGCGCGAAATCATCGCCAATGTACAAACCATGACCATAGGCATGGCACTGGAAGCGGCCAACTCGCAGAAACATATCCGCGATTCGGCCTTGGCCTCCGAGCAACAAGACAAGCTGGCCAAAAAGGTCGTCGACGCCAGCAATTCAACAACCAATGGCATTACACAGGTATCCCAGCAAACGGGAGAAATTTCGCACACCACGGCGACCAATCTGGAAATGGCGCACTCTTCCTATTCAGAGTTGCAAGACGTCGTAAGTCGCATTAACGCTATTAATGAAAAAATCGGTTCATTCAACCAGACTGTTGATGGGTTGAATAAACGCTCGGCCAGCATCAAAACCATCGTTGATTTGATCAAGGAAATTGCAGGACAAACTAATTTGCTGGCACTTAATGCAGCGATCGAAGCTGCCCGGGCTGGTGAACAAGGGCGTGGTTTTGCTGTCGTTGCCGATGAGGTTCGCAAACTGGCCGAAAAAGTCGGCGTCGCTACTGATCAGATTTCCAGTGATATCGACAGTATGCTCGGACAGGTTTCGGAAACCTTGAATGAAACCCAGCTGATTACTCAAGATGCCAATATGACTCGTGATGTGGTCGAAAAAGCATCATCGCAGTTTGCCAATATGGTGCATGATTTCGAACAAACGGCTCAGGCACTCAGCGGCATTGCCAGTACGCTGGAAGAATTTACCGAAGCCAACAATATCGTCAATGCCAATGTTTCCGAAATTCATCAGCTCTCGCTGACCGTCAACGAGAAAATGATCCGCTCGGCCGAGTCATCCAAAGACGTTGCCCGTGCGACCGAAGAAGTTCAATCCATGGTGGGACGCTTTATCATTGGTCAGGGTCCACTCGATGCCGTTATTACTTTGTGCACCCAGTATCGGGACAAAATCGCAGCCAAAATCGAAAGCATGGCGGCACGTGGCGTGAATGTTTTTGATCAGAACTATCAAGCCATCCCCAACACCAATCCGCAAAAATACAAAACCAGTTACAACCAGCTGTTTGTGACTGAAGTTCAACCGCTGTATGACGAGCTGGCCAAAACAGCACTGGGTGGCAAATTTGCCCTAGCAGTTGACAACAAAGGCTACGGCCCGACGCATAACAGCTGGTACTCACACCCGATGACGGGCGAACGTTCAGTCGATCTAATCAATAGCCGCGACCAGCGGATTTTCAATGACCATGCCGGTTTGCGTGCGGCGCAGAATACCGACCGTTTCCTGTTGCAAAACTATGTGCGCGACACCGGCGAAATCATGACCGAACTGGATGTGCCGATTTATATCAGTGGTCGACACTGGGGCAATTTACGACTCGGTTTTGATGGCTTTGCCATGCTTGGCAAATAAAGTGTGTCAGATTCAGCCCTTTTCAAACAAAGTTTTGCCCCCATCGCCAATGACGGCTGCCGCTTATTGATTCTGGGCAGCCTGCCTGGCGATATCTCGCTGCAACACGGCCACTATTACGCCCACCCGCGCAATGCATTCTGGCCCATTCTGAGCCATATTCTGGAAACTGACCTGACGCAGTTGCCTTTTGCCGAGCGTTATCCGATCTTGCTCGCTCATGGCATTGCCTTATGGGATGTGGTGCAGCAAGCCACGCGCAAAGGCAGCCTAGATTCAGCCCTGAGTGACGTTGAAACTAATCCGCTGCAAGAGCTCATTAAACAAATGCCGCAGCTAGAGCTTGTCATCTTTAACGGCCAAACTGCAGCCAAACACGGAAAGAGACTTATACCTGGGTATGTCAATACAGGCGTTGCACCATCTAGTAGTCCAGCTTATACCCTTCACTACGAAAAAAAGTGCTTGCAATGGCAAGCACTCATTAACGCTCACGTTTACCCGAAATCCAGATTGCGAAAATAATCCAGAACGTATTGAATAACGCAATCACAAAACCCAGAAACCCAAGCATCGGCATACCAAACAGCGTAGGGCCGACTTTGATCGTCATGACAATCGACGAGCCGATAATCAGCGCTCCGGTGACAATTCCCATCGTTAGCCGGTTGGCGCTGCGGGTGAGCTGCAAACCAAAGTGATCCAGCCGCTTCAAGTCCAGATCGACCCGCAAATTGCCGCGTCGTGCCTGCTTGATCAGCTTGCCAATATCCCGCGGCAAGCCGGAAATCACATTAAAGGCTTCAAACAGATTGTCCTTGCCACGTTTAAGCAAAGTTTTGGGGTTATACCGGGTCAGAATCACTTCTTTCACAAACGGCGTCAGATGCGGCACCATTTGAAACTCCGGATCCAGCTGCCTGCCCAGCCCTTCCAGCGTGATCAGCGCTTTAAACAGCAAAGTCAGATCTGAAGGCAGGGTAATTTCATGCTCGCGCATGATCATCGCCACATCATTGAGCAAATGGCCAAACTGAATATCCTTGAGCGACAGATTTTCATAATTGAACATGAAGTCGGCAATATCGGCGGCGAGCTTTTCCTCATCAACGACGGTATCGCCAGTCCACTCTAGCAAGACGTTCAAAATGCCGTGCTCATCACGCTGGGCCAGCGCGGCGAGCAAATCAACAATGTGATCGCGTCTGGGGTGCGGCAAGCGCCCGACCATGCCAAAGTCCAGGAAACCGATCCGGTTGCCCGGCAGATACTTCACATTGCCGGGATGTGGGTCGGCATGAAAATAGCCATCAATCAACACCATTTTGAGCACGGCATCTGCACCGCGTTCGGCCAGCAACTGACGATCAAGCCCGGCGGCGTCGACGGCCGCCAAATCATTGCCCGCCACACCGGCAATATATTCCTGAACAATCAATCGCTCCGAAGTGTATTCCCACCAGATTTTGGGAATCACGATTTCATCATGCCCTGCAAAGTTGTTCACAAAGCGCTCCAGATTGCGCGCCTCGATCGACAGATTGAGTTCACGATGCAGCGACTTGGAAAACTCGTCAACGACACGCACCGGTTGATAACGGCGCAAGTCGGGAAACTCGAACGTGGCCAGGCCAGCAATGTGCCGCAAAATACGCAAATCGGCCTCGATTTTGGCGATGATATTGGGACGGCGAATTTTCAGCACGACCTCGGTGCCGTCCTGCAATTTGGCACGATGCACTTGCGCAATCGAAGCTGAGCCTATGGGTTGCAAATCCAGCTCGGTAAAGACCTCATGCGGGTCACGTCCCAAAGCGGCACGCAATTCGGGCTCCAGCTCTGCAAAATCAAGCGGCGGCACATCACTTTGCAGTTTTTCAAACTCGGCAATCCACTCCGGCGGAAACATATCCACCCGCGTTGCCATCACCTGACCCAGCTTGATAAACGTCGGCCCCAGCTCTTCCAGCGCCCGGCGCACGCGTACAGGGGGTTCGAGCAACTCGATTTCGTGCTCGCCGGGCCAGTGCAAAATATCGCCAGCCCGCTCAATGCCCTTGGCCAGCCCCAGCCGCTGCACCAGATTTCCCAAACCGTGCCGCATCAGGATCGCAATGATTTCGCGCACACGCGGCAAATCACGCATCACGGTAAAGGTTTCTTTTAACATCAGCTCATCCGGTCGGAAAATTAGGCAATTATTTGAATTTTAGGCTTTACAGCCGTTTTCTACACCCGTAAAGTGCCTCTCCATGAAATGGATCATCATTCTTGCGACAGTATTGAATTGCGCTATCCCGCTCGCGCGGGCCGACCAGGAAATGCCACTGGGTGACAGTGCCCCAGCCACTGGCAATTTCAGCTGGAATAAACCCGCTCAGGATAACGATACGGCTACAGAGTCGGGCAGTCGCGTACGCAAAAATAAATCGGCACTCGATGCCATGCCCAAAGGCAGCGATTATCAGCCGGCTCAGGATTTGCTGCTCTCGGCAATGAGCCTGATCGGTGTCAAATATACTTGGGGTGGCAACACGCCTGAATCCGGACTCGATTGCTCCGGCTTTATCAAATACGTATTTCAAAACTCGATGAACATCACCCTGCCGCGCACTGCATTTGAAATGGCGCATACCGGGCAAAACATCGACAAATCCGAACTCAAACCCGGTGATCTGGTTTTTTTCAACACACTGGGACGTACTTTCTCGCATGTCGGCATTTATCTGGGTGATAACCGATTTATTCATGCGCCGCGTAAAGGGCGGAATATCGAAGTCGCCAATATGAATCTCAGCTACTGGCAAAACCGCTTTAACGGCGCCAGACGTATTGCTGACTCGGGTGGAACAGGCCTGAACGTCAACTCATTACTGGCAAGCAGCTCTCGCCGCGATAACACCGTCACGGCGATGCGAGTCAGCAACTCAAGCGGCCAAGCGCAGCAAAAGTGTAAAACAGTCAGCAAGAAAAAGAAAAAATCGGTCACGCAATGCAAACGCGTTGCCAGCAGTGAAAAAAACAAATCCAGCGCCAGCAGTCGTAAACAAGCGGACAAAAAAGCCAAGCGCGGAAAAACGTCCAAGGCAGGCAAAGCAAGCAAGAAATCCGGCACGAAAAGCGCTAACAAAAAGGCAGGTAAGAAGAAGTCATAGTTTGGGCGCTATGGCAATCAGCATTGGCGCAATGTGCTAATCCGTCTCTAGCTGGTGATGTATATAAACACAGGGCAATCTAAGCCTTGGCTGGCCGGATATACCCGTCGATTCAGAGTTGATTTTTGCTCTGCTACCCAGACAAAAACAAATATAGCTTCTACCCTTACCGCCCCACTCAGGAGCGCTCAATAAAAAAGCCTCGATTTCTCGAGGCTTTTTTATTTCCAACCAGCAGCAAGCAATTAACCTTGGTATGGATGACGCAGCACGATGGTTTCTTCGCGATCCGGACCGGTCGATACGATATCGATAGGCGCTTCGCAAATTTCGGCGATACGTTGCAGGTACAGACGCGCGTTTTCTGGCAAATCATCCCATTTTTTCACGCCGAAAGTGCTGGTCGTCCAGCCCGCCCATTCTTCGTAGATTGGCTCGCACAAAGCGATGTCGTCAGCGCC
The DNA here is from genome assembly GCF_046530675.1 of Chitinibacter sp. S2-10. GTDB lineage: Bacteria > Pseudomonadota > Gammaproteobacteria > Burkholderiales > Chitinibacteraceae > Chitinibacter. The sequence goes on along the minus strand of NZ_CP172558.1, from coordinate 2,333,843 downwards.
AACCGGCAGGATATCGGTTTCAATGCCATTCACTTTGTAACCGACACAGAGCTTGATCGTTTCAATGCCGTCCATTACGTCGAGTTTGGTGACGCACAGGCCGGAAACGCCATTGATCTGGATCGAGCGTTTCAGCGCAGCCGCGTCAAACCAACCGCAACGACGCGGGCGGCCTGTCACCGAACCAAATTCATTACCACGCTTGGCCAAGCCTGCGCCAACGTCATCAAACAATTCTGTCGGGAATGGACCAGAACCAACACGTGTTGTGTACGCTTTCACAATACCCAGTACGTATTGCAGCATTTGTGGCGCAACGCCCGCGCCTGGTGCAGCGGCACCGGCTACGCAATTGCTCGAAGTCACAAATGGATAAGTACCGTGGTCGATATCGAGCAATGTGCCCTGAGCACCTTCAAACAGCAAAGGCTCGCCCGCCTTGTTCATCTCATACAAAGTACGCGATACATCGCCTAGCATAGGCTTGATGCGCTCAGCGTAAGCCAGCGTTTCATCGTAAATAGTCTGGAAATCCAGCGTTGGCGCATTGAAGTAGTTTTTCAGTGCAAAGTTGTACCAGTCGAGGTTTTCCAACAATTTGGCGGCAAAACGCTCTGGGTGATACAAGTCTTGCAGACGAATCGAGCGGCGCGCGATTTTGTCTTCGTAAGCCGGGCCAATACCGCGGCCAGTCGTACCGATTTTTTTCTCGCCCTTCGCTGCTTCACGCGCTTGGTCAATCGCAATGTGGTAAGGCAGAATCAGCGGACATGCTTCGGAAATGCGCAGACGGCTCATTACGTCGATGCCAGCTGTGGTCAATTCGTCGATTTCTTTGAGCAAGGCTTCTGGCGAAATCACCACACCGTTGCCGATGAAACAGGCTTTACCCGGGTGCAAAATGCCCGATGGAATCAGACGCAGAACTGTTTTTTTGCCGCCAACGATCAGTGTGTGGCCTGCATTGTGACCGCCTTGAAAGCGAACCACGCCTTGCGCGTGATCGGTTAGCCAGTCAACAATCTTGCCCTTACCCTCGTCGCCCCATTGGGTACCGATAACGACTACATTTCTGCTCATTCCCAAACCTCGATGCATAAAACACAAAATAATTTGGCAACACTACACCCTGCAGCATTGCGAGCGAACTTTAACGTCAAATCGCGGTTTGAGCCAGCGATTTTTTTGCAAAATTCGCTGATTTTTTATAGGTTTGTGACTTGCCAAACGCCTGCTTTTTGCTGCAAGGCGCGGTCCACCTGAATCTCGGATTGCACAACACCCAGATCAACAATGACGATTTCACCCTGCTCACGCAAAGCACGAATTGCATCCAGCAATGCCACATCATTACCTTTTGGCGCCAGAATCGCCGCTTTGCGCTCCGGAAACGGCACCGAGGTCAAACCGCGCAAATCGATACTGAAACCGGTCGCAGGACGAGAACGGCCAAATTTTTCACCCACACTATCGTAACGCCCCCCCCGCGCAACGGCGTTGGTAAAACCTTTGGCGTAAGCATTAAATACCAGACCGGTGTGGTAGTAGCTGCCCGGCAATTCAGCCAGATCAAAACGCACTGCGATACCGCGTGCGGTCAATGCGCTGTGCAATTGCTGCAAGCCATCGAGCGCCTGGGTGATTTGTGGCAACACTGGCAAGACTGCACGCGCCTGCGCCAAGACACTGACATCGCCATAGCTCATCGACAAGGCCAGCAAACCATTACGTAACGGGGCACTTAAATCAGTTGCGAGCATTTTGAGCGTTGGCGCGTCTTTTTGCTGGAGCGCATTAAACGCCATTTGCCGCACTTCGCCTTGCCAGTTGGCGGCATCGGCAATTGCGTTAAACAGGCCAATGTGACCTACTTCCAGCGTAATGTCTTTCACACCAGCCTGAGCCAAGCTGGCAAACATAAGCTCGATAATTTCAACGTCGGCAGCCAGATCGGCGCAGCCGTAAATTTCTGCGCCAATCTGGCGCGGCTGGCGCGTAGACAGCAGTCCGTCCGGGCGAGTACACAAGACCGAACCGGTATAGCACAGGCGAGTTACACCCTGGCGATTGAGGATATGTGAATCGATACGGGCAACCTGCGGGGTAATATCGGCACGCAATCCCATCTGGCGACCAGAGAGTTCATCAACCAGTTTAAAGGTCTTCAGATCAAGCGCGGCGTCGTGCTGGGTCAGCAAGGATTCGACATACTCAACCAGCGGTGGCTCAACCTGTTCATAGCCATACAAGGCAAACAGATCGAGCATGCTCCGGCGCATGCTTTCGATTTGCCGCGCCTCGGCAGGCAAAACATCGGAAATATATTCGGGGAGTATCCAGTTGCGCATATTCATATACAAACCAAATGCCCACCCAGGTATCAACCTGAAGTGGGCGTTATTTATAGTGTGGGCAGCAATACCCCTAAAAGGGGCTAAATCACCGCCAGCGAAATTAATAAACCAGCAATCAAGGAGCAAAATCCGATCAAGCGAATCTGGCCATCACTCATTTCCGACATGCGTTTTAACGTTGCACGCCAGATGTGCGGCAGGGCAAAAGGCATGATGCCTTCAAATACCAACATCAAGCCCAAACCCAGCCACAGCACCGAGCTCATTTAGCCGACCCTGCTCTCGGATTTTTCATGTACTTGAAGAAATCGGCACTTGGGTCGATGACCATCACGTCGCTTTTCTTGGCAAAGCTTTGTTTATATGCATCCAAGCTTTTGTAGAACGCATAAAACTCTGGCGTTTTACCATAAGCTTCCGCATAAATTGCAGCGGCTTTGGCATCACCCTCACCTTTCATTTGCTGTGCCTGATTGTAGGCATCAGCCAGAATCACTTCACGCTGCTTGTCTGCATCGGCCTTAATTTTTTCGGCAGCAGCACTTCCTTCGGCGCGCAGCTGACTGGCCACGGCTTTGCGTTCGGATTGCATGCGCTCGTAGACCGAGTTGAGCGTGCTGTCTTCAAGTTCAACCCGCTTGATCCGCACGTCCAGTACCTGCACACCAATTCGGGCTGCATCGGCATCGGCGACTTTACGAACATGCGCCATCACGTCATCACGCTGACCAGAGATCACATCCTGCACGGTTCGTTTACCAAACTCATCGCGCAGCATGTTATTGACCGTATTGCGCAAGCGATCCACGCCCTTACGTTGATCAACCCCCACAGCCTTGTAATATTTTTCTACATCGACAATCTGGTATTTGATAAAGCTATCCGCTTTCACATTCATTTTTTCGATCGTTTGAATGCGGGCAGGCATAGCCTCATCAATCGTCTGAATACGTTTATCGAAATAACGGACTTCCTGCAATAGCGGTATCTTGAAATGAAATCCGGGTTCTTTAATGACGCGCACGGCTTCCGAAAACTGGAAAACAATTGCGTATTGACGTTGATCCAGCGTAAAGAAAGTCAATGAAAATGCAAATAGCGCCAGCAGCAAACCACCAATCAAAGGCATGATTTTGTTCATTTGTTTCGCTCCTTATCGACCGTCACGCTCGCCGCGACCAAGGCGGGAAACTGGATTTTCGTTCGACTGGGCGACGGGTGTTTCAGCCACTTTACTGGTGGCAGCCGTACCCGTTTCATTTTGTCCGTTCATTTGCATCAACTTATCAAGCGGCAGATAAAGCAAATTGCCATTGCTTTTTTGATCAACCAGTACTTTGGTGGTGTTCTGATAAACCGTCTGCATCGTATCGAGGTACATCCGATCACGAGTGACTTGCGGTGCTTTGGCATATTCGGCGGCAATTTGTTTAAAGCGGGATGCATCACCTTCGGCACGCGCCACGACCTGCTGGCGATACCCTAGGGCTTCTTCATTCAAACGTGCAGCCATACCGCTGGCTTTTGGCACCACATCATTGGCATATGCAGTACCTTCATTGATCAGACGGGCCTTATCCTGACGGGCTTTGACTGCATCACTGAATGCGGCCTGCACTTGCTCCGGCGGTTGAACATCGGAAATATTGACTCGGGAAACCGAAATACCCGTCCCATATTTGATCAGCAAGTTTTGAATAATTTCTTTGGTATCTTCACCAATCTTGCCACGCCCTTCATTCAGGACATAATCGACTTTGTTCTTGCCAACAACTTCACGAATGGCTGTTTCAGCGGCTTGCTTAACAACGTCCCGACCGTCCTTATCATCAAGACGATTGTTAAACAGAAAATCACGCGCCGAATTGAGGTTGTATTGCACCTCAAGCTGCACTTCGATGATATTTTGGTCGCCGGTCAGCATCATGCTTTCATCACCGGCAGCCGCCGAGCCGCGCACCCCCACTTCAAGGCTGCGTAATTCAGTCATGTTGACGATTTCACGAGCCTCGATCGGATAGGGTAAATGCCAGTTCAAACCGGCCTTTTCTACCGTCTGCGTATATTTGCCAAAACGGGTAATCACCGCATTCTCGCGCTCATCAACGACATACACGCCAGAACCGACCCACAAAACAAACAAGCCCGCGCCAATGACTAGCGCGCCTGTAGAACCACCATTCCCACCTTCAAAACTTGAAGGCGTTCCCGGTTTTTTACCCAAAAAACGGTTTAATTTGTCGAGCATTGAGCGGAAAATATCGTCCAAATCAGGAGGTCCATTTCCTTTGCGGCCACCACCCCATTGCGGATCATTTTGACTCATTTATTCTTGTTCCTTTTCTGATTGGCTCATTGCTTCAATCAACGCGGCACGGAGTAAATCAAGACCATTACCTTCAATCGCACTTAATTTAACCGTATGGATTTTATCATACTCATCGCGCAGCAATTCTGCCGGCAGCGCCTTTTGATCAATCTTGTTGAAGACCATCAACTGGGGGATTTGTTCCGCACCAATTTCTTTTAACACCTTATTAACTTCGGCAATTTGCAATTCACGCATCGGATGGTTGATGTCAACGACATGCAGTAATAAATCAGCATTCACCGTTTCTTCCAATGTGGCCCGAAATGCCGCCACCAGGGTATGTGGCAATTGCCGGATAAAACCTACTGTATCGGACAATACAATCGAATGCTCGGCATCCAGATATAATTTCCTGCTAGTGGTATCCAGAGTTGCAAACAATTGATCTGCAACATAAATCTTTGCTTTGGTCAGTGCATTAAACAGTGTCGATTTACCCGCATTGGTGTATCCGACAATCGAAACGGTAAACTGCCCCGTTCTCTCTCGCGATTTTCGCTGCGTCGCCCTTTGCTTTTGTACTTGTGCGAGCTGATCTTTCAGGCGTTTGACACGGATCCCGATCAAACGACGATCGGTTTCAAGCTGGGTTTCACCAGGACCACGCAATCCCACGCCACCCTTTTGCCGCTCAAGGTGAGTCCAACCACGAATCAGTCGCGTTTGAATGTGCGCCAATTGAGCCAGTTCAACTTGCAATTTACCTTCGGCAGTACGTGCACGCTGAGCAAAAATATCAAGAATCAAGGTGGTACGATCAAGCACACGACACTGGGCTTTACGCTCTAGATTTCTTTCTTGCGCGGGGGATAACTGATGATTGAAAATCACTAACTGAGCTTGATGTTCAGCGACTGCTTGGGCTATTTCATCTGCTTTGCCACTTCCGGCAAAATATGCGGCATCAGGACGCTGACGCTTGCCTTCAATAATTTGCAGTGGCTTAACACCGGCAGACTTCACCAATTCAACAAACTCATCGATCCCATCTCGGTAATCGGGTTCGCCAAAATCGAGGCAAACCAAAATTGCCTCATCACCGCCCTGATGGCGTTCAAACATGCCTACCTCAGTCTCAAATCATCAAATATACAAATGGGGTCAGCTACACAAAAAGCAAGCAGAAAAAACCCCGAAAGAACCAATCTTTCGGGGTTTGAGCTCATTTTAGCGATGCTACAATCAGTTATCTGCCACCGCAGCAGCAGGATTATCATGCGGCACAGTCACAGAACGCGATGGTACAACCGTAGAAATTGCATGTTTGTAAACCATTTGCGTTACCGTATTACGCAGCAATACAACGTACTGATCAAACGATTCAATCTGGCCTTGCAACTTGATGCCATTTACCAAATAGATTGACACTGGCACATGCTCTTTGCGCAAGATATTCAAAAAAGGATCTTGCAACATTTGCCCCTTAGCACTCATTTTTATTCTCCGGTTTGTTATTGTTTATCCGTCTATACGGCTTGAGTCAAAACTCTTGGATTTATAGTACAGTTCCCATCAGCCTTCAATATTACTTATTACCACGCCGATTCAATTTTGGAGGTGCCTTACCTTCAAATGGGTTGCCTCCTTTCTTGAATTGCACCCTCAATGGCGTACCCTGTAATTTGAACGTTTTGATGAAAAAATGTTCCAGATAACGCCAATATGCTGCAGGCACTGCTTCAAGCGCATTACCGTGAATCACCACTATAGGCGGATTACTGCCCCCCTGATGCGCATACCGCATTTTTGGGCGAATTTTGCCCGCGATTGGCGGCTGCTGGCGCTCCATGGCCAACTGCAATGCACGAGTCAATTTTGGCGTCGGGATTTTGATCATCGCAGCATCATAAGCCTGATGGATCGAGCCAAAAAGATCAGCGACTCCCTTACCCTGTAATGCCGAGATATAGTGAAACTTTGCAAAATCAAGGAAGGCCAGTTTACGGCCAATTTCGCGCTTAATGGTATTACGCTGATCTTCATCAGCGGCTTCCCACTTATTGATCGCCACCACCAAAGCCCGGCCTGACTCTAATACAAAGCCGGCAATTTTGGCATCCTGATCCGACACGTCCTGTGTCGCATCAAGCACGAGAATCACCACATTACAATCTTCGATCGCCTGCATCGTTTTAATAACCGAAAATTTCTCGATCATGTCGGTTACTTTACCGCGACGACGCACACCGGCCGTATCAACCACGGTGTAATTTTGCCCATTTCGTTCGAAATCAATAAACACCGAGTCACGCGTCGTACCCGGTGCATCAAAAGCAATTACACGCTCTTCACCAAGAATGGTATTGACCAGTGTTGATTTACCAACATTCGGACGACCTACAATGGCAAAAATCGGGTGAGTGATTTCTTCTTCTGGCTCAGGCTCAGGGAAGCCTTCCAAAATTTCATTAATCAGATCACGAACACCCTCACCATGCGTTGCGGAAATGGCTACCGGATCGCCCAAACCCAGCTCATGAAACTCGGCGGTCATCACCGCGCGGTTCATCCCTTCGATTTTATTTACTGCAACCCAGACAGGACGATCACCCTGACGCAGGCGATTGGCAATGATTTTATCTTGCGGCGTTAAACCATTACGGCCATCAACAATAAATACAATGGCATCAGCTTCATCAACAGCCTGCAATGTCTGCTTGGCCATTTCAAACATAATGCCTTCATCAATCACCGGTTCAAAACCACCGGTATCGATGACCAGATAAGGCTTTTCGCCCACCTTGCCATGACCGTAGTGGCGATCACGCGTTAAACCCGGCTGATCAGCCACCAGCGCATCACGTGTTTTGGTAAGACGATTAAAAAGAGTCGATTTGCCCACATTCGGGCGCCCCACAAGGGCAATAGTTGGTTTCATTCAATTCTCTTACTGTGCACCCAGCAGATACAAGCTGCCTTTGCGAGTCTGCACCAAGGCTTGCGAGCCAATGGATTGGGGGGCTAAATAAATACGACTGCCATCGGTGGCCTGCTGGCCAACCAAAGACCCATCTTCAGGGTCAAGATAGTGCAAATAACCGTCTAGATCACCGACCACAACCTGATTACCCAATACTGCAGGCGCACTAACAAAGCGGTACGCCAACTGTTCCTGCTTCCAGACCGAGCGACCTGTATTGCGCTCGAATGCCTGAATATGCCCTTTTACATCTGTTACATAAACATTGCGTTCATCAATTGCCAGACCGGACCAGCTTGAGATTTCACGAGTCCAAACCAGAGCGCCATTCTTGGTATTGATACACGCGACGCGCCCCTGATAAGCCACCGCACAAACCATATCGGCATGCACAACAGGCGGAGCGACAATATCGGTCACACGTTCAATTTCACTCGCACCTCGGGGCAAAGCAATCGGCGCCTCCCACAAAACACGCCCATCGTTCAGAGCCAATGCAGTCAGGCGTCCTGCCGCCTGCCCGACATAAACAATGCCATCGGCAGAGACCGGAGGCGCATAATTACGCAATTGCAATGCAGGCTGCGGACGCTGGTAAAACCATTTCAGCTCGCCCGATGCGGCAGAAAATGCACTCACCTTGCTATCGTTCGAACGAACAATCACCAAACCGTTTTCGACGATGGGAGAAGCAATCACTTCACTCGACGTTTTTGCGCTCCACAACACTTTGCCTGTGCTTTGCTCCAAGGCCAGCACTTCACCTTTCAAGCTACCCACCGCGACCAGATCAGCACCAATCCCGATGCCACCTGCGATAGACTGAGATAATTTTTGTCTCCATTTAGCCTGACCTGTCGCGCGATCAAGTAAAGCAACTTCATTGCTCCCACCAGCCACTGCGACCGAATCACCCCAGAATGCAGGCTGAAAACGATAGGCGGTCTCATCACCAATTGAGGCCTGCCAAAGGTTTTTTGCTGTACTGCTGCTTTTGAGCGCAGGCAAAGCAGACGGCTCGACAACATTGCTGGTGCTTGAGCAAGCGCTCAGCCCCAAAACGATCAAGGTACATAAGAAAACACGCATTTTACTTGACTCCAAGCACATCAAGTTTCACCTCAAGCAGCTTCAAATTTGGCGCGTCTTTAGGCAACTTGGCGATGGCCTGACGATATGAATCTGCTGCGCCAGCCTTATCATTTTTCGCCAGTAGTACATCACCACGCATTTCTGCAAATAGCGGTGAATAGCTTTCTTCTTCCGGTGTTTTCACCAGATTCAGCGCCTCATCCAGTTTTTGCTCATCCATCAGCACGGCGGCCAAACGCAATTTGGCAGAATCACGCAAATTCACCTCTTTAGCGTTAGCAATGACCCAGTTGAGTTCTTCTTTCGCCTTGGCAGGATTACCTTTCATATAGGCCAATTTGGCCGCAGCCAATGCAGCTCGGGCAGTATAAGGCGTCGATTTGTAATCATTTTTCAGTGCAGCCAACGTAACATCAAACTTGCTTTGATCCATCGCCTGAGATTGCAATTGAACATATAGATCAGCTGCTTTGGCCGCCTGACTTTTCTGCCACGTTTGCCAGCCAGTCCAAGCAGCGTAGAGTACCAGCGCTGTAGCGATGGCCGTAGCCAATGATTTACCCCAGCTTTGCCACCAGGCTTTGAGCTCGGCGATCTGTTCTTGTTCTTGTAAGTCAAAAGCTGCCATGTTATCCCTGTCCTTGATGAGTAAGACTACAAATCACACTTGCTAACTGATCTTGCGCAACGGTTTGTTGCTCACCTTGTTGATCACCTGTGAGCACTTTGATATTTACCGTCGCGGCTTCCATTTCGCCTTCACCAATAATCACGGCCAAGCGTGCACCTGATTGGTCGGCTTTCTTAAATTGCGACTTAAAACTGCCACCGCCAGCATGATATATCACATTCAGCCCCAGAGCTCGCATCGTGCGTGCAGCAATGAAGGCATAACGTGCAGCGGCCTCGCCCTGACTCACCACATAAACATCGGGACTTGCCAATGGAACAGCGATATTTTGCGCCTCAAGCAAGAGCAACAGACGCTCTATTCCCATCGCAAAACCCACCGCCGGACAAGGTTTTCCGCCCAGTTGTTCAACCAGACCGTCATAACGGCCACCAGCGGCCACCGTTCCTTGCGCACCCAATTCAGTAGTGATCCATTCGAAAACAGTGCGGTTGTAGTAATCCAGCCCCCGCACCAGACGCGGATTGATCACATAAGAAATACCGGCGTCGTCTAGCAAAGCCTTCACGCCGGCAAAATGCGCTTTGGATTCTTCACCCAGAAAATCAGCCAGGCGCGGCGCTTTTTCGGCCATGTCCTGCAAAGCAGGATTTTTGGTATCTAAAACTCGCAAAGGGTTGGTATATAGCCGGCGACGGCTATCTTCGTCCAGTACATCAACATACCCCTCAAGGTATTTGATGAGCTCGGAACGATGCGCAGCGCGCTCATCCGCATTACCCAGCGAATTGATTTCCAGCGTCAAACCAGTTAAACCCAGACGCGGCCATAAATCGGCCAGCATCAGAATCATTTCGGCATCAACATCCGGCGTCGCAAAACCGAAGGCCTCAACACCGAGCTGGTGAAACTGGCGCAAGCGGCCTTTTTGTGGACGTTCGTGGCGGAACATCGGACCGGTATACCACAGGCGCTGGGTTTGATTATACAAAAGACCATGTTCGATGCAGGCGCGCACGCAGCCTGCAGTACCTTCTGGGCGCAAAGTGAGCTTTTCGCCGTTCAGACTATCTTCGAAGGCATACATTTCTTTTTCGACAATATCGGTATGCTCACCGACGCCGCGAACAAACAAATGCGTTGATTCAACAATTGGCATCCGGATCTGGTGGTAACCATACGCCGCCAGCCATTCGCGCGTAACCCGTTCAAAAAATTGCCAAGTCGGCGTTTCCTGCGGCAGCACATCGTTCATGCCGCGAATACCCTGAATGGTTTGAGCCATTTTTATTCTTCAACCTAAAACTTAAAATTAAATCTGCGCGAGCGGGATGATTTTCGGTGCGTCAACACGGCGTTTTGCACCATTTTCCCCATACCGCGTCACGACGTAGTTCTCGACAATGGCCTGAAACTCCTCCGCCACATGATCGCCTTTCAGGGTCACATCTTTTTCACCGTCAACATAAACCGGACAAACCGGCACTTCACCTGTTCCCGGCAAGCTGATTCCGATATCGGCCAGCTTGGATTCGCCAGGGCCATTGACGACACAACCCATCACAGCGACTTTCATTTCTTCGACGCCCGGGTATTTTGCACGCCAGACCGGCATTTGTTCGCGCAGGAAGTTTTGAATATCCTGTGCCAGCTCCTGAAAAACCGTTGACGTCGTACGCCCACAACCAGGACAAGCGGTGACCAGCGGAGTAAAACTGCGCAAATCCATCGTTTGCAGCAACTCCTGCGCAACAATGACTTCCTTGGTACGATCACCATTAGGCTCAGGCGTCAGGGAAATCCGAATCGTATCGCCGATGCCTTCCTGCATCAGGATGGCCAATGCCGCGCTTGAGGCGACGATACCTTTGGAGCCCATCCCTGCTTCGGTCAACCCCAAGTGCAATGGATAATCACAGCGCGCACCCAGGTCGCGGTACACAGCGATCAAATCTTGCACATGCGAGACTTTGCACGACAGCAAAATTTTATCTGGCGACAAACCCCATTTCACCGCCTGCTCAGCCGACTCCAAAGCTGAAACAATCAGGGCTTCACGCATTACCGCTTCGGCGGTCAAAGGTTGAGCGCGTTTTGAATTTTCATCCATCATCCGGGCGGCAATGCTCTGATCGAGCGACCCCCAGTTGACGCCGATACGAACCGGCTTATTGTATTCAATTGCTTTTTCGATCATAAACGCGAATTTTTCATCACGTTTACTGCCCTTGCCGACATTACCCGGATTAATCCGGTATTTCGCCAAGGCCTCGGCACAATCGGGGTAATCACGCAGCAAACGATCACCGTTAAAGTGAAAGTCGCCCACCAGCGGGACTTTACAACCCCAGTTTTCCAGCTTGGTTTTGATATTGGCGACTTGCGCCGCTGCTTCGGCGCTATTGACGGTAATACGCACCGCTTCAGAGCCGGCACGCCACAGCTCGAACACTTGACGCGCAGTGCCTTCCGCATCGGCGGTATCGGTATTGGTCATTGATTGCACCATGACCGGGTGATCGCTACCTACCCACACATGGCCAATTTGTACTTGGCGGGTTTTACGACGCTGTATCGGGCTAAACATGAATTCTTTCAATTCCAGATTATTTCACTTCCAGGTTAACAACATCCGAGCCGGGCTTGAGATGGCTGCTCAAATCGACCGGTCGACCTTGAATCGTCAGTTTGGTTTTGGGTGCGTTCCCCACTTTGACTGCAAAGGGAGACAAACCGACCACTTTGCGCTCATAACCTGGGCGAACAATTTCGGATAACACCTGATTGCCATTGCGATCAATAATCTGCACCCAACTGTCTGATTCGGTCACGATACTCATGTCCACACTGCCGGCAGCGACAGCCGAAGCCATTGAAGCTTTGGCCGCAGAAGTCAGTCCAGATGCAGCAGAAGCTATTTTAGTCTGCACCATTGATGCCACTGGCTTGGATGCCAGCACTGCAGTTGCACTGGATGCAGCACCTGCCGACATCAGCGATGACGCAGCGGTCGGCTCGACAGTTGGCAAAGCTTCAGCCACAGCACTGGCAGCCGATGCATCTACTAACTCCAACGCTGCCGGGGTTGGTAAAGCCACATCCGGAGTCGTCGGCTGCTGTAGATACCAGTAAACCAGTCCGATCCCAATCAGCGCCCCGAGCAAGGAAACCACCACCGGCTTGGGCGAACCCTTTTCACCGACATGATGCTGACTTTCAGGAATAACCGGCCCAGCCTCGACGTATACCGCCCTAGAGCTTACCTGCTGTTCATCACGAGGCAATACCTCATGCAGGTATTCCAGCAAAGGTTCGGCATCAATTTGTACCAGCCGCGCATAATTACGCACAAAGCCGCGAATAAACAAATTGCTTGGCAACTGGTCAAAATCTTCATTTTCCAGCGCCTGAATCTGGCGACGGGAAAGCTTAAGCTGCCCTGCGACGTCATCAATCGAAAATCCCATTGCTTCACGAGCCGTGCGCAATTGTCGGCCAGCAGGCAGGAAAGGGCTTGGGTTGGTTTCTGGCTGTTCAGTCATATTGTCCGGTCAAAAGCTTGGTTGCCTCTAGCGAATCGGGATGATTGCGGCGCAACTCGCTGGCATAACGAGCCTCCGCTTCCTTGTTGCCAATTTTACGTTCTATACGCACCCCCAGCCAGAGCAGCTCGGGGGGCGCTTTGGGAATCGCCCGCAAAACATCGATAAACAATTGTTTGGCTTGCGGCAGCTCGCCTTCACTTAGCAAAAAATTGGCGACCTGGAATTTCACTTGCAAACTGCTCGTCCGTTGCTTGCTCGCACGGTCGAAATACTGCTTGGCTAATGCTTTATCACCGGCTTTCAGACTGCAATTGGCTGCCGCGAGTAAAGTCAGATCCGGCGTTGGATATAAAGTGGTTCCCAACACGACCTCATAGCGAGCCAAACCGGCTTGATGCTCGCCACGCTCGCACAGATAGTTGCCATAATTTTGGTTGATATCCGGATCTTTTGGCGCAGCCTGCATCGCCAGTTCAAAATACTTGCGCCCCTGTGCGTCGTCCTTGAGCGCCACATAGGCCACAGCCAGCACATTCAGCGCTTGCGGGTAATTGGCAACCGCATCTAGCGCCTTGTTCGCCTCGTCGATCGCAATCGTATAAGCGCCGCGTCGATAATACTCAGAAGCCAAACTGGTACGAGTTGCTGCGCGCTGCTGATCGGAAGTTAATTCTTCGTCGGCCTGCGCCAGCGGCACATATGCCGTAAACGAGAAAACCAGCGACACTGCAAGCAAGCCGTACTTTTTCATGATCACTGCCTTATTTTTGTTGAAACAAAATGGGGCGAGTTTCGGCCAGTTTTTCTGTTCGGCGGGTTTTATCGAGCACCTGCCCTGCCAATTGGCCACACGCCGCGTCAATATCATCGCCACGGGTTTTACGCACCGTCACGATATAGCCAGCCTGGCTGAGAATATCACGGAATCGGTTAATTGCTTCACGCCCAGAACGTTCATAACCCGAATTCGGGAACGGATTAAATGGAATCAGGTTAAATTTACATGACACCGAGCGAGCCAGATCAACCAATTGACGCGCATGTTCAGGCTGATCATTAATGCCTTTCAACATCACGTACTCGAAGGTCACAAAATCACGTGGCGCTTTTTCCAGATAACTATTACAGGCATTAAGCAATTCTTTTAATGGGTATTTTTTATTGATGGGTACGATTTCATCGCGGATTTTATCGTTCGGCGCATGCAGGCTTACAGCCAGTGCGACCGGACAATCTTCACGCAATTTGAGCAACTGGGGCACCATACCTGAAGTCGACAAAGTCACCCGACGACGCGATAAACCATAGGCATTATCATCGAGCATCAAACGCATCGCGGATACAACATTATCGTAATTGGCGAGCGGTTCACCCATCCCCATCATCACAACATTCGACACGATACGGGTATCGTCATTCACCACATTACCCAATCGCGCGGCGTCAAACGACAGGCGCTGGTTCGCCCACCATAGCTGACCGATAATTTCTGCCGTACTCAGATTACGGTTAAAGCCCTGACGTGCAGTCGAGCAGAAAGTGCAATCGAGCGCACACCCTACTTGACTCGATACACACAAAGTACCGCGATCATCTTCGGGGATGAAAACCGCTTCGACGCCATTGCCGGTACCGACGTCAAGCAACCATTTGCGAGTACCGTCATTGGCAATCTGTTCGGCCATCATTGACGGCGGAGCAACACAGGCTTGCTCGGTCAGCTTCTGACGAAACGACTTGGCAATATCGCTCATCACGTCAAAATCAGCGGCGCCGCGCTGATGAACCCACTTGAGCAATTGCTTGGCACGAAAAGGTTTCTCCCCCATTTGCACCATCAATTGGCCGAGTTTCTCAGCATCGTAATCCAGCAAATTTAATGACATGACTGTGTGCTCCGCGTCGCGCAACTTAAGCGCCGTAAACTTCTGATGCAGCAAAGAAATAAGCAATTTCAATCGCTGCATTTTCCAGGCTGTCTGAACCATGCACTGCGTTCGCGTCGATGCTGGCTGCAAAATCAGCGCGGATCGTACCCGGCGCAGCTTCTTTCGGATTCGTAGCGCCCATCAGTTCGCGATTTTTCAGGACGGCGTTTTCACCTTCCAAGACTTGAATCATGACCGGACCTGAGATCATAAAGTTCACCAGATCGTTAAAGAAAGGGCGCTCTTTATGAACGGCGTAAAAACCTTCGGCTTCAGCGCGTGACAATTGCTTCATTTTGGCAGCAACCACTTTCAAACCGGCAGACTCGAAGCGGTCGTAAATTTTACCGATAACATTTTTAGCCACTGCATCTGGCTTGATAATCGAAATAGTGCGTTGAATCGCCATTTTTGATACCCCAAGAAAAAATTCAAATGTTCAATTTGACCAACAAAACCGAAAGATCATTGCGAGCCAGGCCTTTTTTCAGCTAGCCTTCTGCAAAGAGCAAAGCAACAAACCTTCAATGCCAGCCCGCCCGTCTTGCTAAAGTCCAGGCAAATAGCCGATCATTATACCACTTAATACAATTGACAAGCAGACACAATGAGAGACGGACTTGACCCCATCTTGCAAAAAAAAGAGCAGCAACAACTCAAAAGCCAGTTACTTTGGCGCCTTGGCGTTGCCAGTGCGCTGATTGCCATCATTCTCACCGGCATTTCCTGGCTGGAAAAAGCGCAAAAAGAACTCGAACCGAAAGAGCCGCCCCCCCGCATTGCGCCGGAGATCGCCAGCGACCCAGCTAAAATTGCAGCCGAACTGCCTGCCATTACCGAAACCCCGACCATCGCACCAGTCGCTTCGACGGCCTCGACGATAGAACCAGCCAGCCCTACGCCTCAGCTGACAGCGAGCCCGAGCGCCAGCCCCTCGCCAACCCCATCGCCGAGCGCAAATCCAACGCCGACGTCCATGGTAACGGCAACGGCTATCATGGCGACAAGTACCCCCAAAGCCGCCACAAGCAAAAACGAGCTACCCAAACTACAAAAAATCAACAACGTCCCCAAAGCGGCTCCCCAAGCCACACCCACATTACCCCCCAAGAGCATCAAGCTAGAGCCCAACCCAACAAAGGAAACTAAGGCAATACCCCCTGCAAACCGTTTTAGCGCCATGTTTGAACCCGACCTACCCAAGGCGACGTATACACCGATTCCCGCAATCAACAATACCGCCATAAAACCGGCCAGTAACTTCCCGGCCCCAGTTAGCAACTCACGCGGGTTTAGCGTTCAGGCCGGTGTTTTTTTATTGTCGAATAATGCAGAAAAGCTGCTCGGACAACTTCAACAGGCAGGCATTCCGGCCTATCTGGAAACACGGGTACAAATTGGACCATTCAAAAACAAGGCCGAGGCCGATGCTGCAGTCAAAAAGCTCAAGGCCATGGGCATCACACCAGTGGTCAAAACCGAGTAAGCGCGCCAAATACAATCATTGAAAACCCAATAAAAAACCGCCTGCATGGCGGTTTTTTATTGAATCAAAGGCCGCAGAGCTTAATTCCTGCGCCAGCTCGTTTCACCGGCCTTGTCTTCCAGCACAATACCTGCAGCGGCAAGTTCATCGCGAATCCGGTCGCCTTCAGCCCAGTTTTTCGCTGCACGCGCCTCACGACGCGCTACGATGGCGGCCTCGATTTTTTCTGCACTCCAGCCATCTTCGTGACCAACATCAGCCTGCAAGAAAGCCTGCGGATCACGCTGCAGCAAACCTAAAACCCCCGCGAGTTTTTTCAACAAGCCTGCAGATTGCGCCCCCAACTCGGTGCCGACATGCTTGTTGGCTTCGGCCGCCAACTCAAACAGCACCGCGACCGCTTCGGCAGTCGCAAAATCGTCATCCATCGCTGCTTTGAAACGCGCAGCGAGCGGATCATTCCAATCGATCTCAACCTCGGCTGGCGCAACCGTTTTCAATGCAGTGTACAAGCGAGTCAACGCGTTTTTCGCGTCGTTCAAATGTACATCGCTGTAATTGAGCGGGCTGCGATAATGCGCACGCAAAATAAAGAAACGCAGCACTTCGGCGTCAAATTTTTTCAACACATCGCGAATAATGAAGAAATTACCCAGGCTCTTCGACATTTTTTCATTGTCAACATTAATAAAGCCGTTATGCAGCCAGTAGTTCACGTATTGCTGGCCGTGCGCACCTTCCGATTGGGCGATTTCATTTTCATGATGTGGGAACTGCAAATCTTCGCCGCCGCCATGAATATCAAAATGCTCACCAAGATGATGACAGCTCATTGCCGAGCATTCGATATGCCAGCCCGGGCGTCCCTTGCCCCACGGTGAATCCCATTTCACGTCGCTCGGTTCATCTTCTTTGGCCGCTTTCCATAGCACGAAGTCACGTGGATCGCGCTTATTGGGATCAACCTCAACGCGCTCACCGGCGCGTTGCTCGTCAAAATCTTTGCGCGAGAGTTTTCCGTAGCCGTCAAAATCTTTCACCGAGTAATACACATCGCCATTAGGCGCATGATAGGCCAGACCTTTCTCAAACAGCTTGCTGATAATCGCCTGCATACCGCCAACGTGATCGGTCGCGCGCGGTTCGTGATCGGGGCGGATAATCCCGAGCGCGGCAAAGTCTTCATTCATCGCATCAATAAAACGCGAAGTCAGGCTCTGGATTGACTCGCCGTTTTCAACCGCCCGCTTGATGATTTTGTCGTCAATATCAGTGATGTTGCGCACATAATTGACGTGATAACCCGATTCACGCAGCCAGCGTGCCACCACATCAAACACCACCACCATCCGTGCGTGACCGATATGACAATAGTCGTACACCGTCATCCCGCACACATACATGTTCACATGGCCAGGCGTAATGGGCTTGAATACCTGCTTTTCGCGGGTCAGGGAGTTATGCAAAGTCAGCATCGTGGTTTCACATGGATTGGAGCAAAACCGAGATTCTACCAAAGCTGTCAAGCCTGACTAAAACTAAAGTGCGTAAAGCCACGCAAAATACGGGAAAACCACGAGATCATTTGACGCTCTACGCCGCTTGCAGCACAATCGACGCTGTTTATTGCAAATTTTCAAGACCCCACAATCATGGCATTCCACTCCGCAGAAATCTGGCTTGAATGGCGATGGCGCCGCTGAAATCGCGTCCACACGCCCTTCTTTCATTCCAAACGGAGTAATTCCATGATTTCCCGCACCGAATTTGCAGACCTTGCACAGCAAGGCTACAACCGTATTCCTTTGATTTCCGAGCTGTTCGCCGACCTGGATACGCCGCTATCGGTTTACTTGAAGCTCGCCAATCGCCCTTATTCCTACCTGCTTGAATCGGTGGTCGGTGGCGAGCGTTTTGGCCGCTATTCCTTTATCGGGCTGCCTGCGCGTACGCGAATCAAAGTTTGCGGCACACGCACCGAGCTGATCCATGACGATCAGGTGGTCGAGACCTTCGACGGTAACCCGCTCGATTACATCGAAGCCTACCAAGCTCGCTTTAAAGCGCCACCAAGCAAAGGTTTGCCGCGCTTTATGGGCGGTCTGGTTGGCTATTTTGGTTATGAAACCATCCGCTATATCGAGCGTAAACTGGCTGAGTGCAATAAACCGGACCCAATCGGCGCGCCCGACATCCAGCTGTTGTTATCCGAAGAAATCGTCGTCGTCGACAATCTGTCGGGCAAACTGTTTCTGGTTGTCTACGCCGATCCGGCCAATGACAATGCATTTGAGCTGGCTGAAGAACGCCTGCTGGCGCTGCGCATGAAATTACGTGAACCGGCGCAAATCCCATTCTCCTTGCCGGTCAGCCGCAGCGGCGCACCCGTTTCCGAATTTGGCGAGCAGCCATTTAAAGACGCGGTACTCAAAGCCAAGGAATACATCAAAGACGGCGACGTGATGCAGGTCGTACTGGCGCAGCGTATGAGTGCACCGTTTGCCGCGTCGCCGATGTCCTTGTACCGCTCGCTGCGCAGCATCAACCCGTCACCGTATATGTTCTATTACGACTTTGGCGATATGCATATCGTTGGCGCGTCACCTGAAATTCTGGTCCGCCTCGAAGACGACACCGTGACGGTTCGCCCGATTGCCGGCACCCGTCCGCGTGGCAAAGATCGCACTGAAGATCTGGCGCTCGAAACCGAATTGCTCGCCGATGAAAAAGAAATCGCCGAGCACGTAATGCTGATCGATCTGGGTCGCAATGACGCAGGCCGCGTCGCGCAAACCGGCTCGGTCAAGCTAGTCGACAAAATGATCGTCGAACGCTATTCGCACGTGATGCACATCGTTTCCAGCGTTGAAGGCAAACTCAAACCAAAGCAAACGGCAATCGACGTACTGAAAGCCACCTTCCCGGCCGGTACGGTCTCTGGTGCACCGAAAGTGCGGGCGATGGAAATCATCGACGAGCTGGAACCGACCAAACGCGGCGTATATTCGGGCGCCGTCGGTTATCTGGGCTTTAACGGCGATATGGACGTAGCCATCGCGCTGCGCACCGCCGTCATCAAAAACGAAACGCTGTATATGCAAGCAGGTGCCGGCATCGTAGCCGATTCGGTACCGCAAAGTGAATGGCAAGAAACGCTGAACAAAGCTCGCGCTGTATTGCGCGCCGCTGAATTGGCCAGTCAAGGCCTCGACGCCTAAGGCGTATCGCGACGCCCCACACTTGCACACAAAGGATTTAGCCATGCTCTTGATGATCGACAATTACGATTCGTTTACTTACAACCTCGTGCAATATTTTGGCGAACTCGGCCAGGATGTTCACGTGCATCGCAACGACGAAATCACGCTAGAACTAATCGAGGCGATGAAGCCCAAATATCTGGTCATCTCCCCCGGCCCATGTTCGCCACTCGAAGCAGGTATTTCTGTGCCTGCGATTAAACATTTTGCTGGCAAACTGCCGATTATGGGCGTTTGCTTAGGCCATCAATCGATTGGCGAAGCCTTTGGTGGCAAGATCATCCATGCCAAAACACTGATGCATGGCAAGGTATCGCCCGTCATCCATAATAATATCGGGATGTTCAGAGATATACCCTCCCCTGTTACCGTCACTCGCTATCACTCACTGGCAATCGAGCGCGAGACGCTGCCTGATTGCCTTGAAGTCACAGCGTGGACTGAAGATGGCGAAATTATGGGCGTGCGTCACAAAACACTGGCGATTGAAGGCGTGCAATTTCACCCCGAATCAATCCTGACCGAACATGGGCATAAAATGCTCGAAAACTTCCTAAAAGAATGGGCGTAAAGCCGAGTTCAAGCCGACCCTAGGTCGGCTTCTTTACGACCTTCGATAACATCAATAAAAACAGGGAATAAAAAATGATTACCGTCCAAGCTGCCCTCAACCGCCTGATCGACAATAACGAGTTGTTTTACGACGAAATGCTGCATTTAATGCGCCAAATTATGTCGGGCGAAATGACGCAGGCGCAAACCGCAGCACTCTTGATCGGCCTGCGCACCAAGGTCGAAAGTGTGTCCGAAATCGCCGCTGCAGCCACCGTAATGCGCGAATTTTCGACCAAAGTCGCGGTGCAAGACCGCAGTCACCTCGTTGACACCTGTGGCACCGGCGGCGACGGCGCGCATACTTTCAATATCTCGACCTGCTCGGCTTTTGTCGCCGCTGCGGCGGGCGCGAAAGTCGCCAAACACGGTGGTCGCTCGGTGTCATCGAGTTCAGGCTCGGCCGATGTACTTGAAGCGTTTGGCGTGAATCTGAACCTGTCCGCGGAACAGGTCGGCCAGTGCATCGACGAAATCGGCCTCGGTTTTATGTTTGCGCCGAATCACCACAGCGCGATGAAATACGTCGCGCCAGTGCGCAAAGAACTGGGCGTTCGCACGATTTTCAACATCCTAGGCCCGCTGACTAATCCGGCGGGCGCCGACAATCAGGTGATGGGCGTATTCCACCCTGACCTGGTGGGTATACAAGCGCGCGTCTTGAAGCAATTGGGCTCCAAACATATACTCATCGTCCATGGCAAAGACGGCATGGACGAAATCTCGATCAGTACACCGACGATGATCGCCGAACTCAAAGATGGCATCATTACCGAATACGAGCTCGGTCCGCGTCAATTCGGCTTTGAATTTGCCGACATCAAAACGCTGCACGCGAGCAACGCGGCTGAGTCCAAAGCCATTATCGAAGGCATTCTGGACGGCTCACTCACCGGCCCTTGCCGCGACATCGTACTGCTCAACGCAGGTGCAGCGATTTATGCAGCCAACCTGGCCGTCACGCTAGAAGACGGCATCAACGCCGCACACGAAGCGCTGGCCAGCGGTGCGGCAAAAGCCAAACTCGATGCGCTGGTGGCCTTCACACAAGGCCTTGCCAAGTAATGGACAATCAGCGCGTCTATCACGGCAGTTGCCATTGTGGTGCAGTGAAATTTCGCATTGTTTCGCCCGAAATCACCTCAGGTGTGCGCTGCAATTGCTCAATCTGCCAGCGCAAAGGCGCGCTAATGACGCCGCATATTTATTCGCCTGAAGAATTGGTGATCGAATCAGGTGACGATCAATTGAGCGTCTATCAATTTGGCACAGGCGTGGCGAAGCATTATTTCTGCAAAGTGTGCGGGATTTATCCATTCCATCAGACCTTGCGCAAAACGGGTTATTACCGCGTCAATCTAGGTTGCGTTGAAGGCATTGACCCTCTGGCATTGCCATTAGACATTTTTGATGGCAAGAACCTGTAAATTCAATTGAATTCAATTTAAAGAAAATACCAATGTCCGACATCCTGAAAAAAATCTGGGCGACGAAGTTTGAAGAAGTCGCTGCAGCGAAAAAACTGATTCCGCTCGCTGAAATTCGCGCACAAGCTGAGGCGAATAAAGATCATCGTGACTTCGTCGCGGCAATTCGCGCCAAGCACGCAGCAGGCAAAGCCGGTGTGATTGCCGAGATCAAAAAAGCCAGCCCGTCTAAAGGCGTAATGCGTGATCCGTTTATTCCTGCTGAAATTGCGCCCGACTACGAAGCGAATGGCGCGGCGTGTTTGTCGGTGCTGACTGACGTGCAGTATTTCCAGGGTCATGCCGATTACCTGAAAGCGGCGCGTGCGGCGTGCAGCATTCCGGCGCTACGCAAAGACTTTATGGTCGACGAATATCAGTTTTATGAAGCGCGCGCCTGGGGTGCCGACTGCATTTTGCTGATCGCCGCCGAACTCGATGTGAAGCAAATGCAGGATTTCGAGGCGATTGCGCATGGTCTGGGCATGGCGGTGCTGGTTGAAGTACACAACGCAGAGGAACTCGATGCGGCGCTACACCTGAAAACCCCGCTCCTGGGCGTCAATAACCGCAATTTGCGTACGTTTGAAGTCAGCCTGCAAACGACGATTGATCTGTTGCCGCGCATCGTTGCCGATGGCCGGATTGCCGTTTGCGAGAGCGGTATTCACACCAGCGCCGACGTGCAGCTGATGCGCGATCACAATGTCCACACCTATCTGGTCGGCGAAGCATTTATGCGCCAGCCTTCGCCAGGTCAGGGGCTGAGCGATTTATTCACTCCGGTATACGGCTAAACACAGTGATTACGGTAGCCAGCCATGACAATGCTGGCTATGCTGGGTTTTTAGCTCACAGGAAGATGCGGCATGTTGCGCTGGTTGCTCAACAAAATTGCGCCGGAAGATCCCACCCCTCCGCCGATAGCGGAGACGATTTTCAGCGAGGAAGTTTCCACGCCAAGCCCGCCACCGGATTTGCGCGGTCTGTTGCGTCGGCGTGCGGTTTACAACCGCGAATGGGAAATCACCGCCTATGCGTTTAGCTTGCGCGAGCTGGCTCAGGCGCAAAGCACTGACGAAGAACACAGCCATGATGAAGTATTGCTGTGCGAAATCGAGCGTCTGATCGAATCCAAAGCGATCAAATCTGACGTCTGGATCGAGCTGCGCTGGAAAAATCTGCATCTGCTATCCAAACATCGCTTTGCCACCACCCGACCGCTGCATATCATCGCCAACGGCGATGTAACCCAGCCGGAAGACGAGTTGCTTGTGCAACTGGGCGAATTGCATCAGCAAAATTTCCTGGTCGGTGCCGTAGCACAGCGCTGGCACAAAACCCACGGCAAAATCGGCAGCCAGCTCAAATTAATGGTTCTGGTGCTGCAATCGCCGGATTTTGCCACGCTGAGCAACTACGTTCAGGCCTGCCGGAAAATTGCACCGCATGCCGAGCTATGGGTCAATGACGTCGATAGCCGCGAAGCAGCCGAAGCGTGTTTCCAACTCGGCGTTGATTATGTCAGCGGCAAGGTTTTCACTTGGCCGGAAGCACAACAGCTCAACTTTCCGGATCAGTTTTTGCGTCTGAACCAGATTTTGAAACTGGTACGCCAGAATGCCGATGCCAAAATTATTTCCACTGAATTAAAAAGCGATCCCGCGCTCAGTGCGCGCCTGTTGCGTTATGTGAACTCGGCGGCAATGGGCTTAACGCAATCGGTCAGCAATCTGGATCAGGCGGTCGTGATCGTGGGTAATCAGCGCCTGTACCGCTGGTTGTCCTTGCTGCTGTTTGCTTCGCAAGGCGAAGACAAGCTCGATCAAACCTTGCTGGAAGCCGCCTTGACTCGCGCCAGACTGATGGAGCTGGCCGGGCTGGAAAGCATGAGCGCCGTTGAATGTGATTTGCTCTTCCTCACAGGGCTGTTTTCCTTGCTCGATTTTCTGCTGCGTGTACCACGTTCATTGCTGCTCAAAGAATTATGTCCACCGGACATTGTGGTCGATACGCTCAGCAGCAAGGCGACCCCATTTTCGCCGTTTTTACAATTGGCCGAACAAAGTGAAACCGGCCAGCCAAGCGAAGCGCTGCTGGCGCAATGTCAACTAACGTTTGAAAAATACAACCGGGTACAAATCGACGCCACCTTGTGGACTTTGTCGGCACTAGCGACCTGATTATGCTGGCTCTGTTCTGTCACCCCCTGCTCATGATGACAAATCATCATGAGCAGGCTGGTTTAAAGTGAGGAATTGACCTGAAATAAAATTATTTCACTCGTTTGATTCGCTAGCATCGACCCAACGATGCTATTTACCACCACCATTCCCTCCTCCTTTACCACCACCATTTCCACCGGCATTTCCACCACCATTACCGCCAGCGTTACCTCCCCCCTGCCCTTGACCTGCTTGCCCTTTACCTGAGTGATTGCCCTGTTTGGCGTGGCTTCCTGATTTGCCGAGATTGCTTTTATCACCTTTGGTGCTATTGAGTTGTTGTGCCAGGGCTTTTTCATTCGCCTTGGTCGCAGAAACCACTTTGCCCAGATTTAGCCCCAGAGAATGGGCGATCTCGCCCCAGCCCATTCCTGAGCTACGGGCGCTGGTCACGCTATTGATCGCAGCGGCCAGCTGTGTTGCAGTCGGATTGGTAATCCCGGCTTTTTGCAAACTGGATTGAGCCAGCGCCAGCGTGTTATTGACGCCACCCCAACCCATATTCTTGCCGGTGCTGTTGACGGTGGCCGTCGTGCCATCGGCACCGACTATCGTCGCCGACTTGCCATTACGCAAAGCGCCAACAATCGCTGTCGAATTTTCCTGTGAACCGGCCAGAGTCGTATACTGGCCAGCCAGCGTGGTGCTAACCCGGCTTGTGCTTTGTTTGGCTGTGAGCTGATTGGTTCGTGTTGAGCTGTCATCGAGCGCATCGGCCCAAACTGGCGCCCCCAGAATCAGCAGCGATGCGATGATTGCTTTCATTGAAAAGGTTTTCATACTGGCCTCCTAAGATCGCGATGTTTTCAGTATGAAACCAATATGGCCTTATTAAGCTGAACCAATGCTGAACAAGCGGATCAATGGTGATTCAGCTCGGTAATCAGCAGTTGCTCGCGCAAGGCTTGTTGCTGTGGCTCGGTGATACCGAGCACCTGTGTGATATAGCGCGGCATGCTGCCAGCCTGTTTTTTGACTTCATGCAAAGCGGCTTTGAGATATTGCGCTTTGACGCCAAAAATATCATGCAAGATTGTGATATCACCACCCGCAGCCAGACAGCGATCAATCAGCGGCTGATACTTGCTGATGATCTTATCGTGGCTAGCCAGATAGTCGCGCAAAATGGTTTCATGCGGCACACCCAGTATCGACAACAGCAAGACCGCAGCCCAGCCGGTGCGGTCTTTGCCCGCCGTACAATGAATTAGCATAGGGTATTGCTCGCCAGAGCATACTGAATTTAGCCAGCGGGAATATACCCTCTGAGATGTTGGATTTGCTACTAGCGCCCGATACAGCGTCAGCATCATGTCGTGCGCCTGCCCATTGCCCAAATGCTGCTGCATCAGTTCGGGCTGCTCCAGCCATTGCACCAGATTGAATGCAATCGATTGCTCAACTCCCACACCGGCAAAGCCTTCGGCGAGCACATCGACCCAGTGATTTTCGACCCCGGGCAAGTCCGGATCCGGGTGGCGCTGCTGTTCGCCATACGAGCGAAAATCCCAGACCGAGCGCAGCTTCAGGGCTGTGGCTTGCAGCAGACTTGGCTGATCCAGCCCGTACCATTGTTCGGAGCGATAAACCATTCCGGACTTGATCCGTAGTCCATCAGTGGTTTTCAAGCCGCCCAGATCGCGCAAATTGCTCAAGTCATTGATCTGAAGCGGCTTGATGATCGACTTTTTTGCTACGCGGCGCTGGGCAAAAAAATCGCTCAGCATGGTGCCCGCTTCGTGTGCGCAAACGCCGGATTCGATTTGAGTGTGGTGATTGAGCTGCGAATTGGCAAACGGATTGATCACGCTACCGGCTGCGCCGGTTTTAGCATCCGGGCTCGCGTAAACGACGCGTTTGATCCGCGAATGCAAAATCGCGCCAGCGCACATGATGCAAGGTTCAAGCGTGATATACAGCTCGCAATCGGCCAAACGATAGTTGCCCAAGGCTTGCGCTGCGGCACGAATTGCGAGCATTTCGGCGTGCGCGCTCGGATCGTTTGTGCCGATAGGCTGATTGTGCCCGCGCGCGATAATCTGCCCATTTTGCACGATGACTGCGCCAACCGGCACTTCGCCTTGCGCCGCAGCTAACGCCGCTTCGGCCAGCGCCGCCTGCATGAAGTCAAAATCATTCATTGGGTATATTCTTCAAAATCAATCATGACATGGCTTGCAAAGACATACCCATCAAGCCAGCATCTCAGTCGCATGTTGGCGCGTCGTTTCGGTGATTTCCAGTCCGCCGAGCATACGCGCGATTTCTTCGATGCGCTGCTCGTGGCTGAGCTGCGCGATACTGCTATGAACACCGTCTTTGGCCTGCGCTTTCGCGACTTGCAAATGCTGCGCGCCACAAGCGGCGACTTGCGGCAAATGCGTAATACACAGCACCTGGCGACTCGCGCCCAATTCGGACAACAATCGACCCACAATTTCGGCGACACGCCCGCCAATGCCGACGTCCACTTCGTCGAAAATCAGCGTCGGTACGTTGGCAACCTGACTGGTCACGACTTGCAACGCCAGGCTGATACGCGACAATTCGCCGCCCGAAGCGACTTTGGCCATCGGCCGCAATGGCGAAGCCGGATGATTGGCCGTTTGCAATTCGATTTGCTCCAGACCAAAAGCCGCAGGCTGAGTTTGCGGCAACAAAACCACTTCGCAACGGCTGCCCGATAAGGCCAGCGTCTGCATTTGTTCGGTGACCAGTTTCGACAATGTTTTCGCTGCTTTGGCGCGCTGTTTGGATAGGGTTTCGGCGTTTTTTCTGAACACACTTTCCGCTTCACTCACCTGTTTGCGCAAAGCATCCAGCCCTTCGGCGCCCCCCAGCTCGGCCAGACGCGCTTGCCACTCGTTCAGTTGCTCAACGAGCATAGCCGGGTCAACGCGGTATTTACGTCCGGCACGGTACAGCGAGTCCATCCGCGCTTCGACATCGGCCAGACGATCCGGATCGAGCTCCAGCCGATCAGCGTACAGGCGCAAGCTGGATACCGATTCAGACAGTTGCGCCTCAGCACCAGCGAGTAATTCCAGCGTGTCATGAATTGCGGGATCGAACTCGGCCAGCTGGCTGAGTCGGTGCGCAACGGTGGCCAGCCAGCTCTGACAGTTTTCATCGCCATCAGACAGCGCATCAAGCCCAGTTTGGACGCCTTCGATCAGGCTGGCGGCATGATGCAGGCGTTTGTGCTCCATCTGTAATTCCGGCCATTCATCCGCCGTGATCGCCAGACCGCCAATTTCGTCGATTTGCCATTGCAGGCGCTCGCGCTCGGCCTCGAAACGGTCCGCATTTTGCTCGGCCGATTGCAGCTCGTTCGCCAGACCATGCCAGTGCTGATAGTGCCTAGCGACGTCACGCGCCAGATTCGTCGCGCCCGCGTAGGCATCGACCAGTTCGCGCTGCGCATCGTGACGCAACAGCGATTGGTGCGCATGCTGGCCGTGAATATCGACCAGCCATTCACCGACGGCTTTGAGCTGACTCAGCGTCGCCGGGCTGCCATTAATAAACGATCTTGATTTGCCGCTGGCGTCGATCACACGACGCAGCAGTAATTGTTCACCTTCATCGCTCAAACCCTGCTCGGTCAGCCACGCTGCAACTTGCGGCAAATCGTGCGTCGCAAACTCGGCGGATAACTCGGCGCGCTCGCATCCATGACGTACGACACCGGCATCGGCACGCTCGCCGAGCAGCAAACCCAAGGCATCGATAATGATCGATTTACCCGCACCCGTCTCGCCGGTTAACACCGTTAAACCTGCAGCAAAATCCAGATCGAGTTCACGAACAATGACAAAATCGCGCAAATGCAAAGCAGATAACATGGCAGCACAACCTTGAAAGGCTCAAACAAGAACGAACGTTCACTTTAGGGGAAGTTTAGTTTTTGGACAAGCAAGAAACTCGATAACCAGACAAAAATTGCCAAAAACCCAGCATTTTCAAAGCAGCTTCTCGCCCCAGCGCAATTTGGCGCGCAGCATATCGTAGTAGCTATAGCCGTGCGGATGCAAAATCCGCAATGAATTGCTATAGCGCCGGATCAGTACTCTATCCATTTCATGCAATTCGAAGTCGGACTGGTTATCGAAATAAATGCGCGCATCCTGACCACGAGTCAGCAGGAATTCGACTTGTGAATTTTCCGATACAACAATCGGGCGATTCGACAATGATTGCGGACAAATCGGCACCAAGGTAATTGCGGGCAGTGCCGGATGTAGAATCGGCCCGCCGGACGCCAGCGCATACGCGGTTGATCCGGTCGGCGTTGAAATCACCAGACCGTCGGAACGCTGGCTGTAAACAAACTGGCTATCGACAAAAATTTCGAACTCGATCATCGAGCCTATCGAGCCACGACTAAACACCACGTCGTTGAAAGCCAGCGCGCTCATCACGGTGCTGCCGTTACGCAAAATGCTCGCTTCGAGCAGAATGCGCTCTTCGGGGATGAATTGTCCGGCGATGATATTGGGAACTGCAGTTTCCATTTCGTGCAATGGAATATCGGTCATGAAACCCAACCGCCCCTGATTAATACCCATCAGGGGTATTCGATAGGGTGCTAATAACCGTGCGACTGACAGCATGGTACCATCCCCTCCCATGACGATGACCAAATCAGCGAGTTTGCCAATATGGTCACGTGCTACCGACTGGTACTGGCTGATGCCATGCTCAAGCGCGATCTGTCCTTCGATCAGCACTTTCACCCCGCCATTTTCCAGCAAGGCGGCCAGACGACGCAGCGGATCGTTCAGCGAAGGCGTATTCAGACGCCCGACCAGGGCTACGGTTTTAAATAGGCTGTGCATGGATTCGAAGGCTTGAATTATTAGAGATGCAGCCGCATTAATATACCAAACCGCAGGTAAAATCCACCGTATTTGTCGCAACCGGCCCAGACGCGAGTTATTTGTCCCTTATGCAACTGAATATGCAACTGAATGATCGCTCTCAAATCCTGCTCAAGACCCTGGTCGAGCGTTATATCGCCGACGGGCAGCCGGTCGGCTCGAAAGTGCTGTCGCAATTTTCCGGGCTTGATGTCAGCAGCGCAACGATACGCAATGTAATGGCCGATCTGGAACATCTGGGTCTGGTCGCCAGCCCGCACACCTCGGCCGGACGAATTCCGACTGCACAGGGCTACCGGCTGTTTGTCGATACATTGCTTGCGGTGCAGCCGCTGGGTCAGTTGCCCATCAACGCGGCGCAACAAAGCTTGCCAACGGACAATCCGCAACACAGTATCATCGCGGCTTCGCAACTGCTCTCGCAACTCACACAGTTTGCCGGTGTCGTCATGACACCCAAACGCAGCGAATTGCACTTGAAACAGATCGAATTTCTGCCGCTCGGCGACAAACGGGTATTGCTGATTCTGGTCACCAGCGACGGCGATGTACAAAACCGCATCGTCCAGACCGAAAAACACTTCGCCCCCAACGAGTTGGTCGAAGCCGCACAGTTTTTGAACCAGCACTGCGCCGGCAAAACGCTGAGTGTGTTGCTCGGCTGGCTGCAAAGTGACCTGATCCGCGTCAAACATGACCTGACCAGTCTGATGAACGCCGCCGTCGCCATCAGCAATGATTTGAACAGCGAACACATGGTCATCGCCGGTGAACACCAGTTGCTCGGCCTGCACGATTTTGCCGGTGATATGCAGCGCATGCGCCAGCTATTTGAACTTTTCGAGCAAAAAACCGCCTTACTGCAATTGCTAGAGCAAGGCCACCGCGCACAAGGCGTGCAAATTTACATCGGTGGCGAATCGGGGCTGGCGCCACTGGACGAATGTTCGGTCATTACCGCGCCTTACCGCGTCAATGGCGAAGTCGTCGGCACGCTCGGCGTCATCGGTCCGACCCGAATGGCTTACGAGCGCGTGATTCCAATTGTCGATATCACCGCCAAATTACTATCGAGCGCTTTATCGGGTTAATACGCCAGGGTCTGTTGACATTTGGTCTGCGAAGCGTAAACCAAACGAGCGCTTAAGTAACCGTGCAAAAGTTGTCCAGCAAGGCACCGAAGCCGCAGACAGTACAAGTAGTACGACAAGGCGAGGTAACGATGCTGGAAAACTTTTGCTTAAGCACTTAGCCCGTTTTTTAAAATTTTGAGTACATTATGAATCTGAAAACACTGGCCTCAGCTTTGCTTTTAACGACACTGAGCGCCACAGCGCTGGCCGATGAAGCACTGATCAACCGCGAAGACGTTCAGCAATACATCAATAAAACCGCCATTGAAAACGGCTTTACGCCAGAAGAAATTGCCGGCTGGCTACTCGATGCGCAAGCCAAACCCAACATCATCGGCATTCTCGACAAACCGTCGACCAGTCGCCCGTGGCATGAATTTGAAGCCAATTTCGTCAACAAAACGCGAATCAATAATGGCGCCACCTTCTGGCGCGAAAATGCGATTCTGATCGGCGATATCAGCAGGAAATATCAGGTCGCCCCCGAGGTATTGCTCGCCATCCTCGGCGCAGAAACCAATTACGGCCGCTACACCGGTACATTCCGGATTGTCGACGCGCTCTCGACCATTGCCTTCAATTACCCGCGCCGCGCCGAATATTTTCAAGGCGAGCTGACGCAGCTTTTCCTGCTGGCTCGCGAAGAAAAACAAGACCCGATGAGTTTCAAAGGCAGCTACGCGGGCGCTATGGGCTGGCCGCAATTTATGCCGTCTTCATTCAGAAAATGGGCACAAGATTGGGATAAAGACGGCAAACACGATATCTGGACTAATCCCGGCGACGCGATGGCGTCGGTGGCCAATTATTTGAACCAGCACGGCTGGCAGGATGGCGGCGACACCTATACCGTCGTCAACTTCAATGGCAGCGCCAAATCACTGCTCGACGACAAATTTAATCTGCATTACACCGTGAACGAGTTGATCGCCAAAGGCGTCGCGCCGATCAGCGAAATCAACCCGCGCCAGAAAGCCGTGCTCTTTGCGCTCGAAACCGAGCCGGACTTTACGCAGTATTTCTTGGGATTTAATAATTTTTACGTGATTACGCGCTACAACAAAAGTACGCTCTATGCGACGGCCGTGTTGAAACTCGCCGAGGAAATCAAAAACGCCTACGTCAAAAACAACGAGCTGGTACAAGCCGAGCCGGAACCGGCCAAGAACAGCAGCAAAAAACTCCGCTAGCATCAAAAAAGCCTTGGGTATATCGCCCAAGGCCTTTATAAAAACACCTCCAGAGCAATACCTTGGTCAGCAGCGTAAGGCGTATTCGGAGCGCAGCGACAATGCGCCAAAAGCCGATGGTCATACGGCGTAATGCCTGCGGCGATTAAACCCTACAGTGCTTAACTTTCGCGGTGCAAATAGCCGGTCAGAATATCGCGCGGTGCGCTGATTTTGGCTTCAGACAGGATTTTTCCTATCATCCCGCGGTGATAACTGCCGTGCGTCAGCACATGAAACAGCATATCGTTCACGCTCATCCGCCCCGCTTTGCCATCGGTAAAAGTAAATTCAATGATGTTCAGCCCTTGCTCGGCTTGAAGTGAGTCGACAAAATCCAGCCACCAGCGATCCGTTTCGGCAGTCTGATCCCGCAATGCAGTCAGCAACGGCGTTTCAGGCGTATTCGTCGCCGTATAGCCATGCGCAACGCCGCTCAGATGCCCGATAAAAATCCGGTCAACAACATAGAGATGATTCATTAGCCGCGTTGCCAGCTTCCAGCCCTTGGGCGAATTTTCGCCGTCATGCGCGATCAGAATCTCGAACAACTCGGCATTCGCCCAGGCTTTGTGTTCAAACGGATGAACAAACAGGTTTGACATACTCACTCCAACAGACCCTTGATTCAGTCTTGTGATGTTATAAGGCATGGGAGCAGCGTTGATCGCAAACAAGGGGTCTTCGCGATCACCCCCGCAACGCCGCATAAATTTTCTCCGCCAGCGCCTGATTAATCCCCTCGACACTTGCCAGATCGTCAACGCTGGCCACCTTGACACCCTGCAATCCGCCAAAACGGGCGAGCAGTTTTTGACGGCGTTTCGGGCCGATGCCTTCGATGTCTTCGAGCGTACTGGCGACGCGCGCTTTGGCGCGGCGGGCGCGGTGGCCGGTGATCGCAAATCGGTGTGACTCGTCACGAATTTGTTGTATCAGGTGCAGGCCGATATGGTCTCGCTTGAGCTGAATGGTTTTACCCAGACGCGGGATGATCAGTTGCTCTAGCCCTGCTTTGCGCGTCTCACCTTTGGCGACGCCGATAATCCACGGCTCGTTCAGGCCGATTTCGTTCATCACTTCGAGCGCAACGCCCAGCTGGCCTTTGCCGCCGTCGATCAGGATGACATCGGGGATTTTGCTGTCAGCGCTACCCTCCCCTGCGGCGAGTTTTTCATAGCGGCGCGTCAACACCTGGCGCATTGCGGCGTAATCATCACCGGGCGTAATCGGCTCAAAGCCGGCATCACCCTTACCAAGTGAAGTTGTCGTCGCGATATTAAAGCGGCGATATTGCTTGGGCTGCATATCTTGGTTGTCGTAGACGACGCACGAAGCGACGGTCAGCTCGCCCATCGTGTGCGAAATATCGAAGCATTCAATCCGCTGTGTTTCATCGGGCAGCCCCAAAGCTTCAACCAAGGCAGCGAGCCGCCCGGCTTGCGAAGCTTGCTGGGTACGGCGCTGGAGTATAGCCAGCTGTGCGTTTCTGGCTGCCATCTCCAGCCATATACGTCGCTCACCATTCGGATTGCTATTGATGATCACGCGGCGGCCAGTCTGTTCGGACAACGACGCCATCAAAATACTCGCGTCGTCTGGCTCGGGGCTACAGAAAATCAGCGGCGGCACGGTACGCTCGAGATAATGCTGCGCGATAAACGCCGACAGCGCTTCAGCCGGCGTGTATTCATTGGCATGACTCGGAAACAGATTCTTGTCACCGACGTGCCGCCCGCCGCGCACCATGGCCAGATTGACGCAGAGCACGCCATTTTCTTCGACACAAGCCAGAATATCGGCGTCGGAATCGCTGCTATTGCTC
Organism: Chitinibacter sp. S2-10; assembly: GCF_046530675.1. GTDB lineage: Bacteria > Pseudomonadota > Gammaproteobacteria > Burkholderiales > Chitinibacteraceae > Chitinibacter. The sequence goes on along the minus strand of NZ_CP172558.1, from coordinate 2,300,886 downwards.
GAGACAAACTGTTTTTCCTGCACTTTGGCGAGCGCAGCGATTTGGTCTCGCACCGCTGCGGCGGCTTCGAACTCCCAATTGTTTGACAGCGTTTGCATCCGCGCTTCAAGCTGCTGCAAGACTTCGTTTTCTTTGCCGGATAAAAACAGCATTGCGTTATTCACATCGCTGCGGTAATCCTCGGGCGAAATCAGCCCAACGCAGGGTGCAGAACAGCGCTTGATCTGGTGCAAAAGACAAGGCCGCGAGCGGTTTGAAAAGACCGAATCTTCGCAAGTGCGTAGCAGAAACACTTTTTGCAGCAGCTGGATGCTCTCCTTGACAACATAGCCATTCGGAAACGGGCCAAAATAAGTGTGGCGTTTATCGAGCGCACCGCGATAGTAAGCCAGCCGTGGCGAAGCGTGGCCGGTCAGCACCAGATAGGGGTAGCTTTTGTCATCACGAAACAGGATGTTGTAGCGTGGCGAGAGCGCCTTGATCAGATTATTTTCCAGCACCAGTGCTTCGGCTTCCGAGCGAACAACGGTCGTTTCCAGCGCTGCGACCTGAGCCAGCATCAGCCGGATACGCGGACTGTGGTCGGTTTTCGTAAAATAAGAGCCGACGCGCTTTTTCAGACTGATCGCCTTGCCGACATACAGCACCGTGCCATCCGCGCCAATATAGCGATATACGCCGGGCAGATCGGGCAGGTTTTTGACTTGCAGCAGCAAGGCTTGCCGCGCCTCGCCAATCTCGGGGGTTGCGCTAGTGTCATCAGGCATATCGCTGGATTTCATGGTTATCTTGGCACTCAATAGATCAGCTATTGTACTGTTAGCGAAAACGACTGAGTAAAATCAAATATTGGGCAGATGCCCCCTCACAGATGATGCAAAACGGGATTTCCCGCATGGACAGCGCGTAAGCTAAAAATGATGATGACAATACCGCAAAAATAAAGAGAGGCAGACCATGAGCCAAAACCGTGATGGATTTACTTCAACCTTTGGTGTACTCGTCGCCACCTTGGGCTCGGCCGTCGGGCTGGGCAATATCTGGAAATTTCCTTACCTGACCGGCACCAATGGCGGCGCAAGTTTTCTGGTGGTTTATCTGCTCGCCACCCTGCTCGTCGCACTGCCGGTGATGATTGCCGAAATCATGCTCGGCCGCGCTTCGCGTGCCAATGCGGTGACGGCGTTTGAAATGCTCGCGCCGAAAAACCAGAAGTTCTGGACCGTCATTGGGTATATGGGGCTGATTTCCGCCGTGCTGATTCTGGCTTTTTATACCGGCGTTGCCGGTTGGGTGTTTGCCTACATTTTCAAATCGCTGACTGGCAGCATCAATAGCACCGATCCGGCGACGGCCAAGGCGGCTTTCGGCGCGCTGGTGTCCAATCCGCTGCAGGCACTGTTCTGGCAATGGGTGGTGCTGGCGTGGGCTGGCGCGATCATTATGATGGGCGTCTCCAAAGGGATTGAAGCAGTCGCCAAAAAACTGATGCCCTTGCTGTTTCTGCTGCTGGTTTTGCTCTGTATCCGCAGCCTGACTTTGCCCGGCGCGATGGAAGGCGTGAAATTTCTGTTTGCGCCTGACTTTAGCAAAATCACCGCGCCGGTAATGCTGACCGCAGTCGGGCTGGCCTTTTTCAAACTCTCGATCGGCATGGGAACGATGCTGACCTATGGCAGTTATTTCCGTCAGGAGCAGAATATTCCGGCGACAGCAACACGCGTGATGCTGGCTGATTTGTCGGTGTCCTTGCTTGCCGGACTGGCGATTTTCCCCGCCGTTTTTGCTTTCGGCTTCGAGCCTGCTGCGGGCCCATCCTTGGTGTTTATGACGATTCCGGCGGTGTTTGCCAGCATGCCCTTCGGCAATGTCTTTATGGCGCTGTTCTTCGTCTTGGCGGCGATTGCCGCGACTGGCGCGATTCTGTCGATTTTGGAAGTGCCGGTCGCGATGCTGAGCGAGCGTTTCAAATTCGGTCGTAAACAGGCCACTTTGCTGACCGTCGGCGTGATTGCGCTGTTTGGTATACCGGCAACGCTATCGTCGTCACTGACAGCGGGCTGGACTGTGTTTGGTTTAAATCCGTTTGATCTGTTTGATTACATCAGCTCGAACGTACTGATGCCGCTGGGCGGGATTTTGATTTGCCTGTTTGTCGGCTGGGTTTATGGCTTGCCACAACTGGAGAAACAACTGAGCAACGATGGCAAGCTGCACAACAAACCGGTCATCAAAGCCGTTTTTGTGCTGGTACGCTATATCACGCCGCTGCTGATCGTCGTGATTATGCTCAAGGGGCTGGGTCTGTTTTAAGCAGTGGTGCTTAGGCTCTGTTGACGTTTGGTTTACGGTCGCGCTGGCGCGATTTTTGTGACGAATCAAGGCATTGGCTGCGATACATAGTCATTCTATGTGAGCAGGCAATAACGCAGAGTCGTCACAAAAAGCGCCCAGCCCGGAGGGTTTGGCTGTTTTTGGCCTGACACGGCGTTGCAAAACCTTCACATAGAATGACTATGCATCAGGCTTTGCGCCTTGTTTCAGGCCAAAACCAGCACAAACGCGACTCGTAAACCAAACGTCAACAGAGCCTAACCTCAGTTCAACAAAAAACCACGCCGCCGCGTGGTTTTTTGTTTCAGATTGGGCTGTTGAGGCTACTCGGCGACATCGCCATCGAGATAAAACCAGTGGCCGTTTTCGCGCACGAAACGGCTATGCTCGGTCAAACGATAAGCGCGCCCGCCGACTTTATAACGGGCAACAAACGACACAATCCCCTGATCGCCGTCGCTTTCGGCATGATTGACAGTCAGGCTCAGCCATTTGGCTCTGGGTTCTTCATTCAGATCTAGATGTTCGGGGCGGGTACTGTGATGCCAGCTCGTCAGCAGATAAGCTTCAAGCCCAAGTACATAAGCGCTATAACGCGAGCGCATCAGCTGTTCGGGCGTTTGCGCCGCCCCCCCTTCGTGCAGTGGCTGGCAACATTGCGCATAACTGGTGCTACCGCATGGGCAGGGATCAACTTGGGGGCGAGAAGGAGCAGGCATGAGGTCTCAAGTTTCGATAAACTACAGTCATTGTTTTCCAAAACTCAAGACTAAGCAAATGTCCACCCGTACACACCCTGCAATTGTGGCTGCCATTTTTGACATGGATGGTCTTTTACTCGACACCGAACGCATGGCACTGACTTGCTGGCATGAGGCGGCTCGTCAACTGGGGCATGAGATTGACGAAGCCGTTCCACTGGGCATGGTCGGAATGCATTCGTCAAAAACGCTGGCTTATCTGGAAGAACAGCTTGGCGCACATTTTCCCGCCCAGCGTTTGCGCGAACTGACGCATGAAATTTATCTGGAGCGCAGCGCCGGAGCGATTGCCTTGCGCCCCGGCGTGATCGAGCTGTTTGATTGGCTGGAGCAACACGGCATCCGCAAAGCCGTTGCAACCTCGACCCGACGCAGCATTGCCGAACATCATTTGAAGCTGGCCAATTTATGGCCGCGAATTGAATTTGCCGTTTGCGGCGATGAGGTGTCCCACCCCAAACCTGCACCGGATATTTATCACCAAGCCATCAAGCAACTGGCGGTCAAAGCCGAACAATGCATCGTGTTTGAAGACTCGAATTTCGGCGCCACGGCAGGTCACACCGCCGGGTGCCGGGTGATGATGGTGCCCGATCTGCGGCCACCGCAAGATGCCATCCGTGCACTGGGACTGGAAATTGTCGACTCGCTGCATACCGCACGCGAGCAACTGAATAGCGAAGTCGTGGGTATACCTTCATAAAGCTTTTCTGATATACGATACAGCGATATACCCATTACCCAAATCCAGTAAGCCAGGCAGAATTCTTAAAAAACCCGGCATCGTTTTCTACCGAATTATTAGCCGAGAACTTACCACGGAAGAAATCATGCCGACATTTATCGGCTTTCTCTTACTTTATTGATCTAGAACGAAAAATCGTCGGTGAAATCAGCGCCGCTTTCTGCGATAATCCGCCCCATCTTTACTCCTCTACGAGCATTACATGCTTGACCTGTTTTCCGGCATGGCATTCTGGCCAGCCATTATGCTGTTACTGGCCTTGTTTTTCGTTCTGGCTTATGAATTTATCAATGGTTTTCACGACACGGCCAATGCCGTAGCGACGGTGATTTACACCAAAGCCATGCCCGCACATCTGGCCGTGATCGGTTCAGGGATCGCCAATTTCTTCGGTGTAATCCTGGGTGGACTGGGTGTCGCGTATGCAATTGTTCACCTGTTGCCGGTCGACCTGCTGCTGAATGTCGGCGTGGGTCATGGCCTGTATATGGTTTATGCCTTGCTGGCTGCGGCGATTATCTGGAATCTGGGTACCTGGTACTTCGGCATTCCGGCATCGAGCTCACACACGCTGATTGGCTCGATCATGGGGGTCGGCATCGCCAATGCCATGATCAATAATCAGTACTGGCTATCCGGCATTAATGTCAAAAAAGCCATCGACATCCTGTTGTCACTGCTGATTTCTCCGACCATCGGTCTGGTCATGGCGGGCCTGATGCTCTTGGCACTGAAAAAATGGCGCCCCGATTCACGCATGCATATCACACCGGAAGAGCGAAAAAACATCGATGGCAAAAAGCATCCGCCATTCTGGACTCGCACGACATTGATCGCTTCGGCAATGGGAATGAGTTTTGCACACGGCTCGAATGATGGTCAGAAAGGCATTGGTCTATTGATGCTGGTACTGATCGGGCTGGCTCCAGCCAAATTTGCCGTTGATATGAATAGTACGGCCTACCAGATTGAGCGCACACATTATGCGGCCATCCAACTGCGCGACTTTTACGAAAGTAATAAAACCCGTTTTGCTCAGCAAATCGATTTAAGCCAGAGCGCCGACCAGGCGCTGCCGACGCTGTTCAAATGCGAACCAGCAACGACTTTGCCCGCCTTGAATTCACTGATTCACACGCTTGAAGGCGTCAAGAACTTTGCCGAACTCGACGCAGAAGAGCGTCGTAAAGTACGCCGCATTCTGCTGTGTCTTGACGACACGGCAAAAAAAGCCAGCAAATTACCCATTCTGACTTCGCAGGAAAAATCGGATCTGGATCAATTGCGCAAAGACTTGAATACGACGACTGAATACGCACCTCAGTGGGTTATTATTGCCGTCGCACTGGCGCTCGGTCTGGGCACCATGGTCGGCTGGAAGCGGATTGTACTGACCGTCGGTGAAAAAATCGGTAATAAAGGGATGACCTACGCACAAGGGAATGCCGCACAAATTACTGCAGCGACCGCTATCGGCGTCGCCAGCTGGACCGGTATGCCTGTTTCCACGACGCATATTCTGTCCTCCGCAGTCGCCGGCACGATGGTTGCCAATAAGAGCGGTTTGCAGGGGGGTACAGTCAGAAGCATCCTGATTGCCTGGGTGCTGACTTTACCGGTCACCATCTTGCTCTCCGGCGGCTTATTCTGGGCAGCGACCGTCCTGTTTGCCTGAAATATTTTCAGCTAAAAAAACCGTGCCTTGAAAAGCACGGTTTTTTTTATTTCAGCTTTAAATCAATTTTCCTGTCGCAAGACATTGACGGCCACCCAGATCCAGTCGACGCCTTTTTCCAGCATGACACCAAGACTGACCGAGAAACGCTTATCGCGGGCCCGAATCTGGTAAATTTTGTCCATGCCGTAATCAGCCGAATGCATGATCAAGGTATTGACGCTCTTGCCATCGATTTGATGTGGCACATACAAGGCTGTTTTGACGTTGGGTAACTCCAGACCACCAGTAAAACCCAGCTCGGTCACGGTCATGTTTTCAACCCGGTCATTTTGCTCGGAATACATGCCGACCATCACGGGCGTTTTCGTCAGGATCTGAATACCAGCCGAAATCTCATCGTCGTTCAATCGTGCAATACGGCGCAATACGCCCAATTGCCAGTTTTCACTGCTGCTTTGACGCACACCCAATAGTAAATTAGGGCGAATCCATTCATTTTCCGAGAAGCGCAATATGGAACCATAACCGCCTTCGCTTTCATTATCTACGGCCCAGGTGTGCCAATCATGCTGTTTCCTGTTCACAACATAGGGATTGGTTGCGGCACTTTTGGAGCGGGTCCGCGAGGATACAAATCCATACAGGCGCATGTCCATGATTTCGTCATAATCAACTTGCGAAGCAGATTCACGCCCCTGCTTCAGAAATTTGTCATTATCTTCTTTGACATAACCACAAACCCGATCCAGCCCGTAAACAATATCAATCGCCTTGTTAACCTTTGTACGCTCGCTACGCTTGATCTGGTTATTGCGCATGCTCATGGTCCAGAACACATCCAGATGCTTGAGCAAATCGGTCACGATCGGGCCTCGTGCATCTGGCCCCAGATCAAGCGATGCAAAGCTTGCTCCCGTCAGTAAGCGACCCAGAATTTCCTGAACCTGATTGACGATATCAGTTAATCCCCAGTATCGGTAGGGTTCTCCCATCAGATCATTGCTGATTTTTTGTGCGCCAAATGAGGCTTGCAAATTAACGCAAAAATGATGATGATCCGGCGCATATTTGCGTGAAATCTGGATCAGTTTGGACCATTTTTCCAGCCAGCCATCAACCAGCTCAAGCTGACGCACTGACAGATTATTATTGGCAAGCGTATTGAGCATCAGCATCTGGATATATTCATCGGCACAGGATGAGACTTCAGCAGAACTATCCTGATACAACTTGAACGGATTGCTATCAAAGCCGCCGATTTCAGATAAGCGATACAGTTGATGGGCTACGGTCCAGATTTTGACTGGTACTTTTTCAAAGCGAAAATAGTGCCATTTAGCCTGAATTGCCAGATAACGCAGACTACGCGCCAATACCATCGGCATCAACGGCGCAAACTGAGCCTGCAGCACTTCATTCGATTCGGCCTGAACAAAACGATAATAGGCATCGACCATATCGTTAGAGTAGGTCACAACGTCTTTCCAGAGCTTCTGCTCAATCTCCTTGGACATGCGCGGATTAGAAACATATTGATAACAAATGGCGTCAAATGCTTCCTGAACATGCTCATCAATGAGCATCAACGCTTGCAGGCTTTCCAGCGTGGCAGGCAGGTTGCCTGCAATAAAGTCACTGACGACGCCATGAACTTTGGCATTGCGAGTAGGAGGATCGGCCAGATCTAGATTTTTACACCATTGTGTAGCCACCTTCAGGCTCGACAGTGGGGACTTGTCTTTTGAAAACAGGGAAGCAATACGATCAAGCATTTAATCCAGCCTCGTTGAGCAGATTTTTATTCGATAACGTCGGTCACAACAACAGATTCATCGAACCAAGCCACAGCATCGGAGACTGATTCAAAAACCATGATATTGGCATCGGCGATGGCACGATTGATCCAGACTGACCAGACCACCCATTGATCGTCGGTGACCACGGCGACTTTGGCAAAGTCGTTGACATGTTTACGGGTAAAATCAATTTCCTCAAGCGCCATATCCAGCGTATAGCCGGTCATTTCGGTCAGATCAAACAGCAGGCGAGCAGGGCCATGAAAACCGATGTCGTATAGTACGTTTTCTTCGAACTCTTTGTAATCTTGTAATGTGAACTGCCCAAAAATTACAACATGAATATAGTTCGCTTCGTGAGAAATGCTGATCATTGCGCCACCTCTGCATCCAAGAGAATGAGTACTTTAACGATAGCTGGCAATTGACGCTTATGTCCAAGCATTTTCAGCACTTCATCGCAGATTACGCGCCTGAATCATCAATTGCTTCATTTCACGCACAGCATTTTCCAGCCCGACAAACAAGGCATGAGCAATCAGCGCATGACCGATATTCAGCTCTTCAATCGCGTCGATCTGTGCAATCGGCTGCACATTATGATAATGGAGTCCATGACCGGCATTCACGATCAGACCCAGACTCGCGGCATAATCAGCGGCGTGCTGCACCCGACGTAATTCACTCTCGCGCTCAGTCGCATTGTGCGCATCCGCATAGCGGCCGGTGTGAATTTCAATCACTGGTGCGCCCAACTCGTGCGCCAGTTTGATCTGCTCAAGATCCGGGTCAATAAAGATTGAAGTGCGAATCTGCGCAGCACTCAAGGTCTGGATAAATTGCCCGGTAATCTGCGCGTAACGCTTCACATCCAGACCGCCTTCGGTTGTTACCTCTTCACGCCGCTCGGGCACCAGACAAACATCGTGCGGCGCAACGTTAAGCGCGTGTGCGAGCATTTCATCGGTCAGTGCCATTTCCAGATTCATGCGGGTTTGCACCACAGAGCGAATCAAGCGCACGTCATCATCGCGAATATGGCGGCGGTCTTCACGCAAATGCAGCGTAATCAGATTGGCACCAGCTTGCTCGGCCAGTTGTGCAGCCAGAACCGGGCTAGGATAAATCGTGCCACGGGCATTACGCACCGTCGCAATGTGGTCAATATTGACACCCAGTTGAATTGCCCGCTTCATTCATTACTCCCATCATGTATTGGCATCAATGCAAGACAAATAAAGAGCTCCATTGATATACCCTATATTCTTTGCAAATCCAGTAACAATTGCCGGGTGTGCAGCACCCGCTCGCCCAAAACGCTGGCCAATGATTGACGCATCCAGATTTTGGCCCAAGGCCAGAGCTCCTCGTTGTGCATATCATTTTCGGCAAACTGTAAAATCAGCTCGCCCGGACAGGCATCATGCGACTGAACGCGGCTAAATCCTTGCTGCGTTGCAAACTGATAGCGCTGCGTTGGCATGATCGCAATGTCGCCCCCCGTTTCTTTGGTCCAGTCCACGCCCAGCCCCAGCTCGGACAGCAGCGCTTTTTCAAACAAGCGCAAAATGGGTTCAACCCCCTGTCCGGCCGCATCGCAACTGGATAAGGCCTTGATTGCATCAAAGTAGGCAACAAACAAAGTCGGATGGGACTCATCCTTGACCAGCAGATTTTGCAGCAACTCATTCAAATAGAACGCGCATAGCAGCGGCAAGCCGCGCAACTGCGGCAAACCAGGCTGCCAGTTGGCGGCGTGCAGCGTTTTGACTTCGCCCGAGCCAAACCATGACAATAAAAGCGGCTGAAAACTCAATAACACACTGCGAATTTGCGAGCCCGGCCGCTGTACGCCGCGCGCATAAATCGTTTGCCGACCATGATCTCGCGTAAATACATCGAGCAAGCGGCTGGTTTCGCGGTAAGCATACTGGTGCAGCACAAAGGCCGGATGATCGTTGATCCGATTTTTTGCTGCACGATCTTTTACCCCAGCCCGTGCCATCAGGAATTACTCGTAACCAAACTGACGAATCAAACGTGTGTCGTCAGCCCAACCGCTTTTGACTTTAACGAAGACTTCCAAAAACACTTTGGCGTCGAACATTGTTTCCATATCGATGCGCGCGTCGGTGGCGATTTTTTTCAGTTTTTCGCCTTTTTTACCAATCAGAATGGCTTTCTGATTTTCGCGCTCGACCAGAATCGCCGCGTAAATGCGGCGCAATTCTTTGCCATTGGCCATCGTTTCTTCTTCGAATTTCTCGATTTCAACGGCCATCACATACGGCAACTCTTCGCCCATCATGCGGAAAATTTTCTCGCGAATGATTTCGGAGGCGAGGAAACGCTCATTGCGATCAGTCAGATGATCGGGCGCAAACAGCGGCACTGACTCTGGCAACAAAGGCTCAACCGCTTCAAGCAGTACGTCGAGCTTTTGTGATTTTTGCGCCGAAATCGGCACAATCGCAGCAAAATTAAATTGACCCGATACTTTCTCAATAAACGGCAGCATCGTGCCGACGTTATCGAGCAGATCAACCTTGTTGATTACCAGAATCACCGGACGATCACGCGGCAGCAGTTTCAATACCGCTTCGTCAGCCGGGCCAAAGCGCCCCGCTTCTACGACAAATAAAATCGCATCGACATCGGCCAGCGTCGTCGTGACGCTGCGATTCATCGCCTGATTCAAGGCATTGCGGTATTTGGTTTGAAAACCAGGCGTATCGACAAAAACAAATTGCGCGGTTTCCGACGTTAAAACGCCGGTAATCCGGTGGCGCGTCGTTTGTGCTTTACGCGAAGTAATACTGAGTTTCTGGCCAATCAGATGATTCATCATCGTCGATTTGCCGACGTTGGGTTGCCCCACAATCGCAACAAAACCACAACGGTAGCCATTGGCGTCTGCTGCGCCTGATGCGTTGATCATTTCTTCTGTCATTTTTTCGCTACCTTTTTGCCCGGATGTTGTTGCCGGAGTTGATGCAATAAACGGCCTGCAGCCTCTTGCTCGGCAGCGCGGCGACTCGTTCCTTCGGCTCTGGTTGCCATTTTCAATTCAACACAGGTGCAAGCCACTTCAAAGATCTGATCTGGCGACTCACCAATCTGGCGCAGGACTTCATACTGCGGCAAAGCCAGTTTGCGCGCCTGCAGCCACTCCTGCAGCGAGGTTTTGGCGTCTTTCATCGCATCGGCAGGATTGACTTCGGCAACTCGCGCTGCAAACAGCTTTTCAACGACTTTGGCTGCTTCATCAAAACCACCATCCAGCCAGATGGCGCCAAGCACAGCTTCGAGCGCATCGGCCAGAATACTGGGACGGCGATGACCGCCGCTTTTAAGCTCGCCCTCTCCCAATGAGAGATAATCACCGAGTTGTAACTCGGTCGCAATAATGGCTAGCGAATCTTGCCGTACAAAGTGTGCACGCAAACGCGACAAATCGCCTTCGCTGAACTGAGGAAAGGCACGATACAAATGACGAGCGACCAAGGCATTCAAAATGCCATCACCGACAAACTCCAGCCGTTCGTTGTGCGTTGAAGAAAACGAACGATGCGTCAGCGCCTGCTTTAAAAGCCGGGGTTCAGAAAAAATATAACCGAGCGCTTTTTGCAAGCGCTCGGCAGGTAGAACAACAGACAAAATGAATTCCTAAATTAAATTATTCCGCTGAGGCAGAGTTGGCCTCGACTTCAAACTGGAACAGAAAACTGATATTGGCCACAAGGGGCACCACTTTTTCATAACTCGCTTGTATGGTGGTATTGCCACCAACCTGGCTGATCTGTAAACCCTGTGCGTCGACTGACTCAATATCGCTGATCATTGCGTGCTTCGAATAGGCCTCACGAATCGCGGCCGGCGTTGCACCTGCATTCTGACTGGCTACCGTGTTCATGGCCTTTTTGATATTGAAGTATTCAATATAAGTTGGCAGTACCTTGAAGGCGACAACCACTGCCATACCCACGACCATGGCAATAATAATAAAACCAAAAAACGACATTCCTTTCTGCTTTTGCATCATCAAGTTTTCCTCTCCATACAGGGCTGTTATTTGATCAGTGTACCAATCCGGTCAAGGTATTTGAAATTCATCCAGATAAAGAACGCCTTGCCAACGACATATTTATCATCGACAAAACCCCAGTAACGGCTATCCGCACTGTGATCGCGGTTGTCACCCATCGCGAAGTACTGATTTTCCGGTACTTTGCAGACAAAACCACTTTCATCATAGCGACAATTTTCCCGCCCCGGAAAATCGCCGACTTCCGACAGACTCAAAGTCGGTGTATCCGCCATATTCAAAGTATGAAAACGGTGCGAACCCATGGCTTCGGTAAACTGCAGATTGCGCACTTCATAAATACCCTGCTCGGTGTAATTATGTTCGCCCGCAATTTCAGTGGGCACGGGCAGGCCGTTAACAGACAGTTTTTTATTCCGGTATTCAACCGTATCACCCGGTAAACCCACAACACGCTTGATATAGTTGATTTGCGGATTAACCGGATAATTAAACACCATCACATCGCCGTGTTCCGGCTTGCCTACCGGAACAAAAACATGGTTCGTTACCGGCAGGCGCAAACCGTAAGCATATTTGTTCACCAGAATAAAATCACCGACGACCAGCCCCGGGCGCATCGACGATGATGGAATCTGGAATGGCTCAACCAGAAACGAGCGCAACAGGAAAACGACCAGAATTACCGGGAAAAAACCACGACCGTATTCAATCCAGTCTGCCACCGGCTGATCACCCCGCGATTTTTGCCAGCGCCATTTATCCAGAATCCAGACCACGCCGGTAATCAGCACAAAAACAAGCATCGCCGTACCGATCGAGAGAAACTGCACCAGCAGGATAAAAAGCCCGACCACGATGGACAAATAGCCGTACTGAACCAACTGTGGCGGCTCATTTCCCTTGCGTTCATGCTTGGCTCCAGCCCCGATCAGGATTGGACCTAACACCAGTAAAACCACACCCATTAACAACCAGTTCATGCTTCATCCCGTGAAGGTTTAAGTGCTAAACCAAACAACCCACGCTGCTTCGCCTTGCGTGAATAGTTTATCCAGTTACTTATTTATCGGACACTTGCAAAATGGCAAGGAAGGCTTCCTGTGGAATCTCGACGTTGCCGACCTGTTTCATGCGTTTTTTACCGGCTTTCTGTTTATCGAGCAATTTGCGTTTACGTGAAACGTCACCGCCATAACATTTTGCCAATACGTCTTTACGCACCGCTTTCACCGTTTCACGCGCGACGATCTGGCTACCGATTGCGGCCTGTACCGCAATATCGAACATCTGACGTGGAATCAACTCGCGCATTTTCGCGACCAGTTCACGACCGCGATACTGGCTCATTGAACGGTGCACGATCAGGCTCAAAGCATCAACACGTTCGCCGTTGACCAATACGTCGAGTTTAACCAGATCACCGACGCGGAACTCTTTGAAGTCATAATCGAGCGACGCATAACCGCGCGAAACAGACTTCAATTTATCGAAGAAATCCATCACGACTTCGGCCATCGGCAAATCGTAAGTCAGCATCACCTGGCGACCCAGATATTGCATATTCACTTGCTGGCCGCGTTTTTGATTACACAGCGTCATCACGGGGCCTACGTAATCCTGTGGCACCAAAATCGTCGCGGTAATAATCGGCTCGCGCACTTCGTCGTATTTCGACGGATCAGGCAGTTTGGATGGATTTTCAATCTGAACCGTTTCACCACCACGCAGTACCAGCTCGTATTTCACCGTTGGCGCCGTGGTAATCAGATCCATATCAAATTCGCGCTCTAGGCGCTCTTGCACGATTTCGAGGTGCAACAACCCCAAGAAACCGCAGCGAAAACCAAAGCCCAAGGCCGTTGAGACTTCTGGCTCGTAATTCAATGACGCATCATTCAGTTGCAGCTTTTCCAGGCTATCGCGCAGCTTTTCGTAATCGTGGCTTTCAACCGGATACAGGCCGGCAAACACCTGCGACTTCACGTCTTTAAAACCAGGCAAAGGCTCAGCGGCAGGGTTTTTTACCGTCGTAATCGTGTCGCCCACTTTGGCACTCGCCAGCTCCTTAATGCCGGCAATCACAAAGCCCACTTCACCCGCTTTCAATTCGGTACGCTGCACCGACTTGGGCGTAAACACCCCCACCTGTTCGCACAGGTGTTGAGCTTTGGATGACATAAACAGGATTTTGTCTTTCGGACGCAAAACGCCATCAACAACACGCACCAGCATGATGACGCCGACATAATTATCAAACCAAGAGTCGATAATCAGCGCTTTGAGCGGCGCATCAATATCACCTTTAGGAGGGGGTATCTTGTTGACGACCTCTTCCAGAATATCCTCTATGCCTATACCCGACTTAGCAGAGGCATGAACTGCACTGCTAGCATCAATGCCGATGATGTCTTCGATCTCTTGTGCGACGCGATCCGGATCCGCTGCAGGCAAGTCAATTTTATTGAGTACCGGGCGAACTTCAACGCCCTGCTCGATTGCGGTGTAGCAATTGGCAACCGTCTGCGCTTCAACGCCTTGCGAGGCGTCAACCACCAGCAGCGCACCTTCACACGCAGCCAGTGAGCGGCTCACTTCATAGCTGAAGTCAACGTGCCCCGGTGTGTCGATCAAATTGAGGTTATATATTTTGCCATCGCGCGCTTTGTAATTGAGCGCTGCAGTCTGGGCTTTGATTGTAATGCCGCGTTCTTTTTCAATATCCATCGAGTCGAGCACCTGCTCGCTCATTTCACGCATTTCCAGACCACCACAAAACTGGATAAACCGATCTGCCAACGTACTTTTGCCGTGGTCGATGTGGGCGATAATAGAAAAATTACGAATATGATCCATGACTAAGGTAATCCAGTGTCCAGCCAGTCTTTCGGTGACAAAAAATCGGGCACGCTATAAAGGAAGCGTGCCCGGTTGTGCGTTAATCCGCGATTTTAGCCTAAATTGATCAACTTAGGCTCGCTTGCTGACGGTTTTTCTCTCAAGCTGACTTCATCGCAAACTGCTCTCAAGGGCGGTCTGATCAAGATGATAGTGGCAGATTTCGACTTCATCAGCGTCGGTCAGCACTGGAACCAACTCACCATAGCGCGCTTCCAGCTCGTCCACATCATCAATATCAATCCAGAGCAACTCGAAACGACCGGCTGATTGCGCAAGCAATTGCTCGCGCATCACCAGACACAGGCTGCAATATTCACGGCCAAATAGTTTCAAATACTTCATTTTGCCGGCGCTTTGAGGGCAATAAAGGCCGAAGTGCCATTGCGGACAATGCGTAGCGCAATGGAGTCTCCGGGTTTGACCTCATTAAGCAGCTTGCGCAACTGTGTCGCAGTATTAACTTCCTGACCGCCAATACCGGCAATCACATCTCCGGCTTGCAAGCCCGCTTTGGCAGCCTCACCATTCGCCTCTCGCACCAGCAGTCCGGCAGTAAGGCCAAGTTGTTTGAGCTCGCGCGCATTCAATTCACGTACCACCAAACCAAATTTGCCCGCGTCTTCTTTTTTGCCTTTGTACTCGCGCGCTTCGGTATTTTTATCGCCATCTTCCAGCTCTCCGACTGTCAGCGACATGTCGCGCGCCACTTTATCGCGCCATACCTGAACGGTGACTTTGCTGCCCGGTTTGACTGCACTGACAATCCGTGGCAATTCACCGGAATTGCTAATCGGCTGCCCGTTAAATTTGAGCAAAATATCACCCGCACGCAGACCTGCTTTATCTGCCGGGCCGTCTTTTTCAACCGAATTGAGCAAGGCACCAGTCGCTTTGCTCAAACCAAAACTTTTCGCGAGTTCTTCGTTAACATCCTGAATCGAAACGCCGATCCGCCCACGCGTTACTTTACCGCTCGCTTTAAGCTCGTCAGCCACTTTCATCGCCACATCGATCGGAATTGAGAACGACAGCCCCATATAACCGCCGGAACGGCTGTAAATTTGCGAATTAATCCCGACCACCTGCCCGTTCATATTGAACAGCGGGCCGCCCGAATTACCCGGATTGATCGCGACGTCGGTCTGGATAAACGGCACAAAGTTCTCATCGGGCAAGCTGCGACCCTTGGCCGAAACAATCCCGGCAGTCACGGTATTATCCAGACCAAAGGGCTGACCAATGGCCAGCACCCATTCACCCTGCTTCAGTTTATTTGCGTCGCCCAGATCAACTTTCGGCAGATTATTGGCTTCGATTTTCAGCAAAGCTACATCGGTACGTGCGTCCGAGCCGACCACCTTGGCTTTGAACGTGCGTTTATCGACCATTTTGACGGTGATTTCATCAGCCTTGGCGACCACATGCGCATTGGTCAAAATATAACCGTTACTCTCGATAATAAAACCGGAGCCCAATGATTGCGCCTGATGCTGACGCGGCTGACCACCACGAGCCCCCGGTGGGACAGGGAAACCAAAACGACGCAGTAAATCGAGAGTTTCCGAATCGATGCCCGACGCGCCGTCGGCCTCCTCGCGCATCGACGCAGTCGTTGAAATATTGACCACCGCACGGCCTTCTTTTTCCACTATCGAGGTGAAATCGGGCAATCCCGCCGGAGCGGCTAGTGCAGCAAAACTACTGCCCAAAAAAATGGTAGAGAGCAAGAATCGATTCAGCATATTCCCTTCCTCGCAAATCAATGAGTTCGTTTCAGTTCACAGGTTTTAATGGATTGACCGGCCGGATGCCGGGCAATAATTGCAGGAGCAATGACTTGCCCCCGACTTTGGGGCAAAAGCCGTAAAACGGCAAAGCCCAAGGCCAAGCCAAGCACCGCGCCGATCAAAGTCAGCAACTCGCTTTGCCTGCCAAACCAATAGCCTATGGTCGCCCCCAGCAGCAGCAAGAACAGCGGCAAACCATAAGCCCAAAATGCCGTTTTCAATAAATCACGCTCGTCCACCGCAACGGTAACCAACTCGTCAACCTGCGCACCGAGCGGATTATTCACCCGGTACGCATCCTGCGCCTGACCAAACATCCGGGTAATGGCCACCGACTTGCAACCTTTTTCCGGATCACAATGGCCACACGGCGTATGCGGGCGTACTTTCACCCAGGCATACGGCCCTTCGGTGCGAATAACTTGGGCTTGAGTTTCAATCATGAGAAATCACTGCGGTCATCAATCAGCGCGCATTATACCCATTTGCAAACGCCTCGACGGTAGCGGCCGGCACTTCACCCAGCGCCATCACCAGGCTGGTGCCACTTTGGCGGGTAAACAAATGCGTCGCCCCCTGATGTGCCAGACCCAGCGGCAAACGCTGATGAATCGGCTCGATAAACACCGATACCGTCACGACCCCATCACTGTAGAGATGGTGAAGCACTTTGCGCTGTTTACCCGGCAGGGCTTTGCTCGATTGCTTAAGTAAACGAAAACCCGCTGGCGGTGATTTGATTTCCCACTGAGTCTCCTGCGGCAGGCTCATCGTATGGGAGTTGGTTTCGATTTCGACCGATTGCAACTCGCGCACGGGTTTGAGTTGCTTGCGATCAACACTACCCCCCACCTGTATATCAGTGAAGGCAAATAACTGACTTGCCTCCTTGCGCATACCCATCATGGCCCATTTCAATAACAAACCACTGGCGTCATCAATCCAGAAACGATGCGGATAGCGGTATTGATCGAGCGGCTCCAGCTGATACACCGTCGTATCACGCCCGGCCACCCTTTCACTCCCCAAACGAATCAGACCATAAGCCTGCAGCAATTTTGCAGGCTGATCGGGCAACTGACGGGGAAACAATTTTGCGGTATACCGGCGATCAAGCGTTTTCTGCTGCGGATCAGCCGGGTAGATGCTCACCCGCTGACCTTGCCGGTAATATTCACGCGGCGATCCATCAAGTGCTTCACGCCGCTCGACATCATCATGTCCATCAAGCACATGAATCATCCGGTAAGTCGACATTTCGTCGCCATGCTGATAAACGTAAGTCCCCGAATAGGTCGCTGTTTTGGCCGCATCTGCGCAACGCTCAAGGATTTTTAATGCGGCGTCCTTATCGAGCACTTCTGCGATTGGTACAACTGGCGCACTCTGTGCAGCCAGCGCCATCCGGTCGCCAAACAGCACACAAAATAACAGCCCCCATATACACACAAACGGCTTGGCTTTGAACATCCACATCTAGCGTTGCTCTCCCGGTTCAAACGCCACGGTTGCCAAAGCATCGCGCCCCATTGGATCGGCAACTTCAGCATGATGTGCAGCCAGATAAGCACGAACTTCTGCCGCATCAACTTTGGCATAAGCCTGCTTGCTGGCCGCCTCTGGTGCTGCCAAAATTTGCTGCGACGGAACGGCTCGGATATTCAGGGAAAACTGCCAGACTGCCAGACCGACGAAAGCCACCGATGCCGCAGCCGACAATGGCACCAGCCAGCGTTTGGGTTTGTACCCGCGGTGCGGCGCAATCACGATAGGCTCGGCGGCCAGTCGTTTGGAAAATTGCGGCATGAAATCTACCGATAAATCAGCTTGTCCTTGCAGGGTGTCTCTGGTCAGATGCCATTGCTGCCAGTTGCCGAGCAAAGCCGGATCAGCTTTGAGCGCATCGAGCACTTCGTCCAATTGCGCCGCAGGCAGCTCGCCATCCATCAAGGCAGATAATTTTTCATTCATTTTTTTTCATCCTTCTCACTCGATCACGCGGCTTGATTTACCAGCGCTTATCCTTGGCCACTTCAGTCAGCAAAGGGCGTAATCGGCTGGCGATGGCTTCACGCGCCCGAAAAATCCGGCTTCGTACCGTGCCGATCGGACAATCCATCACCAAAGCAATTTCTTCATAACTGAGGCCGTCCATTTCCCGCAAAGTAATTGCTTCGCGCAAATCAGCCGGCAAAGCATCAACCGCCTCGTTGACTGTAGAGACAATCTGCCGGTTTGATAGTTCAGTTTCTGGCGTATGAAAATCAGGCACTTGCGACGTGCTATCGAGTCTTTCACCGTCCTCATCTTCATAATCGACGGTCAGCAGCGGTCTGCGCCCTAATGAGGACAGGTAATTTTTTGCCGTGTTGATTGCAATCCGGTAAAGCCAGGTATAGAACGCGCTTTCACCTCGAAACGACGGCAAAGCCCGGTACGCTTTGATAAACGCTTCCTGGCTCACGTCTTCGAGCTCGGCCGGATCACGAACCAGCCGCGAGAGCAATCGTGCAATACGCCGCTGATATTTGATTACCAAGAGTTCAAACGCGCGCTGATCGCCAGCTTGTGCACGTCGAACCAACTCCTGATCCAAATCGCGGTCTGAGACCTGTGTCAAACTGATTATCCTGTCTGAAATTGATCCAAGCATCATTGGGGCACTTGGGCTGATTACAAGCCTGTTCTTTCGATTCGGTCAAAGCAAGCTCCGAACAGCTCTGATAGTATTACAACGATACATCGTCGCACGACAGGAACAAGAAGCAATGAAACAATTTGATGTGCTGATTTTGGGGAGTGGTCTGGGTGGCATGACCATTGCCTTGCAGTTGGCCGAAAAATTAAAAGTCGGTCTGATCACCAAGCGCGAACTGCGCGACGGTGGCAGCGGTTGGGCGCAAGGCGGTATTGCTGCGGTGCTCGATGACGCAGACAGTATCGAATCGCATATCAAAGACACGCATATCGCCGGCGCTGGGCTGTGCGATCTTGAAGCGACCCGCTTCATTATCGAAAATTCGAAAGACGCCATCGACTGGCTAATCCAGATGGGCGTGCCGTTCACCAAAGACGAATCGGGCGATATCAGCTATCAGGGCTACCACCTGACGCGCGAAGGCGGTCACAGCCACCGCCGCATCATCCACGCCGCCGATGCAACAGGAGCCGCAGTGATCGACACGCTGGCGATCAAAGTCGCCGCCCACCCGAATATCTCCGTGCTCGAAGAGCACATCGCCGTTGACCTGATTACCGAACGCAACGATGACAACACGCGTTGCGTCGGCGCTTACGTTTACGACAAAACCGCAGACCGCGTTGAAACCATCCTCGCACCGTTCACCGTGTTGGCTACTGGTGGCGCCGGCAAAGTCTATCTGTATACGACCAATCCCGACGTCGCGACGGGCGATGGTATTGCGATGGGCTGGCGCGCAGGTTGCCGCGTTTCGAACATGGAATTTATCCAGTTTCACCCGACTTGCCTCTATCACCCGCATGCCAAATCGTTCCTGATTACCGAAGCCGTGCGCGGCGAAGGCGGCATTTTGCGCCTGCCCGACGGCACGCGCTTCATGCCGCAACACGACGAACGCGCCGAACTCGCGCCACGTGATGTCGTCGCCCGCGCGATCGACTTTGAAATGAAACGCGGCGGTTATGACTGCGTTTATCTGGATATTTCGTACAAACCGGCGGCCTTTGTCAAAGAGCATTTCCCGAACATCTACCAGCGCTGCCTGGAGCTGGGCATCGACATCACCAAAGAGCCGATCCCGGTCGTTCCGGCTGCGCATTACACCTGCGGCGGACTCGTCACCGATCTGGTAGGTCGCACCGATTTGTCCAATCTCTACGCCGTTGGCGAAGTCGCCTGCACCGGACTGCATGGCGCAAATCGCCTCGCATCAAACTCGCTGCTCGAATGCATGGTGCTCGGCAAGGCCGCAGCGCACGACATTCTGTCGCAGCAAAATATCGCGCCCCTGCCCGATGTCGCCGAATGGGACGAAAGCCGAGTCACCGACCCGGACGAAGAAGTCGTCATCTCGCACAACTGGGACGAATTGCGCCGTTTCATGTGGGATTACGTCGGCATCGTTCGCACCAACAAACGGCTCGAGCGCGCACTGCACCGCATTGAACTCTTGGAGCGCGAAATCCACGAGTTCTACCGCAATTTTCGCGTTTCGAACGACTTGCTCGAACTGCGCAATCTGGTCATCAGCGCCGAGCTGATCGTGCGCTGCGCGATGGCGCGCAAGGAAAGCCGTGGTCTGCACTACAGCCGCGATTATCCCGGCATCGACACCGACGCCAAACCGACACTGCTCACGCCAGAAAGCAGAAAATAACCTTCATGGGGTATATGGCTATAGCACATACCATAATACGGTCGCAGCCACATACCCCATCAAGAAAAATTTTCTTTCTTGCTCCGTGCAAAGCTCGGCCAAATCCAGCGCAGATAGACGCGCCATTGCCGCAAGACTTCAGCGTCGGCGCTGTCGGGCCAGAGAACAATATTCTGTTTGATTCCATCTCCTCGCAAATGCAGTACCAGCACATGTGCGGTAAGCACGCTGGTAGGACGGATTGTCATTTCCACGGCGCGGCCATCCAGCAAAGTCACCGATAGCAGCCCTTCAGGCAGGCACTGGATTTGGCGGATTTTTTCCGGCTTGCGCCAGTGCCAGTAGAGCGAAGCGAGCAAGAGCGCGCTCATTGCGCTCGCCCACGGCCAGCTCATCCACCAGGCATTGAGTAATGCCGCGCCATGCGTGAATAACAAAAAACCCCGCTGCCATTGCGACACGGGGTTGATTTGCAACACTGCAGGCAGCATTACTCGCCGACCTGAATACTGCCATTCACATTGACCAGCAGCTGACTTTCTCCGGCGTCGACGGGAACGGGTGCTGGTGCGGAATCGGCAGCCATCGCGCTCTTATACATCAGCGGGCGAGGTTGCGGCTGATGGGACTGTGTCTGGACATTCATTTGCATCGTTTTCCACGCTGCGCCGCCCATGCTGCGCTGGATCAGCGCGGCACGTTGGCGAAAAGCCTTGATGCCCTCTTCGATCAGCGCGTCTTCAACCAGCTTGCGGTTCTGCTCGGAAACTTCGTAGCGAATATCGGCCAGTTGCAGCGATATGCCGGTATTTTGTGGTTTCTGTAGCTGTGCGATCAATTGCGACAAGGCTGTGAAATCTTTCGAAATCAGGCGCAATTCGCCGCGACTGCGCCAGCTTTGCTGCTGGTTGTTTTTGTTATAAACCGGATAACTGGTATACGCCGTTCCGGCCGATTGTACACCCGGATACTGCTTGAGCACTTTCAGCGCAGCAGCAATGGTCAGGTTGATTTTTTCGGCCATTTTGCTCGCGTCAGTGTCGGTCAATTCAACAAACAGCGTCGCCTGCGCCGTATCATTGTCGACTTTGCGGCTCACGCTGGCATCAAGGTTGACGACGTTATACTGCGGTGCAACGTCGGCCCAGGCCAGGCAGGGCAAGACCAACAAAGCAGCAACGATTAATTTGGGTTTCATAATTTCCATCCTTGTGGGCGTCATGCGTGAAAATCATTTAAACGCACAGAGCAACGACAAGCAAGGCAAAAAGTCGCCAGCAAATTTGGCGACTATTCAGTGCGGGTTCAGTTTCTCTATGATCAATGGTAGTGATGATCAGCCGGCGTATTGTGGATATCGTCCGACACCGCATCCATCACGCCCAGATGGATTTCAGCGTCAAACCATTCCCAGAACAATTTAAGCGTGCGTTTAGGCGGCCACAGTTTGTCGTCGGCAACCCAGGAAGCGAGCTCCTGATCGAATAATTTATCGGCGATGTCGTCGATAAACGCGATGGCGTCTTCCGGCTCGGAGGCTTCCGGAACCAGAATAACAGTACAATCTGAGCGAATTTCAGCCAGCGTCAATACCACATCATTGCCAGGCAAGGCGTTGAGCCAGTCCAGAAACGCCTGCTTCGGGCGAATAATGGCGGCGGAGCGATCTACGATAAACATCCGGTTTCCTTAATCAGTATGATTTTTTCAATTAGGCTCTGTTGACGTTTGGTTTACGGTCGCGCTGGCGCGATTTTTGTGACGAATCAAGGCATTGGCTGCGATACATAGTCATTCTATGTGAGCAGGCAATAACGCAGAGTCGTCACAAAAAGCGCCCAGCCCTGAGGGTTTGGCTGTTTTTGGCCTGACACTGCGTTGCAAAACCTTCACATAGAATGACTATGCATCAGGCTTTGCGCCTTGTTTCAGGCCAAAACCAGCACAAACGCGACTCGCAAACCAAACGTCAACAGAGCCTAGGCAATCTGCAAATGAGGGCGATTGCACAAAAAGACAATCGCCCATTGAAGCCGCGCTCAGACTGGGCTTTGACACAGGGCATCAACATTAACGACGACGGCGACGGGTGCCTGTTTTAGGCGTTGTATCGCCTTGCGCTGCCTGAGCGCGGCGGCGTTGCGTTGCCGTTCCCGGCTTTTTAGCTTTTTTCTGCAGCACTTCGCCTTCGGCTGCCAATACCGTCGTAGCTTTCGGTGTCACTGGCGTTGCCGATGTTCGACTACCAGCAGACGCCGTTTTCGCCCCGCGCGAACGCGTGCTGCTCGTCGTTTTGGCATTGCCAGCTTGACGCGCAACCGGCTTGCCGCCTTCGCCGCGAGGCGCACTTTTCGCACCAAGCAGCCGCCCGGCTTCATCGACCAAAGCAAAATCGATTTTGCTGGTTTCCAGATCGACACGCACAACGCGCACTTTGACACGCTCGGTGATGCGATACACCTTGCCGCTGCGCTCGCCTTTCAGCTCTTTGCGCTTTTCGTCGTAATGGAAGTAATCCGTTCCCAGCTCCGACACATGCACCAAGCCTTCGACATACAAATCATCTAGCAGCACAAACATGCCAAAACCGGTGACGGCCGACACCGAGCCCATAAACTCTTCGCCGATTTTGTCCTGCATGTAGTAGCACTTGAGCCAGTTCTGCACGTCGCGACTGGCTTCGTCGGCGCGGCGCTCGGTCATCGAGCATTGCACGCCGAGCTGCTCCCACTTGGTCGCTGGCTTGTACGTTTTACCGGCCAGAATGGCCTTGATCGAACGATGCACCAACAAGTCAGGGTAACGACGAATTGGCGAGGTAAAGTGCGCATAGGCTTCGTAGCTCAGGCCGAAATGGCCTTCGTTATCAGGCGCATACACCGCTTGCGACAGGCTGCGCAGCAACATCGTTTGCAACAGCGGCGCGTCGGGGCGATTCTTGATGCTGTCGAGCAATTGCGCGTAATCTTTCGCGCCTGGATCTTCGGCTCCGCCGAGACTTAAACCCATCGTGCGCAGGTATTCGCGCAGATTTTTGAGTTTCTCTGGTGTCGGGCCTTCATGCACACGATACAGGCCAACATGCTCGTTTTTAATCAAATAGTCAGCCGCGCAGACGTTGGCTGCCAGCATGCATTCTTCGATCAGTTTATGCGCATCATTGCGAACGACCGGAACGATTTGCGTGATTTTGCCAAATTCGTCAAAACGCATTTCGGTTTCCTGCGTTTCAAAATCAATCGCACCGCGCTCATGGCGCGCTTTAACGAAAGTCTGGAACAAGTCATACAAAGTATTTAAATGTGGCAGCAGATGGGTATTGGCCTGCGCGTCAGATCCTTTGGGGTTTTGCAGCATATCCCACACCCGGGTATACGTCAGGCGCGCTTTGGACAACATCACCGCCGGGTAAAATTGATACTTTTTAATCTCGCCGCTTTGCGTCACCCGCATATCGCAGACCATGCACAGCCGTTCAACGTCCGGGTTCAGCGAGCAAACGCCGTTCGATAAGGCTTCGGGCAGCATCGGAATCACGCGACGCGGGAAATACACCGAATTACCGCGCTCAATTGCGGTTAAATCCAGTGCGTCATTCGGCGTCACATAGTGGCTGACGTCGGCAATCGCAACGACCAGACGCCAGCCTTTGCCTTTCTTCTCGGCAAAAACGGCATCGTCAAAATCGCGCGCAGTTTCGCCATCAATCGTCACCAGCGGCAGATCGCGCAGGTCAACGCGCTCAACGCCCTGCACCGGTTTCCAGTCTTTTTTCTTCACTTTCTGCGGCGTCGCATCAGCCTGCGCCTGAGCCTCAGGCGAGAACACATGCGGCAAATTGTGTTTACGCAAGGCGATTTCGATTTCCATCCCCGGATCATCGTAATTGCCGAGCAATTCGATCACGCGACCCACCGGCTGCGAATAACGCGAAGGCTGAACCAGCAATTCGACCATCACGACCTGCCCGGCTTTGGCACCACCGGTGTTTTTCGCTTCGAGCAGAATATCGCGACTGATACGTTTGTCCTCGGCGGTGACAAAAAACACGCCGCGTTCATTGTGCATACGGCCAACGAGTCGCTGATTGACGTGTTCGAGCACTTCGGCAATCGATCCTTCAGGGCGGCCACGGCGGTCAACGCCAATCAGGCGCGCGAGCACCCTATCGCCGTGCAGGACTTTATCCATTTCCTTGGGTCCAAGGAATAAATCGTCGCCGCCATCGTCACGAACCAGAAAACCAAAGCCATCGGGGTGGCCTTGTACTTTACCGGGGATTAAATCGAGTTTTTCTGGTAGGCATAAGGCGCCTTTGCGATTGAGCAGTAACTGTCCTTCGCGCCCCATCGCCTGCATGCGGCGCTCGAAAGCGACCATTTCATCGTCGTTAATGCTGAGTAATTGGGCGAGCTCTTCGGCCATGATCGGTGCGCCACGGTCTGCCAGAATCTGCAGAATGTATTCACGCGATGGTAAAGGAAATTCGTAGCGGCCTTTTTCGCGCTCGAGATAAGGATCCTGGGCACGCAAGCCAGTGATTTTGCGGGATGGTTTTTTCTTTGAAGCGGGATTCTTTTCCGGATTTTTTTCCATTGGGCCTGTTTTTTTCATATTTTGTGATTGACGGTCGTCATCTGATTGCATATTATAGCGCCTCTCTGTTGCAGCAGCGTTGCTTAATTAGCAGCGAGCTGACGCAGTGATGATTGAAGAGCCCAGGTGGCGGAATTGGTAGACGCACTAGGTTCAGGTCCTAGCGCCCGCAAGGGTGTGGAAGTTCGAGTCTTCTCTTGGGCACCAACTCTTCGATCAGCATCATCATAGCATTACAGTGCCCAGGTGGCGGAATTGGTAGACGCACTAGGTTCAGGTCCTAGCGCCCGCAAGGGTGTGGAAGTTCGAGTCTTCTCTTGGGCACCAATGACTAATGATGACAGATTTGTAGCCAGACTACAGCATTAACCCCGATAAAGTTCGCTTTACGGGGTTTTTTGTTTTTCAGCCTTTCTATTCTGGAAATCAGTCATGCCACTACGTGCGTTTCTGCCGGTTCAAGGTCATATCGGACTCAAAGAGTGTATCCATGGCGCTTTTGGCGCGGGGATCGGCCTCTTTTGCACCGAATTGCTTTGCCAGTGGCTGTTGGGTTTTCGCCTGCACTGGCTGATTGCGCCGATGGGCGCTTCGGCCGTTCTGCTGTTTGCCGCCCCCGCCAGCCCCTTAGCACAGCCCTGGTCACTGATCGTCGGCAATATTTTGTCGGCTCTGGTCGGCATCAGTTGCGCCAAGCTGATCGGACCAATGTCTGGTCATCTGGCGCTGGCATCCGGTGTTGCAGTGATGATCGCCATTGCTGCGATGTTGCTGACACGCAGCCTGCATCCACCCGGCGGTGCTGTTGCGCTTACTTCGGTGATTGGTGGTTCGGCAGTCGCCGATCTGGGTTATCAGTTTGTCGCTGTGGTTGCGATCAATAGCCTATTGCTCTTAATCCTTGCCCTACTCTACAGCCGCGCCTTGCACCGCCGCTATCCTAATTTGGCCACCACACCCAAGCCGCATCAGACCAGCGATCCGCTGCCGAGCCAGCGGCTTGCGGCAACCGAGAAGGACATCGAATTTGCTTTGCAGCAGCACGAAGAGCTGCTCGATATCAGCCCACAGGATTTGCAAACGGTATTACACGAAGCCCAGATCCATGCCCTGCAACATCAGGCCAAAACGATACGCTGTCAGGATGTCATGTCCAGAGATGTCATTACTGTCAGTACCGACGATAGTGCAAGCGATGTCTGGCACAAACTCGCACATCATCAGGTCAAGGCGCTGCCGGTGGTCGATATCGACCGGCGCTTGCTCGGAATTATTTCATTGCACGATCTGATTATCGACGCAACCAGCGGTCAGCCACGCACGCATTTTGCTCAGATCAAAGTCGACGCGCTGATGACACAGCAAGTCACGACAGCATCACCAAGCCAGGCTTTGCTCGAACTGGTTCCGCTGTTTTCCGATGGCGGACTGCACCATCTGCCCGTCGTTGATCAGCAACAACTGGTCGGGATCATCACGCAATCGGATATGGTCGCTGCGCTGTTCACGATGTCATTGCAACAAGTCCACGGCGAGTAAAGGCCGCTACCGCTACTTGCTGGCTGGACACGCTGCCT
Organism: Chitinibacter sp. S2-10; assembly: GCF_046530675.1. Classification (GTDB taxonomy): domain Bacteria; phylum Pseudomonadota; class Gammaproteobacteria; order Burkholderiales; family Chitinibacteraceae; genus Chitinibacter. The sequence continues at coordinate 2,274,308 of NZ_CP172558.1, read as the reverse complement.
GCTCTTCGAGCTCGCAACCCCACTTCTGCCAATCATCACCGAAAAATTCGACCGGATGCGGCGTGCGGCCTGCACCATTGCCACAGCGCAAATCATCAGCGGCGCAATATTTATCGCAGCCCCAACAGATGCGTTCGGGGTATTTGGGGTGAACGGGGAATTTTTTGGCCATGTCAAAATCACTTTTCAGCTATTTTCAGAAATACCGCCAAAGGAAATCAGCAAGGCTTTGCAGACAAAAAAACGGCGCTTGACGCGCCGTTTCAGATTGATAACAAACCCCACTCGCGAAGCGAGGCTCCCCGCAGGAAGTGCCCTTGGGGTGCTCCCCTCAAGGAGGGGACGGGAGAGGTGGGAATAAAACATCAAGGCTGCGAATTCAAAACCTTATTTCCTAGGCTCGGCTTTGCCGAGACTTGAAAAATGTCGTAACCCACTTTGTCAGCAGCCTGAAACGGCGCTTGACGCGCCGTTTTGAAGTGAAGTCGTGCTCAACCACTTACTGACCGCTGCAGCCACAACCACCGGAACCACAACCCTCGCCCGCTGCTGCCGCCTCTTCTTTGAACGGATGAATCGAAAAATCAATCACCACGGCCTCGGCATCACGCTGTAGATACTGCGCCTTGACCTGACCTTGGTAACGCTGCTCGATCTGGGCGAGCAGCGGTAAGGGATCGTGGTCATTTACAAAACGCATCGTTTCGCCCTCGGTCAGCGATTCGAGCGCGCCAAAAATCGCCGCATGACGGAAACGCTTGGCGACGCCGCGCGCGTCAAAACCGTAAACACCATCCAGAGTGACATGAGAAGTAGCACAAGAAGACATTGTTATTTCCTTTACTAGATAGGGGTATATCGATGCAGAATAAATTTATTAAGCTCTATAGCAATATACCCATTAATAACCAAAACTTTACGACGAATTCAAATCAAGCTTTGGCCGGTTCACCAACTACCACAGTCTGGCTACGATCACGCCCCAGCAAGCGAATCGCAAACAGTGCCAGATACAGCACACCGACCGCAAACACGATATCGCCCGGCACACGCAGCCACACCAGCGTTTCCATCACTGATGAATGGATAATCTCGGCTGAACGTGCATACCACAGACCATGCTCAACACTGGCGGCGGCCTGATAAATCCCGGCAGGCAACAGTGACATGAACACCATCATAAACAGGCCAATATTCATGCTCCAGAAAGCCGGTTTGAGCAGGCCATCGTTCCATTTTGCTGCCGGTGCCAGACCACGCAGGCAGAACAGCATCAGACCAATCCCCAGCATGCCGTACACCCCGAACAATGCTGCGTGACCATGGGCAGCGGTCATATTCAGCCCTTGCACGTAATACAGCGCGATTGGCGGATTAATGGCAAAGCCGAGCAACCCAGCACCGACGGTGTTCCAGAAACCCACCGCAACAAAGCACATAATCGACCAGCGATATTTCTCAACCCACGGCGCAGCTTGGGTGTGGCGATAAGTGTGGTAAGCCTCAGCAGCAATCAGCGCCAGTGGCACAACTTCGAGCGCCGAGAACATCGCGCCAACCGCAATCACCGAAGTCGGTGAACCGGTGAAATACAGGTGATGCAAAGTGCCCAGAATGCCGCCGAACAGGAACACGATGGTTTCGAGCACAATCGCGCGGTTCGCCGAAGCAGCGCGAATCAGACCCAGACGGCTCATCAGCAAGGCGATCACCGCAGTGGCGAATACTTCAAAGAAGCCTTCGACCCACAGGTGAACCAGCCACCAGCGCCAGTATTCGATCATTGCATAGTGCGTTTTCTGACCCCAGACCAGTGACGACGCGTAGAACAGGCCAATACAGACGGCAGAGATAAACACCATCGCGATCAGACCCTGGCTCTCGGATGGTTTACGCAGCGCAGGCCACAGACCACGACCGAGCAGCGTTGCCCAAATCAAGAGGCCAACGAACAGCAAGATTTGCCATACCCGACCCATGCTGGTGTATTCCAGCCCCTGATTACCGAGCCAGAAGCTGTAATCGCTGCCCAGACGTTGCATCGTGCCGATCCAGCCGGTGGCAATCGAGCCGACGACAATCAACAGCAAGGCATAAAACAGCGCATCGGTGCCGAGTTTCTGGAATTTCGGCTCTTTACCACCGAGTACCGGTGCCAAAAACAGACCCGTTGCCAGCCACGCCGTCGCAATCCAGAGCACACCCAATTGGGTATGAATCGTGCGGCTAACAGTAAACGGCAAGGCTTCAGCCAGTGGAATACCGAAGAAACTGCCGCCTTCAACCTGATAATGCGCCGAAATAATCCCCATGCCGACTTGCGCCAACAACAGGCCTATCACCACGTAAAAATATTTGAAAGTCGCCTTCATTGACGGCGTCAGCTGCAAAGTAATCAGCGGGTCTTTTTCCGGGCAAACCGCTGGTTCTTCGGTCCGTTGCATATTGTGGAACAGCACCATCGCCGCAATCCCGCCGATCAGTAAAATAATGCTGGCAATCGACCACAGGCTGGTGCCCGTCGTTGGCGTGTTTTGTACCAAAGGTTCGTGCGGCCAGTTACTGGTATAGGACAAATGGTTTTCACCAGGACGGTTGGTCGCCGCTGCCCACGCTGACCAGAAGAAAAACGCCGGGAGCGCTTTCAGATCATCAGCATCTTTAATCGAACCGGCAATCATTGCGTATTGCTCGCGCAATTTGTCCTGCGCCGGATCAGTACCAAACAGGCTTTCATAGTGCTGCGCGACCTGCGCCATGGCTTCGGCGCGCTCTGCCTGAATGGTCACTGTATCGCGAGCAGCATCATAGGTGTTGGTTCGCATGACCGAAATCACGCGAACATCTATCGGTGCCTGCTCTTCGCGGTTCAACTGAGCGTAATCTTTTTTGTATTGCTGCTGTGCCCAGATATTGCGCAGCGCCAGCACCTCGCGGTGCAGCCAGTCGGCCGACCAGTCCGGCGCGACATAGCTGCCATGCCCCCAGACCGAGCCCATTTGCTGGCCACCTGCAGACAACCAGGCTTGCTGGCCGCGCTGGATTTGCTCGCCGGTATATAAGATCTGGCCGGTACTGCTGACGATTTGCTGCGGAATCGGCGGTTTGTCGAGGTAGATTTCCCTGCCCAGCCAGCCCAAGGCGGCAAAAGACAGGAAAAACACAATCGCAAGCCAGCGCCAGAGTTGGCTGTTTTTTTGCATGATGCGTTCTCCATTACAAATTGACCTACAAAACCAATAACATGCATATTACATGCAACTATTTATAATGTGCAAATAAAATACATATTAAAGCCAAAAAGTAGGACAGACCACATTGAAACGACGAAAAAATAAAACCTGATTAGGTAGCTATCTCAGCAAATCGTCGTGCCGGCGAAAGCCGGTACCCAGAGCGCAGTTCAAACCAGCGCCGCCACTGGATTCCGGCTTTCGCCGGAATGACGAAATGAGGGTTTGCTGAAGTGGCTACCTAATCAGGAAATAAAAAAGGGTATATACCTATAGGCCTTAAATAAAAAGACCCACAGACATATACCCTTGCTTAATATAAATTTAGCAGCCTATTTATCCTGCGAAACCGGATGCAGCCGGATTGCGAAAACGCCCCCGAGTTCGACTGGATTGGCGATCAGGTCCGCCAATGTATAGCGATCGAGTACGCCATATAAGGCCTGCAATGATTCATTCAGAATATGCTTCAGGCGGCAGACACTGGCGATATTGCAGCTGTTATGCTCGCGATCAAAGCATTCAACCATCGGGCTGTCTTCTTCACTGACCCGTACCAAAGCGCCAATATTGATTTGCTCGGGTGAGCGCGCCAATTTCATCCCGCCGCCCTTGCCGCGCATCGTTTCGATAAAGCCCTGACGCGACAGAAAGTTGACGACTTTCATCAGGTGGTTATCGGAAATATCGTACGCCGTAGCGATTTCACTGCGCGTCACCACGCCCCCCTGATGCAAGCCGACATAAATCAGTGTTCGCAAACAGTAATCGGTAAAAACATTCAGTCGCATGGCGCATCCTTCACAAACAGGTATTTCTAATGCATCTTACATGAAACCCAGACCATGATGCAGCACATCGACCGAGCTACAGGCTGTAGCGCCAAAGTATAAAATTACTTTTGGTTATTTAATTACAATTTAATAGTATTTAATGGAATTAATGATTCATGCCAAGATTCGTTCACCAACTCAACAAGGAACGCATCATGTCACTGAACACCACCTTCACCGCCATTGCCAGCGTTATCACCATTGCACTGAGCTCAGCCAGCAGTTTTGCCGCCAGCTATGAACTGCTGAACGTCTCGTACGACCCGACGCGCGAGCTTTATCAGGACTACAACAAAGCTTTTAGCGCCTACTACAAAAAGAAAACCGGTGACGACGTCACGATCAAACAGTCGCACGGCGGTTCGGGCAAACAGGCGCGCGCCGTGCTTGACGGGCTGGATGCCGACATCGTGACGCTGGCGCTGGCCTACGACATCGACGAGCTGGCCGACAAGGGCAAGCTTTTGAAAGGCGACTGGCAGAAACAATATCCGGACAATGCATCACCGTACACGTCGACCATCGTTTTTCTGGTCAAAAAAGGTAATCCGAAAGGCATTAAAGACTGGGCTGATCTGGCTCGTGCTGATGTCAAAGTGATTACGCCGAACCCGAAAACTTCCGGCGGCGCGCGCTGGAATTACCTCGCCGCGTGGGGCTGGGCGAAAAAAACCTACGGCTCGGACGACAAGGCGCGCGAGTTCGTGCAGAAGATTTATAAAAACGTTCCGGTACTCGACACCGGTGCACGCGGCTCGACGGTCACGTTTACGCAGCGCGGCATTGGTGATGTGCTGGTGACGTGGGAAAACGAAGCCGAATTGGTGTTCCGCGAAGTCGGCCGCGACAAGTTTGAAGTCGTCGCACCGTCGTATTCGATCAAGGCCGAACCACCGGTCGCCATCGTTGATAAAAACGTCGAGAAGAAAGGCACCCGCAAAGTCGCTGCCGAATACCTGAACTACCTGTATTCGAAAGAAGGCCAGGAAATCGCCGCGCAGAATTACTACCGCCCGCTCGACCGTGATGTATACGCCAAATACGCCAAACAGTTCCCGAATATCAAGCTGTTCGACATTGATGACGTCTTTGGCGGCTGGGGCAAGGCACAGAAAACGCACTTTAGCGATGGCGGCGTATTCGATCAGATCTACAGCGCCAGCAAGTAAAATGCCCGTCACAACAGCAGCCCGGCCACTGCCGGGCCTTGCCCATTGCACATACCTGCCGACGTATCTTCTTTAAAACAATACAGATACTGGGCTTGAATCAGATACCCAAAAGGAAGAAGCCATGAATTGGCCACAAACCCACCCAAGCGAGCGCTTGCCCATTCCGCCCGAAATTGCCCGTGACTGGCCGGACAGCATGTTCCAGATCGATTCGCTGCGCGGCATTCTGGTCAAGGCACTGGGCTCGACGCTGGCGTCGGCATTCCAGCCGATTTACAACCGCGACCGGCAACATTTTGCCGATGAAGCCTTGCTGCGCGCGTCGGTTCGCGGCAAAGCCATTTCGCCACCGCAGGCTTTTGCCTCGGCGCGTCTGGGCAACAAGCTGGTCGCTTTCGACCGGCTCTGCCGCACGCTGCATGTGATGAATTACGGCAGCTACGCACACTCGAACCGGCTGCTGTTTCTGAACGTGCATCCGGAGCTGCTGGTCGAAATCAGCGATCACGGCGCGTATTTCGAGCAGATTCTGGGTAGCCTGGGCTTTGGTCCGAACCAGATCGTGCTGGAACTGCTCGAAAACGAAGCCATTGCGGTCGACGCCACCGCCATCAGCCGCGCGGTCAAAAACTATCGCGCCAAAGGGTATCGGATCGCGCTCGACGATTTCGGCCACGGTCTTGCCAACCTCGACCGGCTTTGGCTGCTTGAACCCGATTTCGTCAAGCTCGACCGGCACATCCTGGCTCTGGCCGCCTTGCAGGACAAGGCACGTCAAGGCTATGGCAAACTGGTTTCACTCTTGCACGACGCAGGCAGCCAGGTCATTGCCGAAGGCATTGAAACACGCGCCGAATACGACATCGCGATTGACAGCGGTGCCGACGGCTTGCAGGGGTTTTATCTGGCCCACCCGCATTACCGCCCACTTTGAGAGGCTGCCATCATGAACGCAATCGACCAGTGGCTGGAGCATGGCCATCGCATCCTGATCGCCCCCGGCTGGAACAGCTCGCCCGAAGGCCACTGGCAATCGGTCTGGCAGCAGCAATATCCGCAATTTAGCCGGATCGAGCAGACCGACTGGCAGCACCCCAAGGCATTCGACTGGGTCAACGGTTTTATCAGAAAAATCGCCGAGAGTAATGCGCCGACGATCATTGTCGCGCACAGCCTGGGCTGCGCGACGCTGGCGCATTGGGCGACGCTGTACGGCCAGCGCAGTCCTGTTGTCGGAGCACTGCTGGTCGCGCCGGCCGACGTGATGCGCCCCGAAGCGCCGGATGAATTCCAGGGCTTTGTTCCGCTACCGATTGTGCCGCTGCCTTTCCGCAGCTGGGTCGTCGCCAGCACGAACGATCCAAGCTGCAACATTGATCGCGCGATACAACTGTCGCAAATCTGGCGCAGTCGTTTGCAACAAATCGGCGAAGCCGGGCACATCAATATTGCGTCCGGCCACGGCGAATGGCAGCAGGGGCTTGATCTGCTCGATCAATTTATCACCAGCGAACTGACCAGCCAGCTCATGTCGGTAGCCTAGGGTCTGTTGACGTTTGGTTTACAGATCGCGTTTGTATTGATTTTGAGCTGAGGCAAGGCGCGAAAACCGGAGCATAGTCAACCAAACGTCAACAGACCCTAGGGAATACTCCGTAATTTCCCGATTAAGCGATAAAACAAAATGGCAGAATCATTATATGATTTTGCCATTTTGCATTGCACCATAACAAAACAGACCGGCATATTCCATAAAACAATATAAAAATCACTTATAAGTATTTAAAGATATATAAAATTATCGGTATAGTTTGATTCAAGCCAGAGCAACAAGTCTAAAGGCGACAGTACATGTGAATCGCAATCAGCGCGCAACATAACTGTCACACCAGTGAAATCTTTGTCGCTTACGATGGCGGCCATTGCAAACCACACAGTTTGACCAATTACACTCAACAAGGGACGTAAAAATGAAAAAAACTTATCTTTTCGCCGCTATTGCCAGTATCGTGGCCATCAATGCCCATGCGGTTAGCCTGGATCTGCGCGGTCAATACAAAACCGAAAGCGAAGCTTACGAAAGCCGTGCACTGCTTGCACATGAATGGTCAAACGGCATTGGTGGCAGCGTAGAGTACACCGTCAACAACACCAGTGCCGCTGGTGAAGGCATCGATCAGGCGCTGTGGAAGGACACTGAATGGGCGCTGACGTACAAATACAAACTGAACGATACAGTTACGCTGATTCCAAGTTTCCTGTTCCAGGACACCAAAACCAAGGGCGACTTCTATAAATACGGTTTCCAGACTAACTGGGCATTTGCCCCGACCTGGCGTCTTGATGGCCGTGTTCGCTATGAATACAAACAGAGCGAAAGCAAAGACATCAACAAAAAACTCGATAACGACAGCACGACGCGTACCGATCTTTGGCTGCGCAAATCGTTCGATACCGCGATTGACGGTTACTACAACTTCCGCTGGGATCACAAGCTGAACGACTACCAGTACGCCGACAAAAGCAGCAACCTCTACGAGCACAATTTTGGCGTAAGTTACAAAGTCAACAGCACATTCAAGCCTTACGGTGAAATCGGCTACCTGCCTGATGCAGTGAAGAATACCACCGGTGGCGTGGACGACGACTGGCGTATCCGTCTGGGCGTAGCAATCAACTTCTAAGCTACAACCCCGCTTGAACATTAAAACTGATAGACCCTTCAACAGAAGGGTCTTTTTTTTGCCAAACAAAATAATAGTTATATAAAAATAATTATATATTCTTTATTTGAATATAAAACCATTGTTATAGTCGAAGGCAATTCACTCGCAAACAGGAACACCCTATGCCTTCGCTCGCCAAACTCTCACTGACTCTCGCACTGAGCAGCCTATCCACACTGGCCTTGGCTGACACCACCTTGCTCAATGTCTCGTACGACGTCATGCGCGATTTTTACAAAGACTACAACCCGGCTTTTGCTAAACACTTTGAGGCCAAATTCAAGGACAAAGTGACGATCCAACAATCGCACGGCGGCTCGTCCAAACAGGCGCGCTCGGTGATCGACGGGCTGGAAGCCGATGTGGTGACGATGAATATGGCGACCGATATCGACGCGATTGTCGAAAAAGGCAAGCAGATCAACGCCGGTTGGGACAAGAAATTTTCGAACGAAGCTGCGCCGTTTTCCAGCCTGCAAGTGCTAATTGTGCGCAAAGGCAATCCCAAAGGCATCAAGGATTGGAATGACCTGACCAAGGCTGGCGTGCAAGTGGTGGTGCCCAATCCGAAAACCAGCGGCAATGGTCGCTACACCTTCCTGGCGGCCTGGGGCGCAGCACTCAAGCAGAACGGTGGCAATGAGGCCAAGGCACGCGAATTCACGCAAGCTATTTTTGCCAATATACCGGTGCTGGACGCGGGTGGGCGCGCAGCAACAACCACGTTTATGCAGCGCCAGATTGGCGACGTGCTGGTGACGTTTGAAAACGAAGCCGAAATGATCGCGCGCGAATTTGGCCGTGGCAATTTCGAGGTGATTTATCCAAGCGTTTCAATCGATGCCGATTTGCCGGTTGCCGTGGTCGATAAAGTCGTCGACAAGAAAGGCAGCCGCAAAGCGGCGACCGAATACCTGAATTTCCTGTGGAGCGAGCAAGGTCAGGAAATCGCCGCGCAAAACTATCTGCGCCCGCGTAACGCCGCCGTGGCGGCGAAATACGCCAAGCAATTTCCCAACGTCAAACTGTTTGGTGTCGCTGATTTTGGCGGGCTGAAAGCAGCGCAGAAGAAGTTCTTTGATGACGGCGCGATTTACGACCAGATCGCCGCTGATATTGCCAAGAAGAAATAAATGGCAATGTTCTGAATTCGTGTTGATCCGAACCTCGCTGGTCGATCTAGGGCTTGAACTCCCCTGTCGCCCATCGCCGAGGGAGTGGAGCGAGACAAACAGCATTACCGTTTGGCTCGCGACCGACCGAGGGAAGCCCGGAGGGCCGCAGGCGGGGGTCGCCTTCTCTTGCTTACTTCTCTTGGCGAAGCAAGAGAAGTAAGTCCCCGTCGCGGATTGCGACTGTAAAACACCGCGCCGAAGGCGCTAAAAATGATCAACTCGTATTGAGAATATCGCCAAATAAACATTAAGGTATTGCCATGAAGGTCAATCTGTAATTGACTTACATGGAAATACCCTAGTTTTAACAAGAAGGTATCCGCAATGAAATTCAAACAAAGCAGTGTTCTGCCGGGCTTTAATCTGGCCCTGGGCTACAGCCTGCTCTATCTCTCGCTGATCGTGTTACTGCCGTTAAGTGCCCTGTTTGCCAAAACCATGGGACTCGACTGGAGCAGCTTCTGGGAAATTGTCACTGAAGCACGTGTGGTGGCGACGTATAAAGTGACTTTTGGCGCGTCCTTGATCGCCGCGCTGATCAATTTATTCGTCGGTATGCTGATCGCCTGGGTGCTGGTGCGCTACCCGTTTCCGGGCAAACGTTTTATTGATGCGCTGGTCGATTTGCCCTTTGCCCTGCCGACTGCCGTGGCCGGGATTGCGCTGGCCACCTTGTACGCGCCAAACGGTTTGCTCGGCGAGCCACTGGACAAGCTCGGTATCAAGGTGGCGTTCACCCCGCTGGGCATTGTGCTGGCGCTGACCTTTATCACGCTGCCCTTTGTCGTGCGCACCGTACAACCGGTGCTCGAAGATATGGAACGCGAACTCGAAGAAGCCGCATCGAGCCTGGGCGCAACGCGCTGGCAGATTTTCAGCAAAGTGATTTTGCCAACGATTTTCCCGGCGCTGCTCACCGGATTCACACTGGCTTTTGCCCGCGCGATTGGTGAATTTGGCTCGGTGATTTTCATCGCCGGCAATATGCCGTTTAAGTCGGAAATCACCCCGCTGATGATTATTTCCAAACTGGAGCAATACGATTACATGGGCGCAACAGCGATTGCCGTCGTGATGCTGGTCGTTTCATTTGGCCTGTTATTGCTGATTAATGGCCTGCAGTGGTGGATGGTCAAACGGCTAGGAAGACGCAAATGAGCACCGTTATGAGTCATAAAGTCGTCACCACCGAAGCGCGCTGGGTACGCTATCTATTAACCGGTTTGGCGCTAGCGCTGATTGGCTTGCTGCTGATCATTCCGCTGCTGTCGGTGTTTTACGAAGCACTGCATCAGGGCTGGGGTTTGTATAAAGACGCGCTGATCGAAAGCGATGCGGTCTCGGCCATTAGACTGACGCTGATCGTCGCGGCTATTTCGCTGCCACTGAATCTGGTTTTTGGCGTGGCTGCGGCCTGGGCGATTGCCAAGTTTGATTTCAAGGGCAAAAGCATTCTGGTCACGCTGATCGATTTGCCGTTTGCCGTCTCACCCGTCGTCGCCGGCCTGATTTACGTGCTGCTGTTTGGCGCGCACGGCTGGTGGGGTGCGTGGCTGATCGAGAACGACATCAAAATCATTTTTGCCGTCCCCGGCATTGTGCTGGCTACGGTGTTTGTCACCTTTCCTTTTGTTGCACGCGAGCTGATTCCATTGATGGAAGCACAAGGCAGCGACGAAGAACAGGCTGCACTGGTGCTCGGCGCGTCGGGCTGGCAGACGTTCTGGCATGTCACGCTGCCCAATATCAAATGGGGTTTGCTCTACGGCGTGATCCTGGCCAATGCCCGCGCGATGGGCGAATTTGGCGCGGTATCGGTGGTGTCAGGCCATATTCGTGGCATGACCAACACGATCCCACTGCACGTCGAGATTTTGTACAACGAATACAACTTTGTCGCCGCTTTTGCCTGCGCTTCGATTCTGGCCCTGCTGGCTTTATTGACGCTGGCACTGAAGAGCTATGTGGAATGGCGCACCGAACAGCAAGCAATTGAAGACCGCCGCTCAGCGACTGAAGCTTAAAAATATCGACCACAGAGGCACAGAGACGCAGAGGAAAAGCAAGTTAAAACCATGCCGCTGCACCGTATTTGGTTTTCTCTGTGCCTTTGTGTCTCTGTGGTTCAAAAAGGATCAAACCATGAGTATCGAAATTCGTAATATCGTTAAAACCTTCGGCGAGTTTAAAGCATTGAATGATTTAAGCCTGAATGTTGAATCAGGAGAACTCGTTGCGCTGCTCGGCCCTTCGGGCTGCGGCAAAACCTCTTTGCTGCGCGTGATCGCCGGGCTGGAAACGCCGGACTCGGGGCAGATTTTGTTCCACGGTGAAGATACTACCACCCAGCATGTGCGTGAACGCCAGGTGGGCTTTGTCTTCCAGCACTATGCCCTCTTCCGCCATATGACGGTATTTGAAAATGTGGCTTTCGGTTTGCGCGTACGCCCCAAATCAACTCGCCCGTCGGATGCCGAAATCAAGCGCAAAGTGCATGATTTGCTGCAACTGGTGCAGCTCGACTGGCTGGCAGACCGCTATCCGGCGCAGTTGTCGGGTGGCCAGCGTCAGCGCATTGCCTTGGCGCGTGCACTGGCCGTTGAGCCCAAAGTCTTGCTGCTCGACGAGCCATTTGGCGCACTCGACACCAAGGTGCGCAAAGAGTTGCGCCGCTGGCTGCGTCGCCTGCACGATGAAATTCATGTGACTTCGGTGTTCGTGACGCACGATCAGGAAGAAGCTCTGGAGGTCGCCGACCGCGTGGTGGTAATGAACAAAGGCCAGATCGAACAAATCGGCTCGCCTAGCGAAGTGTATGACACGCCTGCCAGCCCGTTTGTGTATCAGTTCCTGGGCGATGTGAATTTGTTCAAGTCGCGTGTCCACGAAGGCTGGGCGCACGTTGGTACAGCCAAATTTGCCGCCGACACAGCGAGCGAACACGCAACGGTGTATGTACGCCCACATGAAATCGACCTCAGTCGCATCGCGACGGAAGGCGCAATCAGCGGAACGATTACGCATATCCGCCTGCTCGGCGCGACGGTGCGGCTGGAAGTTGAAACGGGAGTGACCCAACACGATGTCGTTGAAGTCGAGTTGACACGTGAACGCCAGCAGGAAGGCGGCTGGCAGGTGGGTGAAACGGTGTATCTGATTCCGCGCGAAGCCAAAGTGTATAGTGCGGCCGCGTAAACCACAGCACGAAAAAGTGGCCTGCAATCTGCAGGCTACTTTCAGTCGTTCAATGTCAGTGCTTTAACTCCAGTCGATCAGCGGCTGGAATACAATTTCCCGCCGGTTCTGGCTCTGCATTGCTTGCCAAGGCACAGCCTGCTCCATCAGCTCGTGCAATCGCGGTTTGTCATGCGGCAGCAAATCGCAGGCACTTTGCCCCTGTTGATTGGGTAAGCGTGGATTTGCGCCAGCTTGCAATAAACGCACGGCAATCGCATCATGCCCTTTCGCGATGGCGCGATGCAAAGCGGTACAGCCATCGCGACGCGCCTGGTTCACATTGGCATGGCAATCGAGCAAAACGTCGATGGCGGCAAGATGCCCCCGGCTGGCCGCCATGATCAGCGGTGTACCCAGATCGTCAGAAACCGCATTCACATCGGCTCCCTGCCCCAGTAAACAGGCTAGCACCTTGGCATGCCCCTGCAACGCAGCAAGGTGGATGGCCTGGCAAGCACGCTCGTCCGTTTCATTTAGATCGGCGCCCGCCTCAAGCAGCAATTCGACTTTAACCTGCGAGCCGGAAAAAGCGGCCTGCATCAACGGGCTCCATTCCTTGGGCTCGGTCGGCCTCGGCCAAACCGTGTTCAACCCGGCATCATACCCTGCCATAGTATATGAACCAGACAAAACAACAGCGTCGCCTCTAATGAAATACCCACTGAATTCAATAGAATCATCAACCATGCGTTCATTACTCCAAACGTCTCTGGTTTCAGCAATTTTGTCGACAATCTCAACGTAGGCGATAGACAGGCGCATCAGCTCGCCAACGACATCATTCCAGTGCGCCGCGTGCATGACAGGAGAGGATCTTGTTTCATCCTGTACCAGCAATGAGAGCAAATATTCGGTCAAATCGAGATCACCCCAGCGCCGGGCAATCTCATCGGCCAGCCAAGGATAATGTTGAATTAAGGTATGCGGTATCAGTTCTGGGCGGCGCAGCGCACTGATCTGCATGGCGAGTAAATGCATGACGAGCCTGACAGTAAATACAATGAGAAGAAGTGACCTTAGCAGCAGAATCAACTGCTGCCGAGTTTAAAAATACGCATTGGGAATGGTATTTTTACGCAAAAATGCATAACAGCAAATTCGTGCGCAAATTATTTCACAAAACGTCAATTTTTTGATTGAAAGATGACAGAAAATTGACCCAGCGCATCCCAGTGCTAAGCAAAAGCCCCCGGAAACTAACCGCGCCGGTCACGCGCCAGCCAGGGTGGATTTTTTCCCTGAGCGGCCCAGAATTGCTCAAGTCGCAACCAGATTGCTTCTTTCTGCTCAGCCGGCAAGGCCACCCACATCGCAACTTCCTGCATCGTTCGGCCACAGCCTCGGCAAATATCGTCGCCCAGCGCTGTCGAGCAGACGGCAACACAAGGTGAATCGGGGCGTTGTTGAGTGTTATTCATTGTTATTCCGTTGTTCCGCCGATCGCGGCCGAGCCAGTCGATCAGTCGTCATATTTCATTCATCGAATTGTCGCAACACTGTCACATAGCCACACCATGATGGGCTTACACCCATTGATGGAGTGCCATGCATGTCAGAGCAATTGCGTTTTCGTAGCATCTGGATTTCCGATATCCACTTGGGTACTGCAGGCTGTCAAGCCGAGTATCTGCTTGATTTTTTGCGGCATACCGAGTGCGAGAATCTGTATCTGGTCGGCGACATTATCGACGGCTGGGCCTTAAAAAGAAACTGGTACTGGCAGCAAAGCCACAATGATGTGATCCAGAAAGTGTTGCGTAAAGCCCGCAAAGGGACACACGTGACGTTTATTCCCGGCAATCACGATGAAGCCGCGCGGCAGTTTATCGGGCTGATGTTTGGCGATATCCGGATTGCCAATGAAGTCATTCACACCGCAGCCAATGGCAAACGCTATCTGGTGCTGCACGGTGATCAGTTCGATGCGGTCGTGCAATGCGCCCGCTGGCTGGCCATCGTCGGCGATCGCGCCTATGGCATCACGCTCAAACTCAATCTGTGGTTCAACCGCGCCCGCGCCCGGATGGGACTAGGCTACTGGTCGCTATCACAATACCTGAAACATAAAGTCAAAAAAGCCGTCAATTTCGTGGGTGATTTTGAAAATGCCGTCGCAGCAGAAGCCAAACAGCGTGGGCTGGACGGCGTGATTTGCGGTCATATTCACAAAGCCGAGATGCGCGAAATCGACGGCGTGATGTATTGCAACGATGGCGACTGGGTCGAAAGCCTGACCGCGCTGGTCGAGCTGGACAATGGCGAACTGAAAATCATCCACTGGCACCAGAAATACGCCGAACAGGGCGAGCAAATCGCCGCCTTGCTGCCTGCTCCGGATCTGAATCCCGTATTTCAACTCAAACAAGGAAGTCTGCTATGAAAATCCAGATCGTGACTGATGCCTGGGAGCCCCAGGTTAATGGCGTGGTGCGCTCGATCAAACAAACCTGTGCCGAATTGCAAAAAATGGGGCACATCGTCAATCTGATTACGCCGCTGGAATTTAAAACCGTTCCCTGCCCGACCTATCCTGATATTCGCCTGTCCATTTTTCCCGGCGCCAAAGTCCGGCAGCGCATTCGCGATTTTTCTCCCGATGCGATTCATATTGCGACCGAAGGTCCGCTCGGTCTGGCGGCGCGCAAATATTGCCTGCAAAACAAACTGCCCTACACCACGGCTTATCACTCCCGTTTTCCGGAGTATGTCCAGCTACGCTTTGGTATTCCTTTATCCTGGACGTATACCTGGCTTAAACGTTTTCACAACTCGGCACAGGCTGTCATGGCTCCGACCCGGGTCGTGGTCGAAGATCTGACTGCGCGCGGGATTAATAATGTCGTGATGTGGTCGCGCGGTGTCGATCTGGAAACGTTCAAACCCCGTCGTCGCGACAAACTCAAATCCAGATCACCGATTTTTGTTTATGTCGGTCGGGTCGCGGTCGAGAAAAACGTCCAGGCTTTTCTGGAGCTTGATCTACCCGGCAGCAAATGGGTCGTTGGAGACGGGCCGGCCGCAGCAGGACTAAAAACACAATACGCCAATCATCCGAATATTCACTGGCTGGGCGTGCTCAATCAGATCGAGCTGGCTGAGGTGTACAGCAGCGCCGATGTGTTCGTTTTTCCGAGCAAAACCGATACATTTGGACTGGTCTTACTCGAAGCGATGGCCTGCGGCTGCCCGGTGGCCGCTTATCCGGTGACCGGTCCCATTGATGTCATTGGCAGCGATGGGCCCGGTTCACTCAATGAAGACCTGCACGAAGCGTGCATGGGTGCTTTGCAACTGGATAGGGACGAAGTACGCCGTTTTGCCGAACGCTATTCATGGGCAGCAGCAACCCGACAATTTGTCGCTCATTTGAACCCGTTTACCGCCAGCGCCCAGCAGGAATTACAGTTGGCCGAACAAGGGGCTGGTGGTGAATAAACTGGAAAGACAATAACAAAAAAGGCGGCCAAGGCCGCCTTTTTTGTTGAGCACTGAGTCAGGACATATTTATATTAGCGACGCGCCGCGTCGGCAAAGCGCCGTGCCGCATCTTGCGGGCTCATGCCATCGTTGCGCCAGAAGGCTTCAACAATATCAAACCAGGCCATCCGGACTTCATCCTGCACGGCCATATTATGTGCCCATGATGGAACCAGAACACCTTTGCTCGCAGCACCAGAGAAATCGCGGGCCGATTGGCGGGCGTAATCGTCGTAACGGCTCAGATTCACATCGGTACGAGCCGGGATATTACCCTTGAACAGGTTGAACACTTCCTGCCCTTCCTGGCTCATCAGCAAGCTGACAAAATCATTCTGCGCATTGATCGCTTTTTCATCGGACAACTTGAACATCGTCAGCGTATCAGCGGCAAAGCTGTATTCACCATTCATCGTTGGCGTCGGGATACACAGATAATCGGTGCCCTGAACTTTCCCCGCCTGAACAAACTCGCCTTTAGACCAGTCACCCATGATTTGCAGTGCAGCGCGGCCATTGAGTACGTCAGCGGTTGCCAGATTCCAGTCGCGGCCCGTTGCATCGGGCGTGCAATAAGGTTTCATCCGACGCAGTGTTTCCAATGCACGAATCATTGCCGGGCCAGTCAGCGACGATTGCTCCAATCGGCTAAACGCTGAAACATAGAAATCAGCGCCACCTTGCCCCAAGGCCAGTGCCTCGAACATCGTGGCAATCTGCCAATGCTGCGCACCCAGCGCAATCATCGGAATGCCGCCCTGTTTAAAACGTTCGGCAACGGTAAAGAATTCATCCCAGGTTTTGGGCACATTCAGATTCATGCGCTTGAACATCGGCGCATTAATCCACATCATATTGACGCGCGCGACACCGAGTGGAACGGCAACATACTTACCATCGGCCTGCATCATTTTGTCGAGTACGGCCGGCAAAATAGCGGACCAGTTTTCACGGCGGGCGATGTCAGTCAGGTCAGCCAGTACGCCATCACGCGCCCAGTTCTGGATTTTCACGCCGCCAATTGCTGCTGCGGTTGGCGGATTACCGGCCATCACGCGCTGCTTGAGCGAGCCCATCGGATTATCACCGCCAATCTGGGCGTCAACCCAGTGGTGGTCACGTTGATTGAGCAAGGCCTTGATTTCCGAAACGGCCTTGGCTTCACTGGAAGCCTGCCACCAGTGCAACACTTCAATATCGGCCAGTTTGTAGCTGCCGACAATTTGCAGCAAACGTTTGGCTCTATCATCAAGTGAAACAATGGTCTTACTGGCCTGTTGCAGCGCCGAATCAGTCGCCATCGTCATGATATTGATTTGCTCGGCCGAAGTGGCCATTGAAATGGCTGCCGATGACTGTTCGGTCGTCGAATCGGCGATTTGCCGTACCAGACTGACCACATGATCCATCCGTTCACGGATATTGAGCATATGTGAGCGGGCATCGTCAGCGAGCGTCACGCTTTGCCCCACGCGTGCTGAAGTCGTTGACATACTGCTGACCGCCCGTTCGGTTTCAACCCCGACCGATTCAATCTTGCGCGCAATTTCAACAGTCGCCTGCGCAGTCCGCTCGGCCAGTTTGCGCACTTCGTCGGCGACCACGGCAAAACCACGGCCCTGCTCACCGGCGCGAGCAGCTTCAATCGCCGCGTTCAACGCCAGTAAATTGGTCTGATCGGCGATGTCTTTAATGACGCCAATAATGCCGCTGATTTCAGCAGAGCGCTCGCCCAGGCCATTCATCGTGGCACCCAATGAGCCCATTGCATTGGAAACTTGTCCTACTTCTTCGGAAACCCGCAAAACCGAATCAGCACTTTCGCCGGAAATTCGCTGCGTTTCACTAACGACCGAATCCATGCTGCGGGCACTGTCGGCAATATGGTTGATACTGACAGTGATTTCTTCGACCGTTGCCGCCGATGAAGCGGCAAAATCAGACTGGCTGCGCGTGTCCTTGGCCATTTGAGCCGTGACCGAACTCAGCTCGTGCATGCTGATCGCCAACCCTTCCATTTCACGCTGCACATCGCGTAATACATTCTGGAATTTGCTAACAAACTGGTTGTACGCAGAAGCCACTTCGCCAACTTCGCCTCCCAGCTCGGGCAAACGCTCGGTCAGGTCGCCATTCTCGGCAGCCTGATTGCGAATCGCATCGCGCAGGATTTGCAGTTGACCCAGCGAATTATTCATGGCCCAGTGCAAACCGCCCAGCAGCACAACGAAGCCAACCACAGCCACCAGCAGCATGGAGAGCAAAGATCCACCTGCAAGCAGCAAAGCCAAAGCACTTGCCGCGTAAATGGCTCCGGCAATCAGGAGTAGACGAGCTCGAATCGACATAATGTAGTCACCAAGAAAAAGCATCGCAATCAAACAGGCAAGGTTTTTGCCTTTATATAGACAACAGCATAAACCAATTTCACCCGCAAAGCTTACATTGCGCCAGATTGTGTTGCGTTAGGCTTCGCCGCAACCCACGCTGGCCGGACTGTATAAAATTAAATCCATCATGAACTGAACCTCGAAGAGCTGATTCAATCAGCCATCATTATCACCCATCACAATTGAAAATAAAGCCAAAGATCACCATGTAGGTGATTCCCCTGACTCAAAAAGCTGACCATGTTGCAACTGATACGCAATCTTCACCGCAACTGGTGGCTAAAACGGCACCCAATTGACGACACGCTGTGGCTGCCCGTCACCACCATGCCTATCCTGCAAGGATTAAGCAGTGCTGAATTAGCCAGACTGAAACTGCTCGCAGCATGGTTTTTACACACCAAAGCCATTTCACCGGTCAAAGACATCGAATTTAGCGACCCGATGCGCGTCGTCCTCGCGGTACAGGCCGCGTTGCCGGTTCTGAATCTGGGTTTTGATGCCTATGACGACTGGAAAGAAATCATTATCTACCCCAGCCAGTTTGTCAGCCCTAGTCGTGAGCGCGATCATTATGGTTTTGTTCATGAAGGTGACATCGTTGCCGCCGGTCAGGCGCGCAGCGACGGTCCGGTACTGCTGTCCTGGCACGATGTGATGGAAGCACCATGGCAGGATGGCTTCAATGTCGTCATTCACGAGCTGGCGCATAAACTCGATATGCGCAATGGCTATCCGAACGGCAACCCGCCGCTGCATCACGGCATGCGGCAAAAAGACTGGCAGCAAGCGTTCAGTCATGCTTTTCACGATTTGCAGCATAAAGCCAGTCACGGCGAATACAGCCCGATTGACCTCTACGCCGCGACCGATGCCGCCGAATGTTTTGCCGTTTGTTCGGAAGTTTTTTTCGAAGACCCTCACACCCTGAATGATTGTTATCCTGCGGTTTACCGGCAACTCAAACTCTTTTACCGGCAAGACCCCATTACACGACTACCTCGTGTAGGCTATCGCCCTTATTTTGCAGACGCCGTAGCACATTAAGATGATTGGATTAATTCGTACAAATACCCCCCCGGAGCTTTGCCATGAAGCCCAATCGCTAGGCTTGCCACTGTGGGATACCCCCCCTAGCGATGCAACGCATTGTTTGTACTGGGTCGACAAACATCTTGAGCTGCGCTCACTGACTGAAAAAGCCCCGGTATTTGTCGATTTCGTCGGCGGTGCTGCGGCGCATCGGCGCCAGTTTGGCGGAGGCCGCGGCCAGCCCGTCGCCAAAGCAGTCGGGATCAAAAGCGGCTATCTGCCACGCGTACTCGACGCAACGGCAGGTTTGGGTCGCGATGCATTTGTACTGGCATCGCTGGGCTGCCAGATCACGCTGATCGAACGTACCCCGGTAGCGTATTTACTGCTAAAAGACGGCCTGCGCCGTGCGCAGCAAGATACCCATACCACCGAAATCGCCGCGCGCATGGCGCTACATTTTGGCGACGGGCGCGAATGGCTGAACGAACGCGCGGCAGGTACAGGCCTCTTGGCGGCGCAGCAATTTGACGTCGTTTACCTCGACCCGATGTTTCCCGAACCGGGCAAACGTGCGAAGTCGAAAAAAGACATGGCGGCATTTCAAACACTGATTGGCGGCGACGAAGACTCCGACGCACTACTCGCGCCCGCGCGGCAAATCGCGCTCAAACGCGTCACCGTTAAACGCCCACGGCTGGCGCCGCATCTGGCCGGAATCAAACCGGACTTTGTTCTGGAAGGCGAAAGCACGCGCTTTGATGGCTATTTGCCGATCAAACCGGCAGCGCTTTGAATAATATAAAACCGCTTATATTGGGTTTTTCTTATTATTGATAGCTAAAAATAAGTGTGCAGATATTGCCTGAAATGACATTCCGCTGTAGTTGGTCTAAATCGTTGAACCACCGCAATCTCTATCTATCAAACCGGACAGATCAAAGCTGCATTTTTTCGTCCGAGTATTTACACGCGCTAGGTCACAAATGCCATATTCACTCACTTTTCAAAAATCGGTCGAAATTATCGACCCTGAGCAATATTTTAATGATTGCTGCATTGGTGGAGATGTAGTTCTTGAACAACTCCTCCCTACTCTTAACTCACAATACTGCGATATCGAAGCAAATCAGGAAGATTGGGGGTGGTTTGCTTGGTTTGAAAAGTCTGGAGTTAAATTGGCAGTTGATATTTTTACTGATGATCAAGTGGCTAATTTATTTCAAATACACCTTACCTCTCGAAAACCGCGCCTCCTATTTGGCACCACCGTTCAGGACACCCCCGAACTCGAGGAACTCCGGCAAATTGTTGAGAAACAATTGAATGCTTGGCCTGTTGACAAGTTGAATATTGAGCGAGTCAATAACAAATACTTTCCGGTCAGTAATGCAACCTAACGCATCATTCTGAATTGACCTCGGTTTCGCCGATGATTTTTGTCCGCTTAGGCCGATCAGCAGCCTTCATTACGACTCCAGCGGCATTAAGCCACCAATCAAAATGCCTTCAGAGCGCTCGGCTAGTCATCGCCAGCGAAGATGAAGCCCCCGCCCCCTAGCGCAAGCAAGATTGTCATTTTTTGTCCCCTAACTTCACCATTTCAGCCCTGAAATATTCATTCATAAGCGCTCATACTGTGTCTATCAACCCTGAACTGGAGCACAATATGTCCGCAGCCCTGCTCGTTATCGACGTTCAACAATCGTTTGAGCATCTCCCTTTTTGGTGCGAAGATGATTTGCCTGATTTTCAACGCAATTTGCTGACTTTGATCGACGCCTGCGAAGCGGCCAGGATTCCGGTGGTGAATATTCTACATGTCGATCAGGACGATGGTTTTCGCAAGGAAAGCGGCTGGGTCAAACCGATGGATTTTCTGCGCCATACGCCGGCGGTGACATTTGAAAAACACGTCCACAATGCACTGACCGAATCGGGTTTGCTGCCGTGGTTGCAGAAACACCAGATACGCAAATTGATCATCTGTGGTATTCGCACCGAGCAATGCTGCGAGACGACGGCACGTGTGGCGTCGGATCTCGGTTTTGAAGTCGATTTTGTCACTGATGCGACGCTGACTTTTGCGATGACGCATCCGGATGGCACGGTGTATAGCGCCGCTGATATCAAGGCGCGTACCGAGCTGGTTTTGGCGCAGCGCTTTGCGCGCATTTGCAGCGTCGCACAGCTTGGCGCTGAAATCGCAGATCAATTAACCGAGCAATCTGCTGTCACGGAGGCCGCCCATGCTTGAAATGAAATCCCATTGCGAGCGCTGCGAATGCGCGCTGCCCGCCCAGTGCGACGATGCATATATTTGCTCGTTTGAATGCACTTTTTGCGCGACATGCGCGGCGCAGGTGTTTCGCTTTGTTTGCCCCAATTGCAACGGTGAACTGGTGCGCCGCCCGCGTCGCGTTCGCAAGGAAATCAATCATGGTTACGCCTAATACCAGCGCCACGCTGCCACTGCGCGACTTGCTGCTCGCGCTGGTCGTCGTATCGGCGTGGGGGTTTAATTTTGTCGTGATCCAGTGGGGCTTGCATGGTTTATCGCCGCTGCTGCTGGGCGCGCTGCGTTTTTTGCTGGTACTGATTCCGGCGATTTTCTTTATTCCGCGCCCGACGATTGCCGCCAAATACTGGCTGATTTACGGCACGGTCTGGGGCGTCGGGCAATTTGGTTTTTTATTTACTGCAATGGATGTCGGGATGCCCGCGGGCTTGGCGTCGGTCGTTTTGCAATCGCAAGCGTTTTTTACGCTGCTGTTTGCCAGCCTATTTTTGCGCGAACACTGGCGCTGGTATCAGCTCGCCGGGCTGATTGTTGCCGCGCTGGGCTTGGCCGTGATTGGCGTTTCGCACGGTGATGTGTTGCGCGATAAAAATGCGATGAGCTTGCTCGGCTTTGGCCTGACTTTATGCGCAGCGGCGGCTTGGGCGCTGGGCAATATTGTCATCCGGCAAACAAGCAAGCAGGGTATTGCCGTCAATGCATTGCATTTTATAGTCTGGGCTTCGATACCCCCGTTTATTATTTTTAGCCTGTTATCGCTATGTCTCGATGGGACGCAAGGCATTGCGCAAGCGCTGCGCCAGCTCTCGTCGCAATCGATTTTCGCCGTGCTGTATCTGGCTTTGATTTCGACCATTCTGGCGTATTCGATCTGGAATAATTTGCTGCAACGCCATTCGGCCAATCTGGTCGCGCCGTTTAGCTTGCTCGTGCCGTGGTTTGGTCTGGCGTCGGCGGCGTTTTTCCTCGGCGAAAAGCTGCAAGCACTGCAATGGCTGGGCGCGCTAGTGTTAATGCTGGGTTTGTTGCTCAATGTTTTTGGCGCACGGCTGCTCACAAAGGAGCAATCTTGAGAGATGTTTTTTTCGTTTTAAGCCCGCATTTCATGCTGCTCGATCTGGCGGGACCCGCCGAAGTGCTGCAAATTGCCATCGAGTATGGTGCGCCGCTTCGCTTGCATATGGTTGCCGCGGTGCCCGAGCTGGTTTCGTCGGTCGGCCTCTCCCAGCACCAGCTCGCACCGTTGCCGAAGCCGATTCCGGACGGGGCGCTGGTCGTACTGATCGGCGTACAAAACTCGAAAGACAATCTATCACTTCCCGCAGCGCAGGCCATTGTCAGCTGGCTGCGCGAGCACTTTGATCAACGGCAAAACCAGCTCGCCTGCATCTGTTCGGGCGCGATGATCGCCGCGCAAGCCGGTCTGCTCGATGGCAAGCATTGCACCACCCACCATGAACTGATCGCACGGCTGCGTCTGGCCGCGCCAAAGGCGCTGATTGAAGAAAACCGACTGTTTGTCGAAGACGGCAACATCGCCACCAGCGCCGGAATTAGCGCCGGAATCGATCTGGCGCTGCATCTGGTCGCGCGCGAATTTGGCGCGATGATGGCGCAAAATATCGCCCGGCAAATGGTCGTCTGGCTGCGCCGCAGCGGGCAAGACCCGCAATTGTCAGCCTGGCTTTTGCACCGCAACCACCTACACCCAGTGGTTCACAAAGCGCAGGATTTGCTCAGCCAGCAAGGACAAAATATGAAGCACCGCTGGACACTGGCCGAGCTGGCCGCCGCCGTGCACACCACACCGCGCACTTTAAGCCGCCTGTTTATCCAGCACACCACACTGACGCCGCATGACTACCAACTGAGCATCCGGCTGGCGCTCGCGCAGCAATTGCTCGCCAATTCAGCACTGACGATTGAAGAAATCGCGCAGGAAGCCGGATTCGGCTCGGCACGCGATTTTCGCCGTGTGTGGCAGCAGGCTCACGGCAAGCTGCCTAGCGATTCTCGCGGCCATGTTCTCAATCCGTGTTGATGGTTTTTAGTGCCTTCGGCACCGTGTTTTACAGTCGCAATCCGCGACGGGGACTTACTTTTCTTGCTTCGCCAAGAAAAGTAAGCAAAAGAAGGCGACCCGAAGCGCACCCCGCTCCGCGGTTCCCTCGCGTGGCGCGAGCCAAACGATAAAGCTGTTTGTCTCGCTTCGTGCTCGGTGTGCTTGGACGGGTTTTAAGCCCTAGGCCAATCAGCCCGCTTCGCATCTACACACAGTAAGAAGATCATCACCACCCCATGGGTATATAACTAGAGATCATTAAAATAATAGGCTGCATTGATATACCCATTAATAACAATCACGCGTCATCAGCAGCCGATCCAGATCGTGCGACTGGCTGATATTGAGTGCACCCAGTCCCGCACTGACACCGCCGCGCCGGGTCGGCACCGCCGACATCAGGTTGCGCGCGTAGCGCTCGGCCATCACGTCGAGCCCCAGCGGTTTGATTTTTGACGCCTGCCCTGCGCTGCCAAAAGCTTCGTAGCGGGCGAGGCAAATATCGCGCATCGCATCGGTTGATACCTGCAGGTATTTTCGCGGATCGAATTCGGCCGGGTTTTGCGCCATAAAGCGGCGGATTGCGCCGGTGGCGGCGAGGCGTAAATCGGTGTCGATATTGATTTTGCGAACGCCATAGCGGATACCGCGAACGATTTCCTCAACCGGAACGCCCCACGTTGGCGCGATGTCGCCGCCGTACTCGTTGATAATTTCCAGCCACTCCTGCGGCACCGACGAGCTGCCGTGCATGACCAGATGCACATTCGGCAACCGTTCGTGAATTTCACGGATGCGGTCAATCGCCAGCGTTTCGCCGCTCGGTGGGCGCGAGAATTTATACGCGCCGTGGCTGGTGCCAATCGCAATCGCCAGCGCGTCAACGCCGGTCGCCATCACAAAGGCGTAGGCTTCTTCGACATCGGTCAGCAGCTGCGTGTGATTGAGCGTGCCTTCAGCGCCCACGCCGTCCTCTTCACCGGCCTTGCCTGTCTCCAGACTGCCGAGGCAACCGATTTCGCCTTCGACCGATACGCCGCGCGCGTGCGCCAGCTCGACCACTTGCCGCGTCACGCCGACGTTGTAGTCGTAATCGGCCGGGGTTTTGCCATCTTCCAACAGCGAGCCATCCATCATCACCGATGAAAAACCCAGTTTGATCGCCTCTTCGCAAATTTTCGGGCTGGTGCCGTGATCCTGATGCATCGCGACCGGAATATGCGGAAACTCCTCAATCGCCGCCAAAATCAGATGACGCAAAAACTGCGAACCGGCGTATTTACGTGCGCCAGCCGAGGCCTGCATGATCACCGGGCTATTGCTGCGGTCCGCCGCGAGCATGATCGCGCGCACCTGCTCCAGATTGTTCACATTAAACGCAGGCAGGCCGTACTGATGCTCGGCGGCGTGATCGAGAAGTTGGCGCATTGAAACGAGTGACATGATGTAACTCCAGAAAGCGAAAATGAATTTGAATGTATTGATTGAAATTTACTGAAATTGGGTTTCAAGCAAAGCATGACCTTTATGCAGGGTATTACTCTCCAGATAAGATTCAGCAATAGCTGTACGGCAATACCCTTCAATAAGCGCAACTTCGTTCATCGCACCAAGAATCACGGGCACACGCTGATGCAAGCGTTCTGGCTGCACATCAAGCAATCGCTCAGCCCCGGTTGACGCCGCGCCGCCAGCGGCTTCAACGAGCATCGCCATCGGGCTGGCTTCGTAAAGCAGCCGCAATTTGCCGTTTTTGCTCGACTCGCGGCTATCCTGCGGATAGAGAAACACACCGCCGCGCAGCAAAATGCGGTGCACTTCGGCCACCATCGAAGCGACCCAGCGCATATTGAAATCGCGTCCGCGCACGCCGCTGCTGCCCGCCTGACATTCAGCGATATAACGCTGGATAGGCGCAGGCCAGTGGCGGGCGTTCGACGTATTAATCGCGAATTCTTTGGCTTCTTCAGCAATGCGCAGCTTCGGATGCGTCAGCATGAACAGCCCGCTGTGCTCGTCAAAAGTAAAACCGTTGACCTCGTGCCCGGTGGTAATCACCAGCATCGTCGCCGGGCCGTACAGCGCGTAGCCTGCACACAGCTGTGACCGGCCATTTTGCAAAAATGATTCGGCAGCAAGATCGCCCGCAGGCTCTGGTGTGGCCAGAATCGAGAAAATGCTGCCGACCGAAATATTCACATCGAGATTGCTCGAGCCATCGAGTGGGTCGTACACCAGCAGCAGATCGGAATCGGGGTTGCACGGCACGATCTCGTCCATTTCTTCGGACGCCAGCGCACGCACCAGATCGCGCGTTTCGGCCATCATTAGCTCATTACTGATGACATCGAGTTTTTGCTGCGCTTCGCCCTGAATATTGCTGCTGCCCGCCGCACCCATTGCATTATTCAGCGCCGCATCGCGGACCGCGCCGGCGATCAGTCGGCAACTTTGTGCAATCGCCAGCAACAGCGGCGCAACGCGCTGCAAGCGCTCATCGCTGCGTTGTTGCCAGATAAATTCGTTTAACGATAATTTCATGATCAGGCCACCATTCTTGCCAGTTGAGCCAACTGTTGAACAGGACGATGCTCGGAACCACAAAGCACGGCGCTGGCATAAATCTCGAGAAAAGACGCGGTATCGAGCGATGCGCCGCCCACCAGTACACCATCAATATCGGGCATGGCCATAAAGCCGGCGGCGTTATCAGCCTTGACACTACCACCGTAGAGCAAGGGGATTTTGGCTGCGGCCACGGCGTCGGTTTGCGCCAGATAAGCGCGGATCAGCGCGTGCGTTTGCTGCGCCAGCTCAGGCGTTGCCGGATGATTCGTGCCTATCGCCCAGCGCGGTTCGTACGCCACGATGGCTTGTCGCCACAGCGGTGTCGTCATCAGCCAATCGAGCTGGTTATACAGCACCTGCGCGGTTTCGCCGCGTTCACGCTCGGCCTCGCTCTCTCCGATACAGACAATCGGCGTAATCCCGGCGTCCTGACACGCTCTGGCCTTGGCGGCAATCAGCGCATCGTCTTCATAGTGATGCTGGCGGCGCTCGGAATGTCCGACCAGCGTATAGCGGCAGCCCAGCTCGGCCAGCATGCCCGCCGACCATTCACCAGTACGCGCGCCGCTTTGCTGTTCGGCGACATCCTGCCCGCTGTACTGCACTGCAGTGCCTTGCGCAAGGCGAGCCACTTCGCCCAGAAAAGGCGCTGGCGGACACAGCACCAGCTGCACCTCTGGACTCACTGATCGCGCCAGCGCAGGAATCGCTTCGCGACACAGCGCCAGAGAGCCGTGCATTTTCCAGTTGCCGACGACCAGTTTCTGCCGCTCAGCAGCATCGTCAACCTGAGCATAGGGATCAGCCTTCAACAACTGTCTTAGTATTGCTGCATTCATTTTCGCACCCCAAAAACGAACAAACCGCACAAAATAACGTTCACATACGAACATTATGCGCGCACATTTTCGAATTGAAAACACAAATCGAACAAAATGTTCGTTTTTGAAAACGAAAGACAAAAAAAGAGCACCGAAGTGCTCTCAGATAGATGACAAACCCCGCTCGCGAAGCGAGGCGCCCCGCAGGAAGTGCCCTTGGGGTGCTCCCCTCAAGGAGGGGACGGGAGGGGTGGGAATAAAACATAAAGGCTGCGAAGTCAAAGCGTTATTTCCTAGGCTCGGCTTTGCCGAGACTTGAAAAATGCCGTCACTCACTTTGTCTGCAGCCTGAGAGCACCGAAGTGCTCTTTTTCTGGATACTCACAATGTAAACACATCACTCGTTGGCGATATACAGCTCGGTACCCGATTCTTCTAGCACCGGCAGCAAAGCTTCCGGCACGGCGCTATCGGTAAACAGCGCCGTCACTTGCCGCAAATGCCCCATTTGCACCAGTGACGGGCGGCCGAATTTGGAATGGTCGGCGACCAGAAACACATTGCGCGCCTGCGCGATGATGGCCTCCGAAGTGCGCGTTTCGCGCATTTCAAAATCGCGCAGTGTGCCGTCCATCTCGATGCACGCGACGCCGAGCACGGCGTAATCGACGCGGAACTGGCGGATAAACTCGATCGTCGCCTCGCCGCAAATACCGTAATCCTTCGGCCGCATCACGCCACCAGCGAGCACAACCTCACTATCGCGGTAGTGACACATCGTCATCGCGATATGCGGATTATTGGTAATCACGCGCAGGCCGACATGATTGTGCAAAGCGCGCGCAACGGCTTCGCTGGTCGTTCCCAGATTCATGAACACCGAAGCGTGGTTCGGAATATGCTCGGCGACGAGTTTGGCGATGCGTTCTTTTTCGTCGCTGCGCATGTCCTTGCGCGTCGAATATTCGACATTTTCGACGCTCGAATGCGCGCTGGCACCGCCGTGGACGCGGTGCAATTTGCGCTCGTCAGCGAGCTGATTGATGTCGCGGCGAATGGTTTGCGGTGCGACGCCGAAATGATGCGCCATTTCATCGACGCTGACATGCCCGGCGCGCTGCACCCATTCGAGTAATTCCTGCTGGCGCTGATTCAGTATCATTTTTCAGTTCTTTTAATCGGTTTGGTCTGACAT
The DNA here is from genome assembly GCF_046530675.1 of Chitinibacter sp. S2-10. Taxonomy (GTDB): domain Bacteria; phylum Pseudomonadota; class Gammaproteobacteria; order Burkholderiales; family Chitinibacteraceae; genus Chitinibacter. The sequence continues at coordinate 2,246,088 of NZ_CP172558.1, read as the reverse complement.
AAGCACGTCAATACCCATATATCGTATTTCAACAAAAGGCAATCAATACCTTGGCTGTATTCATATACCCAAGGCTATTCTACAAATCCGGATAACTCGCCTTTGCGCTCGAATGCCAGCCCTGCAGGCAGTAAGGGCGCGTAAACCTTGCCGGAAATCTTGTAATTGAGCGCCCCATTTTGCAAAGTTTTAAGCTGCTTGAAAACCTGATTCAGGCTGGTCGTGACATTCAGTTTGATCACCGTCTCGCCCAAACGCGGCAAAGTGACTTTTTCATTGCTGACCCCCTGAGCAAACGGCTGATTATTCAGATCGACATTGACATTGAGCCCATTGAGCGGAATCGCAAAATCGTTCGGATTGCTCACGCGCAAACTCAGTACAAACTGCTGTTCGACCAGGCCGAGCTTGGCAATCGAAATGCCAGCCAGACTCACTTGCGGTTTTTCAATTTTGTCAGGAATGCTGGCGCACGCGCTCAGCAAAGTCATCATCATGACCAGCAATAGTTTTTTCATTGGGATTCGGTACTCATCAGTTCAAATCGTTGAGCCAGCTCGCCGGTGATTGGCAGCGCGCCGGGATGGTCGGGGTGAATCGCGGCAAAAGTCACATCGGCTTCGGCAACCAGCTTGCCGGTATCCTGCCGCAGCACCTGCTGCTGGATCAAGCCTGCGCGTTCGTGCAACTGCAGCAGCCGGGTTTTGATCAGCAGTACGTCACCCATGCTCGCTGCACGCTTGTAGCGGATATCAATACGGCTAATCACCAGCGCCAGTTTGCGCTCGCTAAACCATTCGACGCCGCCACTGTCTTCGATCATGGCCCAGCGCGCTTCTTCGAGAAATTCCAGATAACGCGCATTATTCACATGCCCGTACAGGTCAAGATGGTAGCCGCGAACTTTGATGCTTGTCAGATGAGCCATGTTTTTATCGCGTTTGCCGCGCAGAGTAATGAAAATCCGGCGTAATCATAAAGGCATTATGACGATAACGGCGCGAAATTACAGATCGCACTTTTGTTTAAGTGCTTTCTTATGGATAATCGACCGATTCGCAGGTATAGATAGCTTGGCTTATGGATTTGCGCCACTCCCGTCCTGGACGGATTTTATTACTCTTGATCATTACGTTCACTTTCCTCTTTGGAGTAGTGCCGTATTTCCTATCTTTTGATTCGCTACGTCAGCAAATCATCAGCCAGATTCAGCTCGATACCCGCCGTACCATGAATATCCGCGGCAGCGCGCATCTGGTATTGCTCCCCCGACCCGCCATTCTGATCAACGACAGCACGCTGACCGAACCGCAAAGCAGTACCGTTTTTGCCCACGCCAAGCGGATCAAGGTCGTTTTCCGGCTCTGGCCCTTGCTCAGCCGTGCTCAGGCCGTCGTCCATGCCATCGAAATCGATCAGCCCGAACTCAATATCATCCGCAATGGCGATGGCACTTACAACTTCGAAGACCTGCTGCGCCCACACAGCAATAAAACCCAGTTAGCGCTCGACAAGCTGAGTTTTGATCAGGCCAGCCTGAGCTGGCAGGATGATTTTCTGGGTGAAGCCATCCATTTGTCGCAACTTGACCTGACCATGGATCAACTGACTGACCCGAGCAAAGGCAATCTGGTGCTGCTCGGCCAGCTCTCACTCGGTAAAAAACACCAGACCCCTAGCTGGCAAGGTGAAATTACCGGCCATGCGGCAATGCGTTATCTGGAAAAAGATCGCACTTTGCGGGTAGCTGATATTGAGTTTGATATCCAGCAGCGCGGCGAAAGCGCTGCTCAGTTACAGGTCAAAAACGCCACACTCAAAGCGACCGGCAATCTCAATTACAGCTGGCAGCCCTTGCGCATGACCGGCGGGGATATGAAAATCAACGCCAGCGCGCAACGTGCCGGACAAAACTGGTCGAGCACGCTCGATATTCCCGAAATCCACCTCACAGATAGCGCACTCAATCTCAACCGGCTGAAGTTTGATCTGGCCATGAAAGACAAGGGCACCGAATTTAGCGCCAAAACAACCATTCCAACGTTGGGCGGTGCACATGGCAGCTTCCTGCGCACCGATACGGCGCAAATTTCGGTTAAATTCAAAAGCCCGGAACAAAACCTGGCATTGCAGCTCAATAGTCCGCTCGAGCTCAGTCGTGGTCATCTGGCTCGCTTGCTCGATTACCAGCTGTCCGGCCATTACACCAACCGCAACTTGCCACGCGGCAATGTCAGCCTGCAATTGCAAGGGCATGGCGATCTGGATTTGCGCTATGAAACGCTCAGTCTGGACGGAATAGGCAAACTCGATGGCGAGCAGCTCAAAGCCCAGTTCAATCTGGATAGTTTTATCGTTCCGCAGTACAGCATCAATTTCGAGCTGGACAAGCTCGACCTGACTCCCTACCTGCCTGTCGTGACCGAAGAAGCCAAGAAAGTCGACGATCAGACTCCGCTGGATTTCTGGTGGCTGGAAAACCTCAATGCCATCGGCTCGATCAAGATTGGCGAGCTGGTGCTGCAAAACATGCACATCGACGATCTGGCAATGACCCTGATCGCGCGCAACCGGCGCCTGGTGCTCGATCCGCTGTCGGCGACGCTGTATGAAGGACGTCTGAATGGCCGCGCCGAAATTGACGCGCGCAAACCATCGACTTATTTCCGGCTTGAGCAAACGCTGGACAATATGAATATCAATACCTTGCTCACCGACGTGCTCGACACCAGCCGTTTCGAAGGCCGCAGCAATATTACGGTCGATGTTGCTGCTATCGGTAAAAAACTGTCCGACCTGCGCCGCACTGCCGGTGGTAATGTCAAAGTCAGCCTGAAACAGGGCGCGATACGTGGCATCGATATTCCGGCGCTGTTGCGCACCGCCAGCCAGCAAATCAAGCTGATGAATGGCCAGGCCCCCGCCAGCAGTCAGGATGCACGGACGCAATTTTCGGCATTACAGGCCAGCTGGCAACTCAAGCATGGCATTGCCAGCAGCCACGATCTGAATGTCAACGCAGGCATTTTGCAACTGACCGGCGGCGGCCAGATTGATCTGGGCGCCGGGCTGATTGATTACAAAATGAAAGCCAGCGCCAATCCAAATGTCCCCGAATTATCAGGCCTAAGCGGTCTTACACTGCCGATTTCCTTTAGCGGCCCGCTCAGCGCTCCCG